>NZ_DKHL01000038.1:180539-190073 GCF_002453775.1 Empedobacter sp. UBA6745
GGAACTCAAATTTGAGTTCCTTTACTATTTTGATTAAGAATATTTCTTATCCTAAAACTTTTGCAACTGTAGCTCCGATATCAGCAGGAGATGCAACAACGTGGATTCCACATTCTTCCATAATTGCCATTTTAGCTTGTGCTGTATCATCAGCTCCACCTACGATAGCTCCAGCGTGTCCCATTGTACGACCTTTTGGTGCAGTTTGTCCTGCGATAAATCCTACAACTGGTTTAGTTCCATTTGCTTTAATCCAACGAGCAGCCTCAGCTTCTAATTGTCCACCGATTTCACCAATCATTACGATACACTCAGTTTCTGGGTCATTCATAAATAATTCAACAGCTTCTTTTGTTGTAGTACCAATAATTGGATCTCCACCAATTCCGATTGCTGTAGAAATTCCGTAACCAGCTTTTACAACTTGATCAGCAGCTTCGTAAGTTAAAGTTCCTGATTTAGAAACGATACCAACTTTACCTTTTTTGAAAATGAAACCTGGCATAATACCTACTTTAGCTTCCTCAGAAGTAATAACACCAGGACAGTTAGGTCCGATTAATGTTACATCTCTTTGGTCAACATAAGCTTGTACTTTTACCATATCTTCTACTGGAATACCTTCTGTAATACAGATAATTACTTTGATACCTGCTTCTGCAGCTTCCATTACAGCGTCAGCAGCGAATGCTGGTGGAACGAAAATAATAGAAACGTCTGCTCCTGCTTGATCAACAGCATCTTTTACTGTGTTAAAAATTGGTAACCCTAAGTGAGTTTGTCCTCCTTTTCCTGGAGTTACACCACCTACTACTTGTGTTCCATATTCAATCATTTGCTCAGCATGAAAAGTTCCTTCTTTCCCTGTGAAACCTTGAACGATTATTTTTGAATCTTTGTTTACTAATACAGACATTGTGATTTTTAATTTACACAAATATAAAAGGAGTTTTGCATTTTAAAAAATATTCAATGTAAAAAATACACTAAGTCTTTATTGGAACAGGACAAAAAAGTATAAGATATTTATCATAAAAAAAGCCGACCAAACGGTCGGCTGCAAATATATTCTATAAATAATTTTATTTTCTCTTGTAATCGCGAACCATTATCTCTGTGACAGCCATTTTTTTATACAAGCCACGAGCCTCTTCTGCCGGATAACCAAAATATGTTTTTCCTCCTTCCAAAGATTTACTAACCCCTGCTTGTGCTAATAACACCGCTTTTGTACCGATTGTTACACCACTTGTAATCCCAACTTGTCCCCAAATAGAAACTTCGTCTTCTACATTTACACAACCAGCAATTCCGACTTGCGAAGCAATCAAACATTTTTTACCAATAATTGTATCATGACCAATCTGAATTAAGTTATCCATAATTGTTCCTTCTCCAATAATTGTAGACGCAGAAACTCCTCTATCTATCGTACAATTCGCACCAATTTCTACATTATTTTCGATGATAACATTTCCGACAGATTTTAAACGATCAAAACCTGTTTCGCGGTTTTTGTAGTAAAATGCATCAGCTCCTAAAACTGTTCCTGAACGAATAATTACATTATCTCCGATAATTGCATAATCATTGATTGATACATTAGAATGAATCACACAATTTTTTCCAATTTTAACATGATTTCCAATAAATGCCCCTGGCTGAATAATTGTTCCTTCACCTATTTCTGCAGAATCAGAAATTTGTTTTGTAGCAGCTTCAAACGCCATAAAATGTTGTCCAATTTTTACAAAATCACGAAAAGGATCATCAGAAATCAACAAAGCTTTTCCTTCTGGACAATCAACTTCTTTGTTAATCAAAACAATTGTTGCATTCGATTGTAGCGCTTTATCATAATATTTTGGATGATCAACAAAAACAATATCTCCCGCTTCTACACGGTGAATTTCATTGATTCCTTCGACTGGAAAATTTTCGTCTCCAATAAATTTCGCATCGATAATTGATGCTATATCTTTTAATTGATGTGTTTGTGGAAATTTCATCTTTCTCTCCTTTTAAAAAGTATACAAATATAAAAATAAAAAAGCTGTCAAAAAATGACAGCTTTAATGATTTATGAATTGAATTTCATTATTTTTTCTTGAAAACCATTGTTTTAACATCATTTGCAAACAAAACTAATTTTCCGTCTACAATTTCGTATTTATTTACATTATTAAAACGCTCTCCAAAAGCATCAGAATCTACACCTTGACAAGCCATACGCGTTGTTGCGATGTTTTTTACTGTCAATGAATTGCCTACTGCTACATAAGCTCCTGTCAAATTATTACATCCATCATTACCAGAAACCTTGTTATTTTGGAATGTTAATGTAGGTTTTTGATTTGGGAAACGATCGTCTACTGATTTTGCACTTCTATCTTTACCAATAAATTCTTCTAATTCCCAAGAACCTGCTAAAGTACCAGGACGAACAAAAGTCATGATGACAATATCTCCTTGAATTAATAATAATTTATTATCTGAAATAGAGTATTTTAATTTTCCGTTTAATTTTGAACTGAAATTAGAATCTTCTACATTTTGACAAGCTTTCATCGTAGACATCATATTACCAAATGTAATTTCATTTCCAGAAATTGTAACTCCTCCATTCAAAGTGTTACAACCATCCGAAGCATTTAACATACTATTCGAAATAAAATTAAGGTAAGGAGTTCCCATTGGATAAGCTTCTGCAATAGAACCTGCCTTCATAAAATTGATTTGGCTCAACTCCCATTTTCCTAAAATAGAGTTGTTATTTGTGTTTTCAGTATTACCTATCACGTTATTAACAGTAGAACAAGATGTTAAAAATCCTGTTGCTAAAATTGCTGCAAAAGATATTTTTAAAATTGTTGATTTCATAAAATTTAATTTCAAGTTTCAGTCTAATATACGAATATCATACCAAAATCTCAAAAATGTTAAAATTCGTTTCTACAAAGGTTTTGAAAAGATGAAGCCAAGTAAAGAATTTGTTTTAATTTTGAGAAATAATTTGTTTACACAATTCTCAAAAAATAATTCAATTTGATTTCTCAAAGAACGATAGATATAATTTTCGAAACAGCTCGTGTAGAAGAAGTTGTTGGTGATTTTGTAACCTTAAAACGTGCAGGTTCTAGCTTAAAAGGACTCTCGCCTTTTGGGAACGAAAAAACGCCTTCTTTTGTTGTTTCACCTGCCAAACAAATCTGGAAAGATTTTTCTTCTGGAAGAGGTGGAAATGTTGTGACTTTTTTGATGGAAGTTGAACAATTTACTTATCCAGAAGCCTTGCGATGGTTGGCAAAACGTTATAACATCGAGATTGAAGAAGATGGTGATTACACTTTTGAGCAACAACAAGAGGAAAAAGATCGCGAAAGTTTATATATCTTGACTGATTTTGCGAAGAAATTCTTCACTAATCAATTGCATAATTCGGAAGAAGGGAATTTGATTGGATTAAGTTATTTCCGCGAACGTGGCTTTACCAAAGAAACCATCGATAAATTTGAACTTGGTTATTCGCCAAAACAATGGGATGCTTTTGCTGAATATGCCTTAAAAAATGGTTATTCTAAAGAATTGATTGAAGAAGCTGGTTTAGCAACTTTCAAAGAAGATAATAAGAAATATGACAAGTTTCGCGAGCGTGTAATGTTTCCTATTTATAGTTTTTCGGGACGTACGTTGGGTTTTGGTGGACGAATTTTGCGAAATGATGCCAAAGCAGCAAAATATTTAAACTCTCCCGAAAATAAAATTTACCATAAAAGTAAAACGCTTTACGGATTATTTCAGGCGAAACAACACATTACAAAAGCTGATCAATGTTTCTTGGTCGAAGGTTATACAGATGTTTTGTCTTTGCATCAAGCCGGAATTCAAAATGTAGTAGCGAGTTCTGGAACAGCACTTACAAATGAACAAATTCGTTTGATAAAACGTTTGACAGAGAATATCATTGTGATGTACGATGGTGATAATGCTGGTATCAAAGCGTCTTTCCGTGGAATTGATATGATTTTGGAACAAGAAATGAATGTCAAAATTCTTTTGTTACCAGAAGGCGAAGATCCAGATTCGTTTGCGAAAAAACATTCGACAACTGAAATCGAAGCGTATATAAAAGAAAACGCATCTGATTTTATTCGTTTCAAAGCAAATGTTTTGTTGGAAGATGCGAAGAATGATCCAATCAAAAAAGCTGAATTAATTAGAGAAATTGTAAAATCAATTTCGCTTATTCCGAATATTATCAAGCAAGAAGTTTACATTGCAGAAACTTCTAAAATAATGGAAATTCGAGAAGAAGTTTTGTTCAAAGAATTGGCTCAATTGCAAAATTCTGGCGATAAATCGACTTCTTCGTCTTCTCATATTACCGATAATGCGCGAACTAAAAAACCTGCTATTTCGGTTTTTCCGTCTACAAAAGAAGTCATCAATGTTCAGCAAACTGTAGAAAATGAAATCATTAAGTTGATTATGCAATTTGGTGATTTAGAAGTTGATTTGAAGAACGAGAACAACGAGCTATACAAAACAACAGTTAACCAAGAAATCATTTCTCAATTTGATGAAAACGAGTTAAGTTTGAGTAATCCACTTTATCAATCTATTTTAGAAGAAGTGAAAGTTGGTTTGGGAAATGATGAATTGCGAACAGGAACTTATTTTTCTCGATTAACCAATCCAGAAATTGTACAGCTTGCTTCGGAAATGATGTTAGAAAAACATAGTTTAAGCGAAAACTGGACAGTAAAGCAAGGCATCAACATTAAGAAAAAAGAAGAATTTGTGCACAAAGATTTATTTGATGTTTTACTTCGCTTCAAAATTATTTACATAGATAATGTGATTAAAGAATTGATGCATCAAACAAAAAATCCTGAATTATCAATCGAAGAAACAAGTCAAATTCTTCAACAAATTATGCATTTTACTGGATTAAAAAATATCTTAAATCAACATCTTAATCGCGTCATTTAATTTAACATTTACTTGTTAAAAGATTAATATATTGATTAATAAATGTTTACGTAATAATTGTAAATAATTCTTAAAAATTTTAATAAGTAACTATATTTTTAACTTATAGTTAACAATTCTTTCTAAAGCTACTAAACATAGACATTTAGGTATCTTTTCTTTTCTAAAAAACATTAGAAAAAACTATGCATGTACAAACAAAATCTATTATGCTTATTTTAGATAAAGATTCAGAAAGAACTGNNATGACAAAGAATATTTTAACATTATTAGTAATGCTGATGATTATCCCAATGGCTCAAGCTAAAGGAAAATCAAACTTTTCAATAGAAAATCCGTTACCAGTTGCTATAACTAAAAATTTGAAACTTAATTTAATCAATAAATTTTCAGATTTTAATAAAACAGATAATACTGCGATTTCGGAAATTGTTGAAAAAGCTGGAAAAAAAGTAAGTGGAATTGTATCCTGGTATGCTGATAAATTTCACGGTAAAAAAACTTCTAGTGGCGAGTTATATAACAAAAACAATTTAACTGCAGCACACAAAACTTTACCATTCGGTACAAAAGTCAAAGTAACCAATACAACTAACGGAAAATCTGTTGTTGTAAAAATAAACGATAGAGGACCGCATACAAAATCTCGTTTATTGGATTTGAGTAAAGCAGCGTTTACTTCTATAGGTTCTACTAATGCGGGAACATTGAACGTAGAAATGGAAGTTGTAGAGTAAAACAATTTTTAGATATTAAAAAGAAAAGGATTGAACAATGTTCAATCCTTTTTTATTTTAGTCATCATAATGTTTATGATGTCCTTTCTTTTTATAATAATTTCCATTATTTTTCTTTTGTTGACCTGGTGCATATCGTTTTGCAGATTTATCACCATGTACTTTTTTGTGTTGACCTGGTGGTAAGCTACGATGGTCGTCATATCTCACTTCGTATTTCGGATATTTCTTATACTTCTTTTTGTGTTTATGCTGATGCTCTAACCCATATATAGTTGTAGAACCATCACACGATACCAAAAATAAAGCAGCGAAAGCAAAAACGGCAATCAAGTTGATTTTTTTTAATACTGTTAGTTTCATAATCATATTCATTATATTCATTTTGAGATAAGACAATAACCTTACCAAAAAAGACTTTACAATATTTTAATGAATATACTGATTGGAATAGTATTTGAGAATCAATAATTAAACTATTAAAATTATGAAAGAAAAAATCCAATACCGCTACAAAACAACGAACGAAGCTTTAGACGAACTAAAAGAAAATGGTTTTACTATTGACTATAATATCGAAAAAGATCAATTAAAACAAGCTCCTGAAATCTTTGATATCGTATGCATTTATCGTTACGAAGGAATGTCTGATCCTGATGATGAGTCTTCGGTTTATGGTATAATTAATAATCAAAACGGAGACAAAGGTGTTTACGTGGTTGGAAATCTATCAACAGATGACGATGTCGATCATTTCTTGGTTGATTTGGAAATAAAACGTAGAACAATTCAAGAATAAAATAACAATTATTAATCAAATAAAAAAAGCTCGATGCAAATGCATCGAGCTTTTAGGTTTTATAACATCTTTCTAATTAGAAAGGATATTCATAAATTTTTGATTCGTGGAAGTAAGGATGACCTTTTGCTTCTAAGTTTAATTTAGAAACTGCATTCATAACTACGAATGTAAATAATCCTCCGATTCCAACTAATGCTCCAATTTCCATTAAACCAAAGTTGTGGAATGGTCCAACAGCTGCTGGCATAATTTGGTTGTAGAAATCCCAGTAGTGTCCGAAGATGATAACGAATCCCATCGCGAAAACGATTTGGTAACGACGTTTCATGCTTGATGAAATTAAAATCAAGAATGGAGCTACTAAGTTAATGATCAACATCCAGAAATATAATGGGTATTGCGCCATACGTTGTTGGAAGTATTGAGCTTCCTCAGGAATGTTTGCGTACCATTGTAACATGAATTGACAGAACCATAGGTAAGACCATAATAATGAGAAACCGAACATGTATTTTGTTAAATCATGTAAGTGGTTATCATTAAATAATGGTAAAGCGTTCTTTCTTTTTAAGTAGATAGAAATAATTGCCATAATAGAAACCGCAGAAACTAAGTATGAAACCATTCCGTACCACATAAATAATGAAGAGAACCAGTGTGGATCTAAAGACATCACGAAATCCCAAGCAAATGCTGCAGAACAAATTGCGAAAATCACTAAGTAAATTACTGATTTTTTGTACAATTGAGCGTACACTTTTAAGTCTCCGTTTGTCTCATCTAATTTACGTGTTGCGTTTTTAATTACTGGTAACATTAAAGATAATACTACTAAGTAAATAACACAACGTACTAACCAGAAGTTAGGGCTTAACCAAAGTTGAGCTTTGTTCGCCATGAAGATATCATACTTCTCGCTATCAGGATTTATTAAATCAGCATCCATCCAGTGGAATAAGTGATTCATGTGAAAATAAGATCCTAAAACGATGATAGCTACAAGTACAGAACCTACTGGTAAAAATGATGCGATAGCCTCCATAACACGAGATACTACCATAGACCAACCAGCGTTAGCTACGAATTGAATACATAAGAAAAACAACGCAGACGCCGCAATACCAAACGATAAATAAGCTGGTACATAGAAAGCTGCCCAAGGTCTGTTTTTCAATAAATTTGTCAAATGCTCCATGTGTCCAGCATGATCTGTATTCATAGATGCATAAGAATCTGAAATGTAGTCACCAAAAAATTGAGTTGGGTGAGCTTCAATCAAACCGTTAATATATTCAGTTGAATTAGCAACATCTTGTTGATGTAAGAAAAATCCTATCCCGTAAAGTACAACACCTATAACAGCTAAGATAAGTGATGCATTTTTTAATTTTGGGGAAAATGTATATTGCATAATAATTAACTTATTTTATTATTTATTAGTTGCTGTTTCAGTTTCTGTTGCAGGTTTTGCTTCAGCAGTTGCTTCTCCGGCTGGAGCAGCGGCAGCTGTAGTAGCACCTTTCAAACTCATTACATATTCAGCAACTCTCCAACGGTCTGCAGGAGTCAATTGAGATGCGTAAGAACCCATCGCATTTTTTCCGTACATAATTACATGATAAACAGAACCTACTGTAACATCTCTTTCGCTATAATTAGGAACACCTGAATAAGCTTTAGATTTTACGATTGATCCTTGTCCATCACCAGCGTCACCGTGACAAACTGCACAGTTTTGTCCAAACAATAACTTACCTCTTTCTAAATCTGCAGCTTTGTTAGCCGCATTCAAAGGAGAAACAGTTACTGCTTTTGCTTGTGCATAACCAGCGTTATTGTTTTTGTAAGTCCATGGTAAAATATCACCATCTGTTCTTGCAACAGCACCTTCTACAGATTCTAATGCAGACATATTGTGATTTTTACTTAATACAGGAACTTCAGAATTTTCTTCGTCATGAGGGTAACCAAAAGTTGCCTTTTCGTAAGGATCATATGCCGTAGGATAATACATATCTGGCATATATACGATACTTGCGTGACGTTTTTTATCAGAACAAGAAGTGATAATAATACTTCCTAATCCTATAAGTAATGCTATCTTTTTCATTATGCTTCTTGTACTAAATTGTTAACACTTGGTTCTACGACTACATCACCTTTTACAGTTACTTCTTCAGCACCAGTCTCTACAAATACATTTTTGATTTTCTCAACATCAGCAGTTCTGATTTCGATTAAGAATTTATCATCTGTTGTACGTGGATCTGGATTTTTAGCTTTAGCTCCTGGATACATTTTATTACGCACTAAGTATGTTAATGACATAAAGTGCGCTGCACAGAATACTGTCAACTCGAACATAATAGGAACGAAAGCTGGCATATTCTCACCCCAAGAAAAAGATGGTTTCCCTCCAATATCTTGAGCCCAGTCATGGTTCATAATAAACCATGTCATCAAAGATGCTAACGTTGTACCAAATGCACCGTAGAAGAAAGCAAGGTCAGAAATACGAGTTTTTTTTAATCCTAAGGCTTTATCTAAACCGTGTACAGGGAAAGGTGTATATACTTCATCTATCGTAATACCTTGTTTACGAATAGATTTTACTGCTTTTAATAAATCATCATCGTCTCCGTAAAGACCATAAACGATTTTAGTGTTCGTGATGCTCATCTTCAGTATGATGTTTTTTATAGCTTTCGCCTGATGATTTCAAAATAGTTTTTAATTCAGATTGTGAAATAACTGGGAATGTACGTGCGTACAATAAGTATAACACAGAAAAGAATCCCATAGTACCTAAGAAGATACCTACGTCTACCCATGAAGGCATAAACATTGTCCAGCTTGATGGTAAATAGTCACGAGATAAGTTGATAACGATAATATCAAAACGCTCGAACCACATACCGATGTTAACTACGATAGAGATAACGAATGTCCAGAAGAAGTTTCTTCTAATTGGACGAATCCATAATAATCCTGGTACTAAAACGT
>NZ_DKHL01000050.1:0-98286 GCF_002453775.1 Empedobacter sp. UBA6745
TTCTATAGAAATTGCACTTTTAAATTATAGTTATGATTTATAAATCAATTGAATTACAAGGTTTCTTTTAACCATTTGAAAAATTCGGTATGCCAAATCACAGAATTCTGAGGTTTTAACACCCAGTGATTTTCTTCAGGGAAATAAATAAAACGAGATTTGATTCCTTTCAATTGTAAAATTTGATAAGCCTCTTGCCCTTGTCCCATTGGCACACGATAATCATGACCTCCAACATAAATTAACATTGGCGTATTCCATTTATTTACTAATTCTGTACTACTTGGATCAAATTTAGAGTACGTTTTTTGCGCAGCTTTGTTATTTGTTTCCCACCAAGCGCCACCAGCATCCCAGTTTGTAAAGAAAATTTCTTCTGTAGTTCCGTACATCGATTTCAAATCGAAAACACCATTATGTGCAATAAAAGATTTGAAACGACCTTCGTGAATACCTGCTAAATAATAAACAGAATATCCTCCGTAAGACGCACCAACAGCACCACGACGATCTTTATCTACATAAGATTCCTTCGNNGCGAAATATCATCAATCGCAGCCAAATAATCTTGCATTACTTGTCCTCCCCAATCTTTAGAAATTTGCTCATTCCACTCTACTCCATGACCTGGCATTCCACGACGGTTTGGCGCAATTACAATATACCCTTGTGCTGCCATTAATTGGAAATTCCAACGAGGAGAATAGAATTGAGTTAAAGCAGATTGTGGTCCACCTTGACAATACAATAAAGTTGGGTATTTTTTATTCGGATCGAAATTTGGCGGATAAATTACCCATGCAAACATTTCTTTTCCGTCTGTTGTTTTAATTTTACGTGCTTTTACATCACTCAACGCAATATTATCGAAGATCTCTTTGTTTTCGTTTGTTAATTGCGTTAATGCTCCAGATTTTAAATCAACCACATAAATTTCTGCAGCGTGATTGATATCTGTTTTTGTAACAATTGCTTTATTACCAACAATTTCTTTGATGTCTGCAATATCAAAATCACCTTTTGTAATTTGTTTGATGAAAGGCATTTTTCTCATTTTGAAGTTTACATCAACCTCAAATAATTGAATTGTTCCTCCTACTGGCGCATTGAAATAAATTTTGTTACCATCATTGCTCCATTTATAACCTTGTACGGTTCCGTCCCAATGTTTTGTAATATTCATTTCGATATCACCACGACGAACGATTAAGTCATTTTTATCTGCTTCGTAACCATCTCGTTCCATGCTCAAAAACGCAAAATCTCCTTGAGAAGAAAAACTTGGTGTATTGTCATAACCCATTTTTCCTTCCGTGATATTTTTTGTCGTTTTCGTTGCTAAATCGTATTGATAAATATCTGTATTTGTGCTTAATGCGTAATCTGTTCCGAATTTTTTCTTAGAAACATACAAAACTTTTGTTCCGTCTGGTGTCCAAACAAATTCTGAAACAGAATATGGTTCGTCTTTTAAAACATCAATTTTAGTCGAACCTTCTTTATTTTCTGACACAAATAAATGATCGTAATTTCCATCATTCCAAGTATCCCAATGTCTGTAATTTAATTCATTATAAATCTGCACATTTGATTTCTCCATTTCTGGATAATAATCAGAACCAAAAACCTTTTGTAATTTAACTTTATCAGTTTCTGCTTTATATTGTTGAGATTTATTCAACGATTCATCAGCCAAAAGCGTTTTATAATCTTCGATTTCCGAAGCTTTTCCTCCTGCCAACGAAATCATATACGTTTTCGATGTATCTTCTTGTGTTTTTACGTTAGTAGAAGTTACTTTGTAAATCAGATTTTTTTGATCTTTCGTTACTCCAACTGGAGCTACTTTTTTTACTTGCCAAAGAAGTTCTGGCGTCATTACTTTTTGTCCCATTGCTGTTGTCGATATCAAAATACTTGCGACTAATACAGAAAATCTATTCATGTTAATTTCAAATCTAAATAATTGTAAAAGTAACAATTCTTTATCGAGAAAGGTTAAATTTATAGATAAAAAAAGACATCATCCAGTACAAATTGTACTTAAATGATGTCTCCGCTAATAATTTTTTTCAAATCGTCTAATCGATTCTTAAAATTAGGCTATATATTTTATATTAAACTACTTAATTAAAAGTTTAACTTATTTTTATGAGTAAAAACTGGAATAATTGCTCCAAAAACTAAATTTTGTTGAGAGAACACAATATCCTGTTTTGCTTTATCAGCTTTGTTTGCAGTTGTACGAATATCACTTAAGTTAGCATATCCACCTTTTAATTCGGCTTGTACAAAGAAATAATCCCAGAAAGTAAAGTTGATCCCAACCATTGCAGCTGTAGCAAAACCTGCTAAGTGAAACTCATCATAACGTTCGTTACCCATTAATTTTACGTTAGAACGTGGATATAAAATCCCTGCTCCCAAACCAGCTGTTACGTTAACATCGATTCCTTTTCCATTTTTTGTAATTGGGAAATGTTGAATATTATCAAAACGACGAACCTCTAAATTAGCATAGTTCAAACCATCTGTATGTTCAAACGTTAAGAAATCTTCTGTTAATTTTTGATCAACATTATTATATGTTCCATCGTAATCTGAACCTGTGTTGATGTGACCATTCATTTTTACAACTTGGTCTTGATCCATCACATATTTCATGTGGTCAATCCCGAAAGAGATATTCCAATTATCCGAAACAAAGTAACCTAAACGGAAGTTATATTGCGGAATCGTCATAGAACTTGGATTGAAATACTTGATTCCAAAAGAAGTTTGACGGTCATGAGCTGCTACATTATCTAACGTAAAATCGTATCCATCTCCTTTGAACTGAATATCTGATTTTGTATACTGCGCGTGATTCCAACCCCAATAAACATAAAATTTACCTTTATTATTTTTTCCTTGCCCGAAAGTAGTTGCAACTAAAGCAACTAAAAACATTACACTTATATACTTTCTCAAAATTTAACTTTTTGCAAATTTATTCTTAAAAAAATTGAGTAAAAATGATTTATGATATCAATTTTATATCTAGACAATATTTAAAATCAATAAACATTGTTAAGCGTCATAAAATAAAATGATAAATATTTATTAAAAATGATGTTCTCTATTTTGTAATTAAAAATTAAAATATATTTTTGTGACATAATGAAAGACTACCTGATAAAACATAGCATTGGAATTTTTTTCACGCTTCTTTTGGTGTTCAGTACGAACATGCAAGGGTTGGCGGGTTATGTAGATTATCAGATGAGAATGGAGCAACAAGACAAAAAAGATTCTTCTGACAATGATCAAAAAGCTTTGTTTTCTCAAACTTCAACTGAAGAAGAAAATAATCAGAAAAATTCTTCGAGCGAAATCACAGAAAAAATACATTATTTCCACGAAATAAAATTGTTTACATTTTTTAATGTGAAACAAACTACACATTCGGATTTTCATCATTCTAATGCATATGCGTCTTTAGACAATGGTGTGACAACTCCACCTCCTGAATTAGTTTAATTTTTTAATTGATTTTTTGCATCATTCTATTCAAATCTATTGAATGGACAGCAAATTTATTTTTATCATTTCAAATTATTAAATAATTCATTTTAAAACTATTATGAATCTTTTTCAAAATTGGAAAAAGGACATACCTGCGAGTATTGTTGTCTTTTTCGTTGCATTGCCTTTATGTTTAGGTGTTGCGTTGGCCAGTGGTGCGCCTTTATTTGCCGGAATTATTGCGGGAATTGTAGGAGGAATTGTTGTTGGTCTTATTTCTAAATCTCAAATTGGTGTTTCTGGTCCAGCGGCTGGTTTGGTCGTTATTGTATTAACTGCTATTACAGATTTGGGTGCTTACGAACTATTTTTAGTCGCGGTTGTTATCGCCGGAATTTTTCAGATATTACTAGGTATTCTAAAGGCTGGAGTTATTGGTTATTACTTTCCATCTTCGGTGATTAAAGGAATGTTGTGCGCGATTGGTATTTCAATTTTCTTGAAACAAATTCCGTTAGCGTTAGGATATACAGAAACGTTTAGTTTTAGTAATTTTAGTTTAGATTTTATCACGCCAGGAGCGATTATTATTACAGCAATCTCTTTATTTATCTTGATTGTTTGGGATAATATTTTAGGAAAAAAATCAAACTTTTTCAAATTATTACCAGGATCATTAGTAGCTGTATTAGTGGGTATTTTGTACCAAGTTACAATTGGTGATACCAACCACGAAGTATTTTCTATCGACCACAATTTATTAGTAAAAGTTCCTGTTCCTGAAAGTGTTTCAGATTTCTTAGGACAATTTACTATGCCCGATTTCGCCTCTGGATTAACAAATCCTATGGTTTGGCAAGTTGCATTTACCATCGCAATTGTAGCATCATTAGAAACTTTATTATCTGTAGAAGCAACTGATAAATTAGATCCTTTAAAGCGTCAAACACCTACAAATCGAGAATTGATTGCACAAGGTGTCGGAAACTCTTTAGCTGGTTTAATTGGAGGTTTACCTGTTACGCAAGTTATTGTACGTTCATCTGCAAATGCAATGAGTGGCGGACTTACAAAACTTTCTACAATTACGCACGGTGTTTTATTATTAGTGAGTGTGATCTCTATTCCAATGTTTTTAAATTTAATTCCAAATGCGGTTTTAGCCTCTATCCTATTGGTTATTGGATACAAATTAGGTAATCCGAAACAATTCTTGGATATGAAAAAATTAGGAAAAGATCAGTTAATTCCGTTCGCAGTAACAGTTATTGCAATTTTGGCAACAGATTTATTAAAGGGTATCATCATTGGTCTTATTGTTGGTGTAGTGGTTTCCTTAATCAAATCTTACAATAACTCGCACGTAATGTTGGTGAAAGAAGGAAATGTTTTCCATATGAATTTTGCTGAGGAGGTAACGTTTGTAAATCGCGGTGCAATTGTAAAAGAATTAGATGGTTTGAAACCTGGTTCTAATCTTGAATTAGATGTTCGTAAAACACGAATTTTAGATTATGATATTATTGAATATTTAGATGAATTTAAAGTCAAAGCAAAAAATAATAACATTAATATTCGACTAATTTCCGAACGTGGAACAGTCGATAATCCACCATCATTCAGAGAGTTTTTTGGTTACGTATTAGTTGCCGGAGCTCATTAATCTGTAAAAAACATATAAAAATTAAAACACACACAATAAAATTAAATATAATGAAAGCACATACATCAGAAACTCAAGCAACAACAACTCCAGATAAAGCGTTAGAATTTTTAAAAGAAGGAAATGCAAGATTTGTTCAAAATTTAAAAGCAAACAGAGATTTACTTTCGCAAGTGAATGACACAAGAGAGGGACAATGGCCGTTTGCGGTTGTTTTGAGCTGTATTGATAGCCGTACTTCTGCAGAACTTATTTTCGATCAAGGTTTAGGAGATATTTTTAGTGTACGAATTGCTGGTAATTTCGTTAATCAAGATATTTTAGGTTCAATGGAATTTGGAACAAATGTGGCTGGCTCTAAATTGATTGTTGTCTTAGGACACTCTAAATGTGGCGCTTTGAAAGGCGGATTAGACGCTGAAGCAATTCACAAAACTGGAATGAATAATTTGTGTCATTTGGTTGATCATTTCAATCCTATTATCGACGAAATCATTCAAGAAGGTGAAGAACGTTCTTCTAAAAATGCAGATTTATTAGAAAGATTAAATCACCAAAACGTTATACAAACAATAGAAGATATTCGTAACCAAAGTACAACCTTGAATACCTTAGAAAAAGAAGGGAAAATCAAGATAATAGGTGCAAACTACTGTGTAGATTCAGGCGTTGTAACTTGGTTATAAAACAATTAATTCTTTAGATATTTTTTAGTAATGTAAAAGCCACTCTGCGAGTGGCTTTTGTTATTTAATTAAATCTATAGTTTCTATTTTATAACCATCATAAAATATTCTATAATTATTTAATTTGTTTTTAATAATCCATTTAACATCATTCAAAACAAAATTATCTTCTAAAGCTCTAATAATATATCTATCATCAATATAAATTTCTAAAAATTTATCATCAAATAGTTTAACATTCGAAATATCCAATGATACTAACTCAAATAATTCGTTATTATCAATATTAAAATTTGTAATCATATTAAATATTTTACATCCAGATACAAATTCTATTATTACTTCATCAATTTTATCATAATAAATTGATTTATTACTAATTGAAAACTTAAACGATAAAATACCCGAATATTCAATTGAATACAAACTTGCATTCAATAATAATTTATTTAATATAGATTCTACTTTTTCATTCATTATTAAATTGGCTTTTGTTGTTTAGAAGTATATTTTTTTCCATTCCTTAAATTTACTATCAATCTTTGCTTTAATAAGTAAATAATTTTGTTCTGAATCTTCAACATGATAAACAGATTTTTTGTCAATTATCTTCTCGAATATCTTTATGTAATCATCTAAATATGATCCATTATTCTTAGAAAAATCACTATTATCTTCGTAATAATCATTTGTAAATTTTCTTCCAATATCACTTAAATCAGTAGATAAAAACTTACCATCAGAATAACTATTAATAAACTCAGCTCCAGTTATTATGTTATTTTTCACAGAATCAATTCCTGCTTGTGAATCTTTTTTCAACTCTGAAGAAATTAAATCATTATCAATACACCACTTCATATACATTCCAATATGAGTTGACGCATTTTCTTGAGCTAAATCTTTTGGAAAATCATTTCCATAATGCCAAGAAGCATCATCATATTTAGAAATTTCTTTAGAAGAACTTTCTTTCTGTTTTAAACAATTCACATTCAAAACAAGTACTATAAGTAGAAATATTTTTTTCAAATTCATTTAATTTAAATTACAAATCAATTCGTTAATAATCTAATTTACTCAGCAAACTTACTTAAACACTTAGCTGACGACGTTCTGAACCTAGTCAGCTTCCAAATTTACTAAGTTGACGGTCTCTTTTACCAAGCTGGCTTGGTTACGAACCAAGAAAACGAGGTAACCTAACCCCAAATTTGACGTTCCTGACATTGTCAGCTAAGTTCTGGACGTAATCAACTAGGTATAAAACCTCATCAGCTTACTAAAATACAAAGCTAGCTTACTTCGGAACGTAATCAGCTTGCTTCAGAACCACGTCGACTACGTTCGGGACGTGGTCAGCTACGTTTGAAACGTAGTCAAGATCCATTAAAATCGCTCGAATTGACAAATTTTCACATCAACACATTAGCTCATTTTCAAATTATCCTTTCTTCGGCAACTCTTTCAAGAAATTATATCTTTTTTGAACAAAATCCATCATACAATAAAAATGATTCAAACCATTTGTTACCATCAACAATTGAGAACCTAACACAATGTTGTAACGCGCTATTTGATCAAAAGTTGCTTGCGAAATTGCAATATTCGGCGCTTTACATTCCACCATAATAAATGGTTTTTCTTGCTGATAAACGACAATATCTGCACGTTTTCGCATTCCTGTAATATCAATTGCAACTTCCAACGCAATCGCCGAAGTTGAATAACCCAAATCGTTGATTAAATAATTCAGAACGTGTTGCCTAACCCATTCTTCGGGCGTATAGACCAACCATTTTTTTCGAATCAAACAAAAGATATACAATTTATCTTGGGCTTGTTTCAATCTTATTTGGTATTTTTCGGAAAAATTTAATTGTACTAATTCAGTCATTGTATGAGTCCTGTAGAATCTTTGATCAAAGATATAAAAAACAAAAACTATAAACCGATTTACTTCTTGGCGGGCGACGAGCCGTTTTTCATCGATCAGGTAACTGATTTGTTGGAAGCAAATATTTTAACAGAAGAAGAAAAAGGTTTTAACCAAACAATAGTTTATGGACAAGATGTAGAAGTTGGACAATTGATTGGAATGGCGCGTCAATACCCGATGGGTGCAGAAAAATCTGTAGTGATTGTAAAAGAAGCGCAACATCTTAGCCGTTCGATAGATCAGTTGGAAATGTATGCAAATCAAGTACAAGATTCGACGGTTTTAATCATCAATTACAAAGGAAATTCACTTGATAAACGCAAGAAAATCTATAAAGTTCTGAATGAAAAAGGGTATTACCACGAATTCAAAAAGATTTATGAAAGCGAGTTACCTTCTTGGATAGAACAAAAAGTTGCAGCTAATCAATTTAAAATTGAACCAAAAGCAAAGTTTTTGTTGACAGAATATGTGGGAGCTGATTTATCTCGATTGAATAATGAATTAGAAAAACTCTTTACAATTGTTGGTGCGGATAAAACTATCACACCAAATCATATTGAGGAACATATTGGGATTAGTAAAGATTATAATGTTTTTGAACTTCGTAATGCAATCGAAACGAAGAACATCGAAAAAGCATTCAAAATCATTAAATATTTCGAGAAAAATCCGAAGGATAATCCGTACGTCGTTTCGATCACAACAATTTTTAATCTGTTTACAAATATCATTCAAATACATGTTACGCCAAATAAATCAAAACAAAATTTGGCAAAAGTATTAGGAATTAATCCCTACTTTGTACAAGGAATGATGACGGCTGCGAGTAATTATCCGCTAAAAAAAGCTACGAGAATTATCTCATTTATTCGTGAATATGATTTGAAAGGAAAAGGTGTTGGAACTACTGGAAATGTGACATCAAGCCAATTATTAATTGAATTAGTGTATAAAATTATGAATCTATAATTTTCATCTATTTATAGAATCGAAAAAAATAAATAAGAAATACTAAATTTGTAAAAAAATAAAACAACACAATGGAAAATAACGTAAGAGATGTTATCATAATAGGATCTGGACCTGCAGGTTATACAGCGGGAATTTATGCTGCACGCGCGAACATGAATCCTTTGATTTTAACTGGTATGGAGCCAGGTGGACAATTAACAACAACTACAGATGTTGAGAATTTCCCAGGTTATCCAGAAGCAGTTACTGGACCAGAATTGATGGCTGATTTACAAAAACAAGCTGAGCGTTTTGGAACTGAAATAAAATACGAATATGTAACGGAAGTAACTTTTGGAGAAAAAGAAGGTGATGTACATACTGTAAAATCGAACAATGGAACTTACCAAGCGCGTTCTATCATTATTTCGACTGGTGCAACTGCGAAATATTTAGGTTTAGATGATGAAACTAAATACGCTGGTAGTGGAGTTTCAGCTTGTGCAACTTGCGATGGTTTCTTTTACCGCGGTAAAGATGTTGCTGTAGTTGGTGGTGGTGATACGGCTGCTGAAGAAGCAACTTACTTATCAAAACTTTGTAACAAGGTTTATTTATTGGTTCGTAAAGAAGAAATGCGCGCGTCTAAAGCGATGCAAGATCGTGTTGCAAATACACATAATTTAGAGGTTTTATATAATCACGAATTAATTGGTTTGGATGGAAACAATGTTGTTGAAAAAGCTAAAATCATCAACAATGTTACAAACGAAGAAAAAGAATTAATCGTTGATGGAGTTTTTATCGCGATTGGACATAAACCAAATACAGAATTATTCCAAGGTAAATTGGATATGGACGAAACTGGATATTTAATCACGCAAGATCGTTCGTACAAAACAAATGTACCTGGTGTTTTTGCTGCTGGTGATGTACAAGATTCTGTTTACAGACAAGCAATTACTGCTGCTGGTTCTGGTTGCGCTGCTGCATTAGACGCAGAACGTTATGTTGCAGAATTCTTTGAAGCATAATTTTTCAGAAGAAATATATAAATACAAAAATAGCGAGCTAATGCTCGCTATTTTTTTTAATAAAATAAACAACTACAAATTATTTCAGGAATTTCTGTTGATATTCTTTTCTATAGGCATAATAAAATACAACTGGAAGAATTGTAAAGGATAAAATTAAACAAATGATTAATCCTCCTACAATCATAATTGCCAAAGGCTTTTGAATTTCTGATCCCATTCCGGTAGAAAGTGCTGCTGGTAATAATCCCATCGATCCCATAAGCGCAATCATCACAACAGGGCGTATTCTACTTTTAACACCATTAACTATTGCTTCTTTTAATTGCATTTTATGTTTTAAATTATCTCGAATAACACCAATTAAAACAATTCCATCAATTGTTGCTACTCCAAAAAGAATAATAAAACCTATTCCCGCAGATATACCAAAAATAGTTCCTGTTACCCAAAGCGAAATAAATCCTCCAATAAAAGCAAAAGGCAGTGTTAATGCAGCTATCGCTGTGTCTTTTACATTTCCGAAATTAGTGTACAATAATAATAAAATCAAAACTAACGAAATGGGAACGACCATTGCTAATTGCTTTGCTGCGCGCTCTTTACTTTCGAATTCACCAGCCCATTCCATGTAATTTTCTTTCGGTAATTTAACTTCTTTGGCCACTACTTTCTTCGCTTCATCGATTGTACTTCCTAAATCACGACCTTCTATACTGAATCCTACACCGATATATCGACTATTTCCTTCTCGATAAATAAAAGCAGGTCCTGTTTGATAACCAATTGTAGCTATTTCCTGCAAAGGAACATTGTTCCCGTTACTTGTCGGAATCAAGATATTTCCAATTTTCTCAGGAGTATCTCTATAAGCTTCCTGAAAACGAAGAATAACATCAAACTGTCGATCATTTTCATAAAACTTAGTAGCTGCTTGTCCACCAATTGTCATTTCAATTACTGCCTGAACATCCGCTGTACTAATACCATATTTCGCCATTTTTGAATCACTCAACTCTATTCTAAGTTCAGGTAATCCAATATTTTTGTAAACATTGATATCCGTTATTCCATTTACTTTTTCGATAGATGACGCTACCTTATTTGCATATTTTTCTAAATCGTACAAATCATCACCAAAAATCTTAATAACTAATGAGCTTTTTACACCAGCGACATATTCTTCGACATTATCTTGAATTGGTTGCGAAAATCCAAATACAATTCCTGGATAATGATTCAGTTTATCTCGCATCTCTTGAATAATCTCTTCTTTTGAAACCTTGCGCTTCCAATCTTTTTTATCTTTTAATTGAATATTAAATTCAATATTAAAGAATCCTGTTGGATCTGTTCCATCATTTGGACGACCTGTTTGTGTTAAAATAAAATCAATTTCATCACAATCTTTCTGCATCAACTCTTTCATCTCTTTTGTTAATCGAGTTGATTCTTGTAAATTGACACTATTTGGTAAAGTTGCACGAATGTAAATTGCTCCTTCATTCAATTTTGGAAGAAATTCTGATCCATAATGCGAGAACTTAAACAAACAAAGAGCTAAAATTCCTAAAAAGATTCCTATTGTTGCTTTTTTATAACGAAATGCGGTTTCATATAATCCGAAAATAGTTTTCTGAAAAAATCGAGTAATAAAGTTCTCTTTCTCCTCCATATTTTTCTTAAAAAGCAACTTACACATTGCAGGAACATAAGTTAGACTTAATATTAAAGATCCTAATAATGCGTATCCTAATGTAAATGCTAAAGGAGAGAACATTTTACCTTCCACTTTTTGGAATGAAAATATCGGTAATAAAGCAACAATAAGAATAAGTAAAGCAAAGAAAATATAAGAAGCTACACTTCCTGCGCTTTTCTTTATAACGCCCATTTTACTCATTTTCGCGAAACGTTCTGCTCCTACTTTATGTTGCATGGTTGCTAAAGCAACAAAAACTGTTTCCACAATTACCAAAGTTCCTTCTAATAATAATCCAAAATCCAATGAACCCATTGAAATTAAATTCGCTGGTAATCCTTGTATTTTCAACATAATAATTGCGAATAAAAAGGAAAGCGGAATAACCGAAGCTACAATAAATGTTGATTTCCAATTATATAAAAAAACAAAAACAATTAATGAAACTAATAAAATACCTTCAATAATATTTTTAGAAACCGTATGTACTGTATTATCCACCAATTTGGTACGATCTACAACTGTTTCAATTTTCACATTATCTGGTAAAGTTCTTGTGTTTAATTCTTCAATCTTCGCTTTCAGATTTCCAATGACTTCGGATGGATTTTCACCACGTAACATCACTACAATTCCTTCAACCATGTCATCATTTTCATTATAACCAACTTGCCCTAATCTAGGTTTATTTGAAACAACAACATCTGCTACATTTTTGATCAAAATTGGTGTAGAACCATTTAGTTTCACCGTGATATTCCCAATATCTTCTATCTTATCCAACAAACCTACCCCACGAACCACATAAGCTTGATCTCCTTGTTGAATAACATCTCCACCAACATTTATATTTGATTTAGAGACCGCTTCATAAACATCTAAAGGCGATAAATCATAATTCTTTAATTCGGTTGGATTAATTTTAATTTCATACGTTTTTTCTTCACCACCAAAACTTACGACATCTGCAACTCCTGATACAGAAAGCAATTCACGCTCAATTACCCAATCTTGTATCGCTGTAACTTCCTTGATAGGTAAATCACTTTTGATCACATAACGAAAAATCTCTCCCGTAGCACCAGAAGGTGGTTCAATATCTGCATCGGCTCCTTCTGGTAAATCGACTCCACTTAATTTATTAGACACATATTGTTGTGCATAAAAATCATCTACACCATCCTCAAACTGAACCGTTACAACAGATAACCCGAAAAGAGAAATAGAACGAATATTTGATTTATGCGGAATACTATTCATTACTTTTGAAACTGGTAAAGTCACCAATTTTTCCATTTCCTCAGCACTTCTTCCTGGCCATTGTGTTATGATACGAGCTCTAGTATTCGTTACATCTGGAAATGCTTCTATTGGTGTATGTTTTAAAGAAAATATACCTGCAAAGAGTAATGCAAATACAGCAAATAAAACAAAGGTTGTATTTCGTAACGAAAAAGTTACGACTGATTGTACTAACTTTTTCATTTATTATTTATTTAATTCCTCAAATATCATTAGGGCGTTTCGAGAAATAACTTTCTCATTTGGGGCAAACTTTTCGCTAACAAATGTGTATTGCTCATTCTGACCAATCGTCGTAATTTTTCGGATTTCCATTGTACAATCATTTTTATATACCACCACATATTCCTTGTTGTTCTCAAAAACTTTGGCTTTGTTTGGTATTGCAAATGCATTTCCAACAATATTTTGTTTATCGATAATAATATCTGCACTCAAACCTGGCATCAAGTTCAAATCTTGATTTTCCAACACAACACGCGCTTTCAACACGTGTTCATTTTCATCAAACACATTGTATATTTTATCAATTTTTCCAACATAAATTCGATCAGGATACGCCATAGATTTCACTTTTACAGCATCACCTTTTTTTACATATTGCAGATTATTTGCGTAAATATTTACCATTACCCAAACCTGTTTTAGATTTGAAATAGAGAAAAGATTTTCATCTGAATCAGAAGTAATAGATTGACCAACGCTCATGTTTTTCTGAACGATATAACCATTTTTAGGTGATAAAATCTGGAATTGACCATTGCCAACTGCACGATACATCTTCAAAGTAGCATTGATTTTATCAATCTCAATTTGCGCTGATTGTAATTCGTGTTCTGCTTCAGTAACTTCGGGTTGAGAAGCCATTCCATCATTCAATAATTCTTTTTTCGACTTGATTTGTTTTCGAATCAAATCCATTTGATTTTGATGATAACGCTTTTGTTGCACCAAATCCAGTACTTCGTTCGATTTTACAACTGCCAAAACTTGACCTTGACGCACATAATCGCCTAATTCAAAGTTCACTTTATCTACCACTCCTTGTAGCAAACTTTTAAAGCCAACTAAATCATTTTCGTTATATTCAATTTTTCCTGACAAGGTTAATTGTTCGTGAATTGGTTGCTGCAAAACTGGTACAATTTCGGTTGACTTTTTCAATTGCTCGTTCAAACAAAATTTGTTTTCTTTTACCACTTCTTTCTCGGTTTCTTGCTTGTTACAACTACTTAAAACCAAAGTAAAAGCAGCTAAAAAATAAAAAGTTTTTTTCATCATTTTATAAATCTTGTCCAACGATATAATTTAGTTCTTCGAATGTGTTTTGATAATTTTCCAATAAATCCAAATAAGCTTTTTGAGATTCGCGATAAGCCTGCGTAAAATCAATAAATTCTAATAAAGTGATTTGTTTATTTTGGAGATGTTTTTTATAATTGTCAATCATAGTTAATTGCTCTTGATTGTTCAATTTTTTCCATTGAATAAGTGCTTTATCCAATTGACTAATTTGATTTTGAAGTCGATCAATCGAAATATCTAATTCAGAATTCAAGGCATTTTTGGTGATTTGTTGTTGATTCAGTACAATTTCAGAAGCTTTGATGTTTCCTTTATTCGTATTAAAAATCGGTAAATCAATGCTTACTCCAACACCAACAAAATCGCGCATAATATTTCCACCTCGATCATAATTTACTTGAAAAGCCAAATCTGGTGTACGTTGTGCTTTTTCTAAAATCAATTGTTTTTCAGCTAAATTGATTTCATTCTCTTGTTTTTTTAACGCTATATTTTGCTCTTTCGCTAATTGTTTAGCATTAAATGGAATTGATTTGGAGTGAGAATTGAATCTTGAAAAATCGATTTCATTTACATTTAAATCTGAGTTTTGCGTTAACAATCGAAGTTTATTGATGTATTCAATTTCTTGATTTTCTAGCTCAATTTGATCTTTTTGTAAACCAATTAATTCGGTTTGAAGTCTGTAAAAATCTGCTTTTGGAACATTTTTTAAATCTGCTTGTCGCTGATATTGCGTCATCATTTGTTCAAACAAATCAACGCTATTTTGCAATTCTTTCTTTTCAGATTGAATACGCGCCAACGAAAAATATGTTTGTCTTAATTCCTTTTTCAGCTCACGCAACAATTCCTCATACTCAAAAAGTGCCGAATTCTTCTCTAATTCTTTAATCGCAACACGCTTTTTTCGTTTACCAGCGGTTTCAATTAATTGCTCTAATTCGACAGAAATTTGTTGATTTTTCCCGTATTTACCGAATAAATAAGGCTGTTCTTCTACATTATAAGTTTTCCAAAGATTAACCTCAGAAATACTCAACGTTGGATTTTGCCATAATTTCTCCTGAATAATTTCAGCATCAATTCTGTCTACATTGAATTTATTCGCAATAAGCGCATAATTTTTTTGTAAAAACGCGGCTTCTAAATTGTCCAACGTTACATTCTGCGCCTGTGTTTGTATCGCAAGAACAATTGGAATTACTGTATAATAGATCTTCTTCACTTCTACTCTTTTTGAAAATTCAAAAGTAAAAGTGTAAGATTAAGGTGAGTTTTAAGTTAGATTAAAAGTAGATTAGAAAATGAGTTTAACAATCGTTCCTTTAGGTTTATTCGGAACAATTTCTATATCAATTTGATGAAGTGTAAGAATAATATTCGCCATCGAAAGCCCAATACCTTTTCCTTGAAAATCTTGCGTGTTTTTTCCTCGAAAAAAGTTTTGTTTAATTTGTTTGATATCAGTTTCTAAAATACCAATTCCTAAATCGGAAATATGAATTTGCAAACGATGATTAATTTCTAAAAACTGTACTAAAATCGGTTGATTGTTCGAATATTTTATTGCATTACTTACTAAATTATTCAACGCAACTTCTAGTAATTTTTCGTTTCCTTGAATGGTTAACAATTGATTATTTTCGACTTGTAAATCCACATTTATACGTGCTTGATGATACAAAATAGCATTTTCAATCACTTGCCAAACTACTTCATCAATTCGAATTTGATTAAATTCAAAACTCGTTTTTGCACCCGAAAGCAACATCATTTGGTCTAACGTTTCTTGCAAATCATTGGTATATTGTTTCAGTTGTACAATCACGTTTTCGTATTCTTCGAGCGTTCTTTTTTTATGATTCGTTACTTCTAAAGTTCCTAATAATGCAGTAATTGGCGTTCGTAATTCGTGCGAAACATAATCGATAAAATTCTTTTGTACATTAAAAGTTTGCGCCATTCGATCAATAAAATGATTGTAGGTTTTGATTAAATCCTCAATCTCTGCATACGACTTAT
This sequence comes from Empedobacter sp. UBA6745, assembly GCF_002453775.1. Classification (NCBI taxonomy): domain Bacteria; kingdom Pseudomonadati; phylum Bacteroidota; class Flavobacteriia; order Flavobacteriales; family Weeksellaceae; genus Empedobacter; species Empedobacter sp. UBA6745. The sequence continues at coordinate 16,115 of NZ_DKHL01000050.1, forward strand.
TGAGCTTTAAAGGTTCAGTAAAATTCTTCGCATCACGCTCTTTTATTTGTTCAATAATTTTTGTAATCGGCTCATAAGCAATCACTCCTAAAAAATTAGAAAATAGATAAATAAAGATCAACCCAACCAATGAAACCGAAATCAAAATTTGAAGTAACGATTCCATTTGTTCATTAAATTCTTGTTTAGATTCACGCGTGATTACCACAAAATCACCTTCGTTATCATGATAAAAAATTCCGTTATAAAAGAAATCTTTACTTGTAAAAAAATCGGATTTATTGGCACGAATACTTTCTATAAAATTGGTTGAAATATCATTGTTTGAAGACATATTTCCATTGTACTTTTTGTTGTTATGATCAACAATTAAAATATTTTTTCGAGAAATCGTCTTCTCTAATTGACTTTTGATATTATTATGTTCTAAAACAGGTAATTCGTCCTTTTCTAAATAATAAATAGAAGCCAAAAGTGTCTTATTCTGCAATGACTTGATCTCTTTTTTCTCCATTTCGGTATAAAAAGAAAAGTAAATAATTGTAGAAACAATCAGAATAATGATACTGAAAATAACGACTGAATAAAGCGCTAATCGGTGTTTTAATTTCATAATTTAGGCTTTAAACATATAACCAACGCCTTTTACCGTGTGAATATATTTCGTCCCGTTTTTCTCGATTTTGTTGCGCAAATACGAAATGTAAACATCCACTACATTTGTGTGATTATCGAATGTTATTCCCCAAACGGCGTTTAAAATTTGGATACGAGTAACGGTTTTATCTATATTTTCGATTAAATAATTCAACAACTTAAATTCACGAGGAGAAAGTTCTGTTTCTTCTTTATTGACAAAAACTTTATATTGATCCAAATCGATTTCTAAGTCATCAAAAATCAATTTATTTTCAGGAACTTCTTGCGAACGAAACTGATTTCGACGCGTTAAAGCCTTGATGCGCGATAATAATTCGTCGAAATGAAACGGTTTTGTAATGTAATCATCTGCGCCATAATCCAAAGCCGAAACTTTATTTTGAACCGTATTCAACGCACTTAACATCAAAATTGGAGTGAATATTTTTTTGTAACGAAGTGTTTGCACAAGCTGAATCCCATCCATTTTTGGTAACATAATATCGCAAATAATCAAATCAAACTGAATCGTAAGAAATTCATCTAAAACCGTTTCGGCATCTTTACAAAGCGTAACCAAATGTCCATTTTCTTCTAATCCTTTGATTAAAAAATCGCTAATTCGCTTATCATCTTCGATTACTAAAATTTGCATACACTTTCCATTTTTTCAAAATTAATGAAATTGATTAAGACAAAATGAATTTAAAATATTTTCTAATTGTTTTTTAATTTAAAAAGCTCAACCAATATTTGAGCTTTGTTTTTATTGTTTAAATCGTTCAAATTGATGCCAATATTTATCTATTGTGAATTGAGATTGAAATCTCGAAGCGACTACAAATTTTAATTATAAATACGTCAAAATATTTCCTCTGGTTTTCAACCAACCTGTGATACTATATCTTGGTCGATGGACGGTTTTTACTTCGTGAGGAATAGTTTTGCTATCAAAAACAGCCAGACGACCAGCAAGAGGTAAAATATCTAATTCTTTTTCTACCTTATTTTCATCTGACAAATACAAAGTCAATTGTCCGCCAAATTCATCTTTCCATTCTTCATCATTCAAATACAACACAATAGAAAGTGTGCGTCTATCATCATTCTTGAAAGCATCAACGTGTTTTTGATAAAATGTCCCTTCGGGATAAATGGCGTAATGAAATTCACTTTCCTCAATGCCCATATAGCATGTTAAATTTAGATATTCTATAAAATCATTGATTTTTGAGAAAAAAATTTCTTCTGTTTCTGTTTTATTTTCTTCATCAATCCATCTGATTTTATCGCCTCTGATTGATTTTACAATTTGTTCGTTAACCGAACTTCCAACGGCTGCTTGATGAAAATCTTTTTTATTTTCTTTTCGAATTATTGCTTCGCGAAGTTGCTTTGTTTCCTCTGTTGAGAAAAAAAAGTCTGAAATAGAGTATTTTTGATTTGATAAGTCATCAATAATCTTTTCATAAATTGGGTTTAATGTAATATTACTCATTCATTATTATGAAAACTTCAGTAAAAGTATATTTTATTACGAAAAACATAATCATATTTTTGAGTTTTTTTTCAAAAAAAAGAACAGAAAAAATCTGTCCTCAAAAAATAGTTTTAATTATCAATTACTTAAACCAGTCAACTTTATTCAACTGATAAATAAAATTTAACTTTGGCTCTTCTCCAAAATATTCAATTTGTTCTTCTTTCACTTTTTTACAACCCAATCGCTCCACTGCTATTTGCGAACGTATATTATCAGCGCCAACATGCAAATAAATTTTGTCAACAAACTGAAAAATATAATCAAACATCAATTTCTTAACGGACGGATTAAAACTTTTTCCCCAACAATTCGTCGAATAAAACGTATAACCAACCAAAATAGACGAATCTTGCTCATCATAATCGTAAAAACGAGAACTACCAACAACTTTATTTGTCTGTTTATCAATAATCTTGAAAGCTCCTTTACTTTGAATTGCACCTTCGAAAAAATTCATAAAAACATCTCTTTTCCAACGATTTTTGTTAGGATGTTGTTCCCAAACTTTCGGATCGGAAGCAGCTAAATATAAGGCTTCAAAATCATTATCGTTGAGTGGTTGGAGCACTACCAAATCATTTTCTAAATTGGGCTGAATATTTATCATTTGTTTCATTTAATACAATACTAATTTACATTTTTCTTATACCATATTCATTAAAAATGATAATTAATTCATTGAAATTTCCAAGTAAATTTTCTTAAAATGAAATCAAATAGCTAACTTTAGTCTAACTAAAAACCAATAAAATTATGACTCAAAAAACAATTGGACTTTTTATAGGAAGTCTACGAAAGGAGGCAAATTCTAGAAAGATTGCTAAGAACTTAATTAAAATGACACCCGAAGGATATTCCTTTAAAGTTATTGAGATTGGACAATTAGAACTCTATAACCAAGATTTTGATGATCATAATCAAGTTCCTGATTCTTACACAGCTTTTCGTAAAGAGGTTTCTGAATTGGATGGCCTAATTTTTATCACACCAGAATATAATCGATCTATGCCAGCGGTTCTAAAAAATGCTTTAGATGTTGCTTCTCGTCCTTTCGGAAAAAATGTTTGGAACAACAAACCTGGTGCTGTTATTAGTAGTTCTACTGGTGCTATAGGTGGTTTTGGAGCGAATCATCATTTGAGACAATCCTTAACCTTTTTGAATATTCCAACCATGCAACAACCCGAAATCTATTTAGGACAATTGAAACCAGATGTGTTTGATGAAAATGGATATTTTAATAACGAAAAAACAACAAGTTTCATTCAGAATTTTGTAGATGCTTATGTAAAATGGTTTGAACAACTAACAAAATAAATCTTGAATTTTATTGATTATTATTATACGACTAACTAACTTCACAGAAAAAATATGTTTTTAAATTTTGAAGATAAAGCCAGTCTTATTTCTAAACTAAAAAGTTTAAAAGTAGATCAACAGCCAGAATGGGGAATTATGACACCTCAACATATGGTTGAACATTTGATTGTAACCACTAAAATTTCAAATGGAGGTTTAACAGTACCTTGTCGAATTCCTGTAGAGCAAATTCCTCAATACAAATCATTTTTACTAGAATCTGATCATGAAATGCAAAAAGGGATAAAAGCAAACGGAATGGATGGTTTGCTGGATTTACGTTACCCTTCTTTAGAAGCTTCAATAGAAAAATTAGAACAAGAAATTGATAAATTCCATTCTTATTTTACAGAAAATCCTGATGCTAAAATTGTCAATCCAGTTTTAAATGATATTGGATACGAAGATTGGAAAACATTTCATAAAAAACACTTTACACATCATTTCAAACAGTTTGGGTTGATCTAAAAAATACAATAAACAAAAAAGCTTTCTCAGTTCTGAGAAAGCTTTTTTGTTATTCATATAATTTCGTTGCAAAATCCTTCATCGGATTTCTAACTTTTTTCATTGGTGCTAACCAATCTTCACTGTCTCGGTATCCCAAAGGAAGCATCAAAACACTTCGCATTCCTTTTTCTTTCAAATCAAGCAAATCATCCAATTCAGCATTATCAAAACCTTCCATTGGCGTGCTATCAATTTTCAATTCTGCAGCTTGAGCAAGAGCAAAACCTAATCCAATGTATGCTTGACGAGCAGTATGCGCAAAATTTTCTTCAGAAGTTTGAGGCAAATAAATTCCTTTCAATTTATCCGTATATGAACCAAAACGACCTCTTGGCAAATCTCTCTCATCCGTTGTATAATCATAGATTGCATCAATACGATCTTCTGTATAACGATCCCAAGCCACGAAAACCAATAAATGCGAACAATCTACAATCGCTTGCTGATCATAGGCAATTGAAACAATTTTCTGCTGTAATTCTTTGTTCTTTATAACCAAAATTCTGAACTGTTGCAAACCTGATGAAGTTGGCGCTAAACGAGCGGCTTCAACAATTTTTTTAACGTCTTCTTCTTCAACAATCAAAGACGGATCATATTTTTTTGTGGCGTAACGCCATTTCAAATCATCTATTAAAGACATAATTACTTATTTAAAATCTTTCTAAAAATACATCAAAAAAGTAATCGATCGACCAAAAAATATGCTAAAATTTATGTTATTTATCTTGTTTCCATTCCAAAAAATAACTTCCAGTTGCATTCGTAGAACTCCAACGAACTTGATAATCACCTTTTGCTAAATCAACTGTAAAATTTTCTTCTTTCGAATTTGTAAGTTGACGATTAAACACAACCTCATTATTTTGATCTACAATTTCAAAATTCATTTCGCCTTCTAATTTGATATTCGAATGAAAATTAGCAGTTAAGCTTTTCGAAATATTTAACTTGATATAACTCGTTCCAGAAGCATCTTCAAACTTCGCTTTTGTCCAATTATCGCCATTCGAATTAGACCATTTCGAATCTCCAACTCCTTTGTCAAAAAAAGTTCCTTGTGATTTGATATTTGGATTATCCACTTTTCTATAAAAATTATTCGAGTCAACATCTGCATTAACTTTTACTGTAATACATGATTGTAACGAAATCATTGCGATAATAAATGCTATTTTTTTCATATTAGTTTCTCTTTTACTAAATAGATGCAGCATTTTGAAAAAAGTTACAGCAAACAAATATTTTTAAATCATTTTTGATATGCGTAACTTTCGCAAAATATTCTGATGAACGATACTACAGCTCAATTTTTGCAAGAAAACTTTACTCAAAAAGCAATTGAAAGTTTAACTCAACTTTCGGGAGGAGGTTCGGCTCGAGTTTATTCGAGATTTTTTGATCAAAATCAATCGTATATTTTAGCGGAAAGCTCTAATATCGAAGAAAATAAAGTGTTTATTCAGTTTTCATTAGATTTAAAAAAAGTTATCAATAATATTCCAGAAATTATTTCAGTTTCAGATAATTTTACAACCTATGTTCAAACAGATTTAGGCGACGAAACTTTGATGAATATTGTATTGAATGATTTCGAGAAAGCAAAACCTTATTATTTTAAGACTTTAGAAAAATTAGCAATTGCTCAAATTCAAGGTGGAACTAAAATCAATTTTAATCATACTTTTTCATATCCTAAATTAGATAAAACATTAATTTTGAGAGATTTATTTCAGTTTAATTTTTATTTTTTAGATGTCTTAGGAATTGATTACAATGCAGGAAAATTAATCAAAGATTTTGATCGTTTTGCGTCTCAATTTGATAAACTTTCGCCACAAGGTTTTGTGTTCAGAGATTTCCAAACGCGCAACATTATGATTCATCAAAATGAACCTTATTTTATCGATTATCAAGGTGGTTTGTATGGACCTGTTGTCTATGATTTGGTTTCGTTAATTTGGCAAGCAAAAGCCAATTTACCATTTGAATTTAAAAAAGAATTGTACGAATTTTATTACCAAGAATTAAACAAACAAATTCCGACTATAGTTCCGATAGATTTTCGTCAATCGTACGAATATTGTGTAGTTGCTCGACTTTTACAAGTTTTAGGAACCTATGGGTTGAGAGGAATTATTGAACGAAAAAAACACTTTTTAGAAAGTATTTCGTTTGGACTTAAAAACTTAGAATCAATAATCGATTATCCTATATTACAAAATTATCCAGAATTAAAACATATTATAAAAATCCTTGTTCTTCCAGAAACGTTAGAACGCATAAATCATAAAATAAATGGCTAAATTAAATATCAACGTTCGTAGTTTTTCATACAAAAAAGGAATTCCAACCGATCCTACTGGAAATGGTGGAGGTTTTGTTTTTGATTGTCGCGGAATCTTAAATCCAGGGCGTATCAAGGAATATAAAACGCAAACAGGGCGCGACGAAGACGTTAAAAAATACTTGGAAACAGAAACTAATATTGCAGTTTTTTTAGAAGGTGTTTTTCAAATTATTGACATTTCAATTGAAGATTATTTGCAACGTGATTTTGAGAATTTAGAAATCAATTTTGGTTGTACAGGCGGGCAACATCGTTCGGTTTATTCTGCTGATGCGACTGCAAAACATATTCAAGAGAAATTTCCAGAAGCGCAAGTTACGTTACATCATGTTGTGCAAGAAGAAAAAAATTGGATAAACGAGGCGTATTAATATGAAAGCAATGATTTTTGCAGCGGGTCTTGGGACTCGTTTAAAACCATTTACTGATAATCATCCCAAAGCTTTAGCCGTTGTAAATGGAAAACCTCTTTTGCAACGAAATATAGAATATTTGAAATCTTTTGGCATTGAAGAAATTGTGATTAATGTTCATCATTTTGCAGATCAAATCATTGAATTTTTAGAAGAAAATAATTATTTCGGAATTGAGATTACTATTTCTGATGAAACGGATCAAGTTCTTGAAACTGGTGGTGGTTTGGTGAAAGCAAAAGCTAATTTTGAGGAAGATTTTTTGGTGATGAATGTTGATATTTTAACAGATCTAAATCTTGCTGATTTTATCAAAGCACATCAAGAAAATAAAGCATTGGTAACATTGGCAGTTTCGGATAGAAATTCGTCTCGCAAACTATTTTTTAATAAACAAAATGAATTGAAAGGTTGGCGAAATCTGAAAACCGAAGAAGAAATAAAAGCTGTAGATTCCTTAGACAATTGCAAAGATTTGGCTTTTAGCGGAATTCATGTTATTTCTCCTTCTCTTTTTGATAAAATTACGGAGAAAGGTAAATTTTCGATCATGAAAGTCTATATGGATTTAATGCAAACTGAATCAATTCTTGGTTTTGATCATTCTGGCGGAATTTTAATAGACGTTGGTCGACCAGAAAGTGTATTAGAAGCGGAAAACTATTTTCAATAAATCTAAAACTCAATTCGCTGAATTGAGTTTTTTTTATGCAAAAAGTTTATATATCTTAGACCGAATGAAATACATCAATTATTTTGTCTATTTAACTATTGTTGCAGTGATAATTCTCTCTTCAATAATTTACTTTTCTTTCAAAACTAAAGTGGGAAGAATAGATAAAAAAGAAATCATCGATAAAGGAACTTCATTTGAGCCTTGTTCTTCTACAATTTATCAATATTATGGCTCTGGTGCAGGTTATAGAACAGAACGTTATGGCATTCGTAAAGTAATTTCTGAACCAATTCATCAATTAAATTTCCCTAATTTTTCTGGGCTTATAGTTGTACGATTTGTAATTAATTGTAAATATGAAATTGGTTATTTCAGAATTAAAGCAGTTGACCAAGATTATAAAAAGGTTGAAATTTCTGATGATTTGCAAAAGAAAATTGTTGCTATTGTTCAGCAATTAAATGATTGGAACGGAAAAAATGTAGATTCGTATTATCAAATTCAAATAAAGTTAAAGAATGGAAAAGTTGAAGACATTTTTTAAGTCAAAAACGTGGCGAATTATTTGGGGATCATTGAAATTATTTATTTCTATTCCAATCTTTTGTATAAGTGTTTTTACTATATATCAATTCTTATTTTCTTCTAACAATAAATTGTTTGTATTTGCTGGTGATACACAAGGCTCTTATTATTCTGATTTTATGTTTGATCGTTTATTAAAATCAGAACCTAAGAATTCTAAATTTTGGTGGGAATCTTCAGTTGCTTATAATAAAAATGGAGATTTTGAAGAAGGAATGCGTCGTTTAAATAAAGCAAATTCTTTAAACGCTACAGATCATTTAGGTTATACAGGTTGGATTAAATATACAAAACTAAAAGATTACGAAAATGCCTTAAAAGATTTTCATCGATTAGATAAATTGTCAAACGTTGTGGAATATCCTTGGGGCGAGAATATTTATTTTCAAATGGGAATTTGTTATCAAGGTTTAGGAGATTATGATTCGGCAATAGTTTATTATGATAAATTTATTGCATCCGAAAAAAATCCTAATAATATCTATCCAAGAATGTATACTTATCGTGGAAAAATTGAAGCTGATCGAAAAAATTATTCAAAAGCTTTAGATTTTTATAATAAAACAATCGGTTTGGATAAAAATATTGCGGAAGTCTATTATTATAAAGCCGAAACGTACCGACTTACTAATCAGAAAGATTCAGCTAAAGTAAATTATAATAAAAGTTTAGATTTAATCAGAAATAATTATAAAAATCAAGATGCTTATGATGAAGTCTTTTTAGAAATCTATGATACAGAAATTCAGGATAAATTGAAGGAATTGTAAATGTAATTATTCAAAAAAAAAACATTTTTTAGATTTCTCGACTTCGCTCGAAAAGACACTTTCCCGAATTTATTTTTAAAATCAATAAAACTCTCCATCTACATAAAACCATTTGCCATTCTCTTGCACAAATGTAGAAAGCTCGTCATGTTCGTAGATTTCACCTTGTTTATCTTGATAATAAGCTCTAAATCGAACTTTATTAGCTTTTGCAAAAACAATTTCTAACTTTAACCATTTATTCGATTTAGCCCACTCTTCGATATCACTAAAATCATTATCTTTTTGTATAGAAGAATGTGTTGTATCAACTAAATATTCAGGCAAAACCATTGCAAAAGCAGCATAACGAGAACGCATCAACTCTTCGGGAGTTTTTGGCAATTCTTTATTTAAATGAAAAGGTTCGCAACAATTTTTATATTCTTTTCCAGAACAACAAGGACAATTCATTTTACTTATTTTTTTTGCAAAGATACTGTTTACTTGTCTTTGTGATAATGATAATGATCTTGAATCACCACTTGAATAAAATCAATATTTCCTAAACCATCACTTTTCACCTCCATTATTTCCTCCAGTTTTCGAGTTAATTTTAATAAAATATCATAATTATTATTGTTCAATGCAGACGTAAAATTTTCTTTTACAATATTAATATCACGATCAGACAAGCGATAAACTTCGGGAAAACGAATTTTATAGGTTTCAGAAACTTCAGCGAAAATAGTTTGTGATAAATCTAATTTCGGATTCAAATCAATCAAACATGTATTCGCAACAATATCACCTAAACGTTGACCATTTTTATTGATAATCATTGTAATCAACGCAATAAGTCCAGTAAATAAAAACAATTCTACAATACCAATCACCCAACGTAAGAAATAATCGAAATTATTGGCGCGGTTTCCATCCATTCGTATTACACGAATCTTCATGATCCATTTTCCAACAGTTTGCCCTTTCATCAAAATCTCTAAAATCAACGGATAAAGTAAAAATATAAAACCTATTATACTATAAATACCCATTCGAAACCATTCGTCTCTATTCGGAATAAACTCCGAAAAATAAGACATGCCGTAAACTAATACGATCCGGATAATCATATCAATAATATAAGCCAGTAAACGTTTTCCGAGTGGCGCAATATTATAAGCAATTTGCACGTTTTGTGGTGTATTGACTAAAAGTTTATTCATATATTTGGTTCACTAACAACTACTCTACTATGAGAGAAGCGCATTTTATTGATAAAAATAAGGCGAAATGGTCTGATATTGAACATAATTTGAAAAATAAAATTGATGTTCATCCAGATATTTTAGCAAAAAACTACATCGAAATTACAAATGATTTGGCGTTTGCTCAAACTTATTACCCAAAAAGTAAGACAAAAGATTATTTGAACGAGTTAGCTTTATTTGCGCATCAGTCAATTTACAAAGATCAAAGAACTTCTGGAAATCAATTTGTACAGTTTTTCAAAGAAGATGTGCCAAATGTAGTCTACAAAAATCACAAAATGTTGTTATATTCATTCCTGATTTTTGCTTTAGCGGTTTTAATTGGCGTTTTATCATCGCATTTCGATCCAGATTTTACACGATTAATTTTAGGAAATCAATATGTAGACGAAACGTTAATGAACATCAAAAAAGGTGATCCTGCAGCAATTTACAAATCAGGAAGCCAGACAGGAAGTTCATTAGCGATTACAATCAATAATATTCGAGTTGCTTTTTTGGCTTTTACATTGGGCTTATTTTTTAGCATTGGATCAGGATATATTCTATTTTCGAACGGGATTATGTTAGGTGCATTCCATTATATGTTTTTCAAAGAAGGTGTTTTGGGAAAGGCGATGTCAGCAATTTGGATGCATGGAACAATTGAAATTTCGGTGATTATTATTGCAGGAGCTTGCGGTTTGATGTTAGGAAATGGCTTTATGTTCCCGAAAACTTTATCGCGAAAAAAATCACTCATAATCAAAGCAAAAGAAGCAGTAATGATTTTATTAAGCACTGTTCCAATGTTTATTATAGCTGGATTTATCGAAGGTTTTATTACGCGTTTATATGATGTAAATATTGTATTGAGTTTATCGGTTATAATCCTTTCATTAATCTTAATTATTTGGTATTATATCATTTATCCGATTCAAAAAAATAGACAAAAAACTTTTTCGTTCAATCAAACTTTAGAATCGAATGAAACAATTTAGACTATTTTTTACATTTACATTATTATTGATTCAATTCGTTGTTTTTGCACAAGAAAAAACAGCAGAATTTAAAGCATTCAAAGAAAAATATGCTGGAAAAGAATTTAATTACGAAGATGTTCCAAAACCTAAAAAAGAATTCGAACCTGGTTTTTTCTCAAAAATAATCGAAGGGATTTTTAGATTTCTTTCTTATTTACCTTGGGAAATCATTTTCTATTTTGTGATTGGATTATTTTTAATTTTTCTTGCCACACGTATTTATAAAAATGGAGGAATACTTAAACGAAATTCGAAAAAATTATATAACGAATCTGATTTTGATTTTATCGAAGAAAATTTAGCAGAAGTTAATTTGAATTCTTTAATCAATAAAGCAGAAACGGAGCAAAATTTTGCTTTAGCAATTCGTTATTTACATTACCAAAATCTACAAAATTTAGATAAAAAAGGTTGGATTGAATGGGATCCAAAGAAAACAAATCAACAATTTATCAATCAAATTAAAGACGAAAAATCAAAAATTTTATTCAATCAAAACACTAAAATTTTTAATCAAGTTTGGTTTGGAGAATTTAAAATTGATGAAAATAAATACCACGAATTCAAGACAAATTTCAATCAGTTTAATCAATATTTAGCCTCATGAAAAAGAAATTAGGTATTCTATTAGGCGCGGTTTTATTGGTCGGAATTTTTGTATTTTCTTTCTCAAAACTTCGTTATAAACTTCCTAAATCATGGGATGTTAGCCTTTATCAAAATAGTAAAGATCCTTACGGATTATTTATTATGCACGAAGAACTTGGGAATTTATCCAATGGAAAAATGAAAGATCTGGAAAAACTTTCTGAATTAAAAATTGATCCTAAAAAAGCAAAAGATTATGCAGTTGTTGTGCTTGGTTCTGAGATTTATTTTGATACAGTTTCCAAAAATCTATTAAGCAAAATTGCCGAAAATGGTGGAATTGTAATGATTGCAGATTATTATGACAATTTTGGTGATGATACAAATGGAAAAGAAGACATTAACGACGAAACGGATTCTACAGATACAATAACAACGGATTCTACGGAATCTGAAGAGAATATGTTGTACAATCAGACTATAAATATTAATAATAATTTTGAACTTAGAACAAATAAATCTTTTAAAATAAAGAAGAAAAAAGAAATTGAACATCACTATTTTAGCGATATCACAAGTGATTCTGAAATCATTGGAACAATTACTTATAAAGATAAAGCTTATCCAAATTATTTAAAAATAAAGCCAAAAGATTACAAAGGCTATTATTTGTATCATGCAGAACCGCTTTATTTTACGAATTATTATTTATTAAATGAAGACAGTTATTTCTATGCTAAATCAGTTTTAGAACCATTAAAAGGGAAAACTATTTTTTGGTACAATACCTCGAAAACTTATGCAGGAAGTTCGTCAATGATGCGTTTCGTAATGGGCGAACCAGCTCTAAAAGCTGCTTGGATAACGCTATTGGTTTTACTTTTCTTCTTTTTAATTTTTAGAAGTAAACGTGAGCAACGCATCATTCCAATTTATACCAAAGAAGAAAATCATACCGTCGAATTTGCTAAGACAATTTCTTCTTTATACCAAGAAAATGGAGAAGTAAAAGACATTGTTTCAAAGAAAATCGATTATTTTTTATATAAATTGAGAAAAACATTTTTAATCGAAACAGACGATATTACGAATAAACAATTCATTGAAATTGTTGCACAAAAAGCAAATTTGAGTCAAGAAGAATGTCTTGAAAAATTCACGATTCTTAAAAATATTTATCAAAAAAATCAACCAAATGAACACGATTTGAAAACTGTGTATCAAATCATCGAAAACTATAAACAAAAAGCAAATATCTAATGAGCGAAAATACATATCAACCATTCGAAAATAGAGTCGATTTTTCGGATGTACAAAATAAAATGCAAACGGTAAAAAATGAATTGAAAAAGGTAATTGTCGGACAAGATGATATTATCGATCAATTAATTTTAGCTTTGCTGTCTAACGGTCATTCTCTTATTGAAGGTTTGCCTGGAGTTGCCAAAACAATGATGGCAAAATTGTTGGCAAAAACGATAGATTCTGATTTTAGTAGAATTCAGTTTACGCCAGATTTAATGCCTTCTGATGTGATTGGAACGTCTATTTTAAATTCTAAAATCAATGAATTTGAGTTCAAAAAAGGACCAATTTTTTCGAATATTATTTTGATTGATGAGATTAACCGTTCGCCTGCAAAAACTCAAGCGGCTTTATTCGAATCGATGTCAGAAAGACAAGTAACAGTTGATGGAACAACTTATCCTTTGCAAGCTCCTTTTTTGGTTTTTGCAACTCAAAATCCAATTGAACAAGAAGGAACGTATCGATTACCAGAAGCGCAATTGGATCGTTTTATTTTTAAGATTTATGTCAAATATCCTTCGTTAGAAAGTGAAATTGAATTATTGAAAGAACAACAAGAACGCAAAAATATCGACAAAGAATCGTTGGTAGAAAAAGTAATTTCAGGAAATGAAATTATTGAGTTCCAAGATCGCATAAAATCGGTTTTCGTGCACGAAGCGCTAATTACGTATATTGCGACAATTGTTCATCAAACCAGAATCGATCAAACCTTGTATATGGGGGCATCGCCACGTGCTTCTATCGCGATTTTAGATGCAGCAAAATCTAATGCAGCGGTGAATGGACGCGATTTTGTGATTCCAGAAGATATCAAACAAATTGCGCATACAATTTTGGGACACCGCGTTGTGATGGTTCCAGAAAAAGAGATGGAAGGTTTTACAACACAACATATTATTCAGCAAATTATTGATCGCGTAGAAATTCCTCGTTAATGAAATTTTTCAGAAGCTTATTTCTTACCAATCGCTTTTTTTATGCGGGATTATTGATTACATTTTGTTATGTGATCGCATTTTTTCTACCTCCTATTTACATTATTGCAAAGATTTTGACATTTGTCTTTATCGTTAGTGTTATTGTCGAAATATTTTTGGTTTATATTCCTAAAACTTCCATTGAAGTTATTCGAAATTATCCAGAACGATTATCAAATGGCGATGAAAATGAATTGGAACTTTTCGTGACAAATCATTATCAATTTCCGCTGAATGTAAGGATTATAGAAGAGTTTCCTGTTCAATTACAATTAAGAGATTTTCAGTTTAGAAAACGATTTAAAAGTGGTCAAAATACTAAATTTGATTTTAAAATTCGACCAACAGAGCGAGGTTCGTATAAATTTGGATTAACAAATGTATTTATTTCTGTTTTTGGATTGATTGAGAAAAAGATCAAAATAAACGAACCTATTTCAATTGCGTGCTATCCTTCTTATTTGCAATTAAAACAATTTCAATTATATTCTACCGCTCAGTTACAGAATCAATTTGGGATGAAAAGAATTCGAAAAATTGGAACAAATACAGAATTTGAAAATATAAAAAATTATACGATTGGTGACGAATATCGTTTAATCAATTGGAAAGCAACGGCGAAAGCAAATCGATTGATGGTAAATCAATTTCAGGAAGAAAAATCGCAGCCTGTTTATTCGTTAATTGATTTGGGAAGAACGATGCGAATGCCTTTTGATGGTTTAAAATTGTTGGATTATTCGATCAATTCGAGTTTAGTTGTCGCAAATATTTCACTTCAAAAAAATGAAAAAGCAGGTTTAATTACATTTAATAAAAGAATTCAAGATCACGTTGTTGCTGATCGAAAAAATCATCAAATGCAATTGATTTTAGAGAAATTATACAATGTACAAACTGATTTTTTGGAAAGTGATTTTGGACAATTATATGCCTATATCAAACGAAAATTAACGCAACGATCGCTTTTATTTATTTACACCAATTTTGAAACAATTGATGGTTTAGAACGTCAATTACCATATCTGAAATTGATTAAAAAATCACATGTTGTCGTTTTGATTCTTTTTAAAAATTCTGAATTGAAAAAACTAAATCATCAGAAAGCAAAAACTACAACTGACATTTATGATCAAACAATTGCCGAAAAGTTTAATTACGACAAAGAATTAATCATAAATCGTTTGCATCAATTTGGGATTTTAACCATTTATTGCGAACCACAAGAATTGTCTATTAACTTAATCAATAAGTATTTAGAGATAAAAGCGCGAGGTTTATTTTAAAAAAAGATTTATTTAACCAATTATTTAGAAAAAAAAGCACAATTATTGCTTAAAGTTGGTCAATTTAATCTGAACAACCATGAAAAAACTATTTCAGATCTTTTGTTTAATCTTAACAACAGGTCTTTTTGCACAAACAAATTTTATCGAAAATAAAACACCTTCTACAAAGCGCGTAATCCTTTTGGATGCTGGACACGGAGGAACAGATACTGGTGTAAAAAAAGATGAATTTCAGGAAAAAGATATTGTGCTGAAAATTGCAGAAATTATTCAAGAAAAAAATCCTTTTACAGACGTTGACTTTGTATTATTGAGAAAAGGTGACGAACAAATTATCAATACAAGTCGTGCGAAAATGATTAATGAAATAAAACCTGATTTGGTTTTATCAATCCACGCAAATTATAATGTAAAAGATTCGAAAAAAGGAACAGAAATTCACCTTTCTCCATTGAATCCTACTTTCGAAGAATGTAAAATACTTGGCGAAAAAATTGGAAAAAGTATAAGTTCTTTAGGTTTTGAAAATTTAGGAATTGTTGAAACAAATTCGAAAATATTACGAGATTCACAAGTTCCAATTATTATGATTGAAATCGGTTATTTGACAAATGACGATGACCGAAAAATCTTAACAAACGAAAGTAATTACCCTAAAATAGCAGATAAAATTTTTGAAGCATTGAAGAATTAGACATAAAAAAATCTCAGAGCATTTTGCTCTGAGATTTTTTGTTTTTTCTCTATTTTCCTCCACTTCTATTTGCTTCTTCTGCATTAGACGTTTGACGTTTACTCACATTGATTTTTGAATTACCAAATTTATATGAAACCGAAAAACGTATCGATTGCGAATCATAATATTGTCTAAACGATTGCGGAATATTTTGCACATTTGTCGATAATGTTGAAAGATCTGTTTTGAAAATATCATACGCCATCAACGACAACGTTAATTTCTTATCCATCGCCAAATATTTAAAACCTATATCTAACGAAGAACTTGAACTATAATTAAATTCTCTGTTTTTTCCTTTTGGTGTAAACGTATAATTAGCTTGAGCCGTAAACGTTTTTTTAGTATTTAAATTCAGGTTATTATAAACCGAAAAATTAGCTCCATTTCCTGTATATTCTTTATCTAATACATCAATTTCATTGATTGATTTATTAAATCCAAAATTAAATTCAAGATTAGATTCCCACCATTTATAAGGTTTTAAAGTTGATGATAAACTAATTCCGTAATTAGACATTTTATAATAATTTAGTCGCTTAAATATTTGTGTTTGCGTCAATTCTCCATCCAATTCTTGTTCTTGATGAAAAGCAATTTGACCAAAACCATCTTGTATATTTTGATAATAAACTTTTGCTTGTAAATAATCTTTGAATCCATAACTTAATTCGAAATTATACACAAAAGCTGGCTGCATAAAAGGATTTCCTTCTGTGTAAGAAATAGGATTACTGTACCATTTATTTGGATTTAATTCCCAAAAAGCTGGTCGTTGAATTCTTCGTCCAAAATTAAAATTGAAGGAATGATCTTCTGTTGGCTGATATTGAATATAAAATGTTGGGAACAATTTGAAATATTCTTTCTCCGTAATAGTATTCGTGGTAATCGAATTGGCTTTAGATTGCATAAATTCTCCTCTAAGTCCAATTTTAGTTGACCATTTATCTGATAATTTTCGTTGATAAGATAAATACAAACTTTCTACATTTTCGGTATAATTAAAATGATCATTTTGTGTCATCAAATTCTCGTTAGTATTGATATCTGTAAAAACTGAATTCAATTTATAATCAGATTCTGTAGAACTTACTTTTGAACCAAATTCCCACGTTCCTTTTTTGTATGGAAAATAAAAATCAATTTTCCCCGAAATATTCTGAATATCCTTATCATTTAGATTATTTGCTAAAATTGTTTTGCGCTCTTTCTTGAAATACATATCCGAAATAAAATCATTTTCATTTGCCCCAGTATTCGACATATAATCTAAATCAACAGAAAATTTCTTTCCAATTGTATCAAACTTGTGAGTAAAATTTAAGTTCAAATTATAGTTATCTCCATCTCCTCCTGTACGAGAATTGGTAGAAAAATCTTTGATAATCTGCCCATTTTGATTACTAATTGTTCTTGTTCTTTCTTTTCCTCCATTGTAATTATGACCTCCATTAAACTGAATTCCAACTGTATTTTTGTCATTTATCTTATAACTTAAAGTTGTCAAACCAGATAAACCTCTATACATATTTTTATTTCTTACCTTTTGATTCCAATGTTCAGTTGGGTAATCATAATTCATATCATTGGTGTAGATATTATTTCCTGTATAATGCGATAAATCAACCAACGCAGAAAATTTATCTTTGGAGTATGAAAAATTAATTCCATCATTCAGAATTCCATAAACACCTTGGGTATACGAACTTCTCAACGTTGTACTCCACGCATTTTGCTTTGCTTCTTTTAATACAATATTGATTAATCCACTATTTCCCTCAGCTTCATATTTTGCAGGAGGATTTGTTATCACTTCAATCTTTTTGATATTTGCAGATGGAATACTTTTGAGATAATTTGTTAAATCGTTTCCACTCATCTGAACAATTCTATCATTTACCAAAACATTCACCGTACTTTTTCCAACAATAGAAATTTGATCATCTTTAATTTTGACAGAAGGTGTATTTTTCAAAGCATCTAAAGCGTCTCCACCTGTTGCCGCAATGGAATTTTCTACATTAAAAACCAAACGGTCAACTAATCGTTCATACGTCTTCGCTTTTCCTTGCACCAAAACTTCCTTCAAACCTAATTGTTGACTTGTTATCACTATATTTCCTACATCCAAATCATTGTATACAGTTATTTTTCGTTGTTCTACAACTTTTCCTATTTCTTCTATCAATAATTCTACTTCTCCTTTTGGAGTTTTAAGAAGAAACTTTCCATCTGTATTTGTTGTAATAAAATCTATAATCGAATCATTTTGAATGATAGAAACATCTAAAAATTCGACAGGTTGATTTTCTTGGTTGACAATTTTACCTTTTATAGAATATTGAGCAGATAAAAAATTCTGGAGTAAAAAAAGCGTTAGAATGGATGCGTAAAATTTCATTTGTGTTAATTTTTATACCTTATAGACGCTTGAATCGCTAAAATGTTACATCTTTTTTAGGCTAAAAATGTAGTTTTTTATAAATAATTGATTATGTTTATATTAATTAAATTATTACGACTATTATGAAAAAGAAACTATATCTATTTGCTATTGCAAGTTTATTCGCAACATCTACCATGTTTGCACAAACTGCTAAAACCTTTGTCATAGATGCTGGACATGGCGGTTTTGATAATGGTTCAAATAATGGAAATATTGTAGAAAGTGAATATTCTTTAGAATTGGCTCAAAAAATTCAACAATTAGCTAAAAAGAAAAATATCAATGTTATTTTAACGAGAGATGGGAATGATTTTCTTGATTTACAATCTCGTGTTGATAAAATGCATAAATTGGATCCTGAATTAGTTATCTCTTTGCATTTGAATAGTGCTTCAAATAAGGAACTAAAAGGAGCTGAAGTTTTTATCAATAAAGATAATACAGATGCAAATACAGAAAAAATAGGGGCTGAATTAGCACAATTAGTTAGTATCAATTCCATTGAAAACAGAGGCTTGAAGAAAGCTAATTTTAAAATATTAAGAGATTCTAAAAAGCCGACTTTTCTAATCGAATTAGGCTTCGCAAGTAATCCTACTGATGCCGAAACTTTGAAAAGTGCTTATCATAAAAATCAATTAGCAGAAAAAATTGTACAATTTTTAGAGAATTATCAATCAATATAATACGAAAAAAAGGACTTCAAATTGAAGTCCTTTTTTATATTTATTTGCAAATTGTTTTAATCACAATTTCCGTCAACATCACAAGAAGCAACATTTTGAGGTTGATCCAAATGATCTTTTTCGTAAGCCTGTGTCAAAGCAGAAACGAAATACTCGACAGGTTGAGCACCAGAAAGTGCGTATTTACGGTCAATTACGAAAAACGGAACGCCAGAAACACCAATATTACGTGCATCTAAAATATTCGAAGCAACTTCAAAAACATTTGCATCAGAATTTAGCATTTCAAGAACTTCGGTTTTGTTCAAACCAATTTCTTCACCCAATTCAGCCAAAACTTCATAATCAGCCACATTTTTACCTTCAGTAAAATACGCTTTAAAAAGTCTTTCTTCTGCTTCCGAACCTTTTCCATTCGCTTGCGCAAAATGAATCAATCGATGTGCATCTCCTGTATTGACAACTTTAGAATTTTGTTGTTGAAAATCAATTCCAACAGCTTTTCCCATTTCAGCCAATTGATTATTCATTGCCGAAACTTGTTCTTCCGAAATTCCTTTTGCTTCGATCAAATAATCATTCACAGAAGTAATTTCAGTTTTAGATAAATCAGGATTTAACTGAAAACTTTTCCATTCAACTTGTATTTTATCTTGATAAGGAATTTGCGTTAGAGCTTGTTCAAAATGTTTTTTTCCGATATAACAGAACGGACACATTACATCCGACCAGATTTCAATTTTCATATGGAAATTTTTGGTGTAAAAGTTTGTAAAAATACGCTTTTTATTTGAATGGATTCGGTTATTTTTCGGTTAATTTAATCTTGAAAAATTATTAACAAAATCTTGAAAAATAATCGTGCTAAATTGAGTTTTAAATTTGTTTAAGACAAGGTTTAAATTACCTTTGCAGTGAACCAAGATAAGATGATTATTTTCATTTTTATTCCAAAACAAATAACGAACAAACAATATGTCAACACACGTAGTAGTCGGTCTTCAATGGGGTGACGAGGGAAAAGGAAAAATTACAGATGTATTAGCCGAAAAATCGGATTATGTTGTACGCTACCAAGGTGGTAACAACGCTGGTCATACAGTATATGTAGGCGATGATAAATTTGTCTTACACTTATTACCTTCTGGAGTTTTACAATGCAAAGGAAAATGTATTATTGCGAATGGTGTCGTAGTAAATCCTGAAGCTTTTTTTGCAGAAACTGAACAATTAGAAGCAAAAGGTTACTCTACAGATCACGTTTTTATCTCGAGAAGAGCGCATATCATCATGCCTTATCACATTTTGTTAGACGAATATCGTGAAGAATTTGCAGGAAAAGATAGTCAAATTGGTACAACAAAACGCGGAATTGGTCCTTGTTATGAGGATAAAGTAGCGCGTGTTGGTATTCGTGCAATTGATTTATTAAACCCTGAAGTTTTAGCAGAAAAAATCAAAGAAAATTTAGTGGTTAAAAATGCTTTATTCGAAAAATTATTCAATAAAGAGCCATTAAAATTCGAAGATATTTACGAAAAATATTTAGCTTACGGAGAGCGTTTGAAAGAACGTATCATGGATTCTGAATTAGAAATCAATCATGCGATTGACGAAGGTAAAAATGTATTATTCGAAGGTGCGCAAGCATTAATGTTAGACAT
Organism: Empedobacter sp. UBA6745; assembly: GCF_002453775.1. NCBI lineage: Bacteria > Pseudomonadati > Bacteroidota > Flavobacteriia > Flavobacteriales > Weeksellaceae > Empedobacter > Empedobacter sp. UBA6745. Next base: position 36,932 of record NZ_DKHL01000050.1, read on the forward strand.
CGATTTTGGTACATATCCATTCGTTACATCATCTTCTCCTACAACTGGTGGAGTTTGTGTTGGTGCTGGAGTTCCTCCTACAAAATTGAAAAATTTGATCGGAGTTTCGAAAGCATATTGTACACGCGTTGGTAACGGTCCTTTTCCAACAGAATTGGACAACGAATTGGGAGAACAAATTCGTCAAGTTGGTCACGAATTCGGAGCATCAACAGGTCGTCCACGCCGTACAGGTTGGTTAGATTTAGTAGCTTTGAAACACGCTTGTATGATTAACGGAATTACACATTTAGTAATCACTAAATTAGATGTAATGTCGAATATTGATACAGTAAAAGTTTGTACAGGTTACAAAACGGAAGACGGAAAAATCATTGATTATTTCACTTCTTCTACAACTAAATTAGCTGATTACGAAGCACAATACGACGAATTACCAGGATGGAAAGAAGATATTACAAATGTAAAATCTTTTGATGAGTTACCGCAAACAGCGCAAGACTACATCCACTACATTGAGAAATACTTAGGAATCGAAGTTTATTTAGTTTCGGTTGGACCAGAGCGTTCTCAAAACATTATTAGAACAACTTTATTTTAATAAATTAAATAGTATAGCCTGACTTTTTTGTTGGGCTATAACTTTATGAGATATTTTTATGAACGAAATTTTAGAACGATTAAAACAATTGAATTTAGGTATAGATTCTATCGTCCCAATAAAAGGTGGTGATATTAACGATGCTTTTCGATTAGAATCGTTTGATAAAAAATATTTTTTAAAGGTAAATTCCGCAAACAACTTTCCTCATCTTTTCAAGAAAGAAGCACGTGCTTTAGAAGCCATCAAAAAGACCAAAACATTTTCGGTTCCGAAAGTGGTAAATGTTGGCGAAGCTGGAAAAGATTTTCAATATTTATTATTAGAATGGATGGAAACCTCTACTCCAACTGTTGTAAATTGGGAAAACTTAGGAAAAAATTTAGCAAAACTTCATCAAAATACAAGTAAACAATTTGGTTGGTCAGAAGATAATTACATTGCAATTGTCGTTCAGCCAAATAGTTTAACGGATTCTTGGAGCGAATTTTATGCAAAAAATCGCATCATGCCAATGATGAAACTACTGCAAAACAAACAATTAATCAATTCAAAACAAATAAAATCTGCAGAGAATTTATGTAAACAATTGAATTCTATATTTCCAGAAGAAAAGCCAGCTTTATTGCATGGAGATTTTTGGAACGGAAATATTTTAGCCAATAAAAAAGGTGAATTCTCGGTTATAGATCCTGCAATTTATTATGGTCATCGCGAAATGGATTTGGCTATTGCAAAGCTTTTTGGAGGATTTGATGATGTATTTTTTGATGCTTATCACGAAAATAATCCTTTAGCACCAAATTTCGAAGAGCGTTTACCGATTGCACAATTATTTCCATTACTGATACACGCTTACCTTTTCGAAGGTTATTATGTGAAAGATGTGCAAACCATTTTGAAAAAATTTTAAAAAACAAAACAAACAAATACAATGAACAAGTATCAAAATCCTTTAGAATCGAGATATTGTAGCGACGAAATGCTATATATCTTTTCTCCTGAGAAAAAATTTACAACATGGAGACAGCTTTGGATTGCTTTAGCAGAAATTGAAAAGGAACTTGGATTAGATATTACAGACGAACAAATTCAAGAGTTAAAAGATAACGCAACAAATATTGATTATGATGTTGCTGCGGCTTACGAAAAGAAATTTCGTCACGATGTAATGGCTCACGTGCACACGTACGGAGATGTTGCACCAAGCGCAAAAGCGATTATTCACTTAGGTGCTACTTCGGCTTTTGTTGGCGATAATACAGATTTGATTCAGATTCGTGATGGATTCCAACACGTAAAAGGACAATTAATCAATGTGATTGATGGTTTAGCAAAATTTGCTCGTCAATACAAAGATTTACCAACTTTAGGATTTACACATTTCCAACCAGCGCAACTAACAACAGTTGGAAAACGTGCAACACTTTGGTTACAATCTGTTTTATTAGATTTAGAAGAATTAGAATTCAGAATAGATACTTTACGTTTTCGTGGAGTAAAAGGAACTACTGGTACAGCAGCTTCTTTCAAAGAATTATTTGATGGAGATTACCAAAAAGTAAAAACATTAGACAAAAAATTATCTGAACGTTTCGGATTCAAAAATGTTTTTGCTGTTTCTGGACAAACTTACGATCGTAAAATTGATGCACAAGCATTAGAATTATTATCAAACATTGCTCAATCTGCACATAAATTTACAAACGATTTACGTTTATTACAGAATNNAATTTAAAAGAGATTGAAGAACCTTTTGAGAAAAATCAAATTGGATCTTCTGCAATGGCATATAAACGTAACCCAATGCGTTCTGAGCGCATCGCTTCTTTAGCGAAGTACGTAATGTCTTTAGCTACTTCTCCTGCAATGGTTGCATCAACTCAATGGTTCGAAAGAACGTTAGATGATTCAGCTAATAAACGTTTAGCAGTTCCTCAAGCTTTCTTAGCGATTGATGCAATTTTAATCATTTGGAACAATATTTTAGATGGTTTAGTCGTTTATCCTAAAATAATCGAAAAGCATATCGCGGAAGAATTACCATTTATGGCAACCGAATATATTATTATGGAAGGTGTTAAAAATGGTGGTGATCGTCAAGAATTACACGAAATTATCCGTACACATTCTATGGAAGCTGCAAAACAAGTGAAAATGGAAGGTAAATCAAATGATTTGATTGAGCGTATTATTGCTGATGATAATGTAAAAATTGATAAAGAAAAATTAGTCGAATTATTAGATCCGAAAAACTTTACAGGATTTGCTTCTGAACAAACAGAAGAATTCTTAAATGATTTAGTTGATCCAATTATCGAAGAAAATAAAACACTTTTAGGCGCACATACTGACCTTAAAGTGTAATCCCGCTTAGAATTAACAAGTACACATGAGACAAGAAAAAAGACTTCCAATATTGGAAGTCTTTTTTTAATTTTAACCTTTAATCAATTATAACCAATGAGAAAATTCTTTCTGCTTTTTGCACTTATTTGTTCTTTTCAAGTATTTGCTCAATTAAAATATATTACAAATAAAGATTTCTCTGTTCAAGGAAAAGCATTTAATAACGCACCATTTTATCATAGAATTGACACCAACAAATACGCAAATCTTCCTGACAAAGTGAAAGGTTTGTTTACAACTCCCGCTGGATTATATGTTGCATTCAAATCGAATACGACACAAATAAAATTGGATTGGACAACTCGTTCTACTTATTTAGGCGCAAATACAACTGGAATTATGGCCCGTGGATTGGATTTATATATCAAAGAAAATGGGAAATGGATTTTTGCAGGCGCGGCTTTACCAAATCAGCAAAATATCAAAAGTGAATATGATATTGTCAAGAATCTAACTAAGACAGAAAAGGAATTCATGCTTTATTTACCGCTTTGGAACGAGATAACAGACTTAAAGATCGGAATTGATGCATCTGCTAATTTTATCAATCAACCTATCGCATATAAAAAGAAAATCGTGGTTTATGGTTCAAGCATTGTACAAGGTGCGTCAGCAAGTCGTCCTGGAATGAATTACCCTTCTATTTTAACACGAAAAATGGGTTACGAATTCATTAATTTTGGCTTGAGTGGAAATGCAAAAATTGAAATTGAATTGGCTGAAATGATTAAAGATATTCAAGGTGTTGATTTGTTTATTTTGGATTGTGTTCCTAACAGTTCGCCCGAAGAAATAAAAAGTAGAACAATTCCGTTCGTCAAATTACTCCGAAAATATCACCCAAAAACACCAATCTTGATGGTAGAAAGTTTGATTCGACCAATGAGTAAATTTGATTTAACTGCTCACGAAGATATGACAAGACAAAATCAAACCTATCGTACACAATACGATGCATTGATAAAAGAAGGTGTAAAAGATTTGTATTTATTGAAAGGTGATAATTTAATTGGTTTGGATAACGAAGGTTCTACAGACGGAATTCATCCAAATGATTTAGGTTTTAGCAGATTATCAGAAGCTATTGAGAAAAAAGTAAATGAAATTTTGAGTAAGAAATAGATTATTTTCAAAAAATAATTTTAAAATGTAATCAATAAAAATCTTAACTTAATCACTAATTATTAAACAATTACAACTAACCTATGAGATTAACTATTACCATCCTTATTCTATTTTTTTATTCATGTAAAAAGATGAATAATAATTCAGTTAATATTGTTCAAAATACAAATACTGAAAATCCTAAACCTGATAATAATCAAAATGAAGTCATGAAAACAGATGACATTCTTTTTAATGGAAAACTTAAACGATTTTTTACTAAAAAAGATTTTGAAAACGTTTTTGGTAAAGCTGATAGTATAATGTTGATGTCAGAAGAAGCTCCTTGTTCTTATATTTTCGAAAATAAAGATGGAACCAAAAACATGGATGATAAATACTATTATAAAGATGGCTCTCGTTTTGAAAATTCTAAAAATGAATTTGCAGTTGATGAATTCAGATTCTCAAAGAATAATTACATCTTATACAAAGGAAAAAAATTATCCTCACAAACAACTATTACAGAACTTAAAAAATTGTTTCCAAATGCAATGAATGATATTGGGACAATAGATGTTTATAATGAAGGTAAGTTACAAGTAATTCAATTAAGAGAAGATGAGCATAATATTTCTGATGGACATATCAAAATATTCATTAAAAATGGAAAATTATACAATATGCATTGGTGGTTTCCTTGTTAAAATATTGAGTATAATAGCTGACGAAAAATTAATTACCTTTAAATAATAACTAATATTTTATACCAACTTTTCTCAAAATAAAACCCAACAACCAAATTGGTCCGACCAACAAAAATTGTAAATCTTTGAGAAAACTTGGCTTCTTCCCTTCTATTTTGTTTCCGACAAATTGTAAAATCCACGTGATAATAAATACCACCAAATAAACTATCCAAGATTTTGTACCGAATTGAAGATTGCACAACGAAATAAAATATTCCATAATCAACATTAGAAAAATCATAATTAGACCAACGACAATCGATAATCTAAAATAAAAAACCGAAACAATTACCAACGCAATGATTGAAGCTATACTGATATAACCAAAACTTGGAATATAAAAGTGCGGTGCTGGAATGTAGGAAATAAAACCAAGAATCGTCCAAAAGATTAAAGGAACACAAATCCAATGAATGGTTTTGTTTATCCCATTTTGATGACTTTCTCCATATTCACTAAAAAGTTGTTCTATTTTTCTCATTTTGGATGATTTTATAATTAAATATAAGTTGAATTTTAAGAAATTATAAAACCTAATCGTTAAAATATTTTAATTCACTTCAACTATTTTTACCACAAAAACTGATTATACGAGAAAGCCAACATATAGATGTTGGCTTTCTCGTATACTTTGGAGCAACGACTCGCGAAAAGAAACACGAAGTGTTGATCTATTTTATAAAATTTTTAAGCTTGCATGACAAAAATTGCGGGACGTTTATGAAAATCATACTTTTCATTTTTCCACTCTTTGATCGATAACGTGCGGATGTCTTCGTCCTCTAATGTAATGTGACACGCGACACAAATCTTGGTTTCGGCACGAAGAATTTTCGTTAAATCATCTACCATTTGATTGTTACGATAGGGCGTCTCCATAAAAATTTGAGCAATTCCGGTTTTCGCACTTTCTGCTTCCAAATGAGCCAATTTCTTTTTACGTTCCGTTTTATCGATTGGTAAATAACCGTGAAAAGCAAAGTTTTGACCATTCATTCCAGAAGCCATTAACGCCAACAAAATCGACGATGGACCAATCAAAGGAACTACCTGGATGCGTTTCTGCTGCGCAACTTTTACCAACTGCGCACCTGGGTCTGCAACCGCAGGCAAACCAGCTTCGGAAATAATTCCGATTGTTTTGTTTTGATCCAATAATTTGATCAAATCTAACATTTCTTCTGGCTCTGTATCTTTGTTTAGAATGTAAATATCTAAATCGGCTTGAACTTTTTCGGGGCAAACTTGTTTGATAAATTTACGTGCAGATTTTTCGTTTTCTACCACAAACGTATCAATTGCTCGAATAACGTCAAGATTGTATAAAGGCAATACTCTACTGTGTTCGCTTTCACCTAAAAGTGAAGGAATCAAATAAACTTTAGCCGTTTTCATTGTATAATTTTAAAGATTGTATTTTTTGATGATTCCGTCTGTGGCTTCATCTAATAATTGATAAACATGCTCGAAAGCATCTTCACCATCGTAGTAAGGATCAGGCACATTTTGCGTTTGCCCTATTCCATCTTTCAAAATCAATTTGATTTTACTTTGCACCTCTTCGTTCCGAGCCAATTGTTGCAAATCGATTAAATTTTGTTCATCCATTGCAAAGATTAAATCAAACTCATCGAAAAAAATGGATTGAAATGCATCGCACGTTGATCAGAAATATCAACACCGTGTTTTTTTGCAACCGAAACCGAGCGTCTATCTGGTTGTTCACCAACATGCCAATCGCCTGTACCAGCAGAATCTACCAAATGATTGTCGCCAACCTTTGCTTGTAAAATCCCTTCTGCCAACGGAGAACGACAAATATTACCTAAACAAACCATCAAAATTTTCATTAAAAAAGTATTTATAGATTAATCTGCAATTTTACGTGAAATATCTTCGATATAACCACGGAATTGCTTATCCGTTTCTTGTAAATTTTTCACTGTTTTACAAGCATGTAAAACTGTTGCGTGATCACGTTTACCGATTTGCGTACCAATACTTGCCAAAGACGCTTTTGTATATTGTTTTGCAAAATACATCGCTAATTGACGCGCTTGTACCACATCACGTTTACGTGTTTTTGACTGAATATCTTCAATCTTCACTTTGAAGTATTCACAAACTGTTTTCTGAATGTAATCAATCGAGATTTCTTTGCGAGCTGTTTGTACTAATTTTGATAACGTACGTGCTGTTAAATCTAACGTAATTTCACGTTTATTCAACGTTGCTTGCGCAATGATTGAATTTAATGAACCTTCTAATTCACGCACATTTGTATCAATATTTTGCGCGATATAATCCATTACTTCATCAGGGAATTCGATGCCATCGTTTTCTAATTTTTGTTTCAAAATAGAAAGACGTGTATTGTAATCAGGATTTTGTAAATCTGCTGATAATCCCCATTTGAAACGAGAAATTAATCGATCTTCCATATCTTGGATATCTGCTGGAGATTTATCCGAAGTCAAAATGATCTGATTTCCTCTTTGATGTAAATGGTTAAATATATGGAAGAATACTTCTTGCGTTTTTGCTTTTCCAGATAAAAACTGAATATCATCCATAATCAAAACATCAATCATTTGGTAAAAGTGAATGAAATCATTTTGATTATTATTTTTTACAGCTTCGATAAATTGTTGTGTAAATTTCTCAGTAGAAACATACAAAACAGTTTTCTCTGGGTGTAAATCTTTTACTTCTAAACCTATCGCATGCACCAAGTGTGTTTTCCCTAATCCTACTCCACCATAGATGAATAGTGGATTGAACGAAGTCCCTCCTGGGCGTTTGGCAATCGCACGACCAGCCGCACGAGCTAATCGATTTGATTCTCCTTCGATAAAATTATTGAATGTATAATTATGATTTAATTGCGAATCGATTTTTAATTTTTGCAATCCTGGAATAACGAAAGGATTCATCATTTTACCAGCTTGCAAATTAATTGGCGCTTCTACCTCTTGTGGGCGAGGTTTTTCTTTGTTCGAACTTGGAATACGTACCGTAAATGGCTCACGTCCTTGCGACTTTTGATCCATCAAAATACTGTATACCAATTTTGCATCAGAACCTAATTCTTTTTGTAAGGCACTTTTTAAAATTTTGATATAATGCTCCTCTAACCATTCGTAAAAAAATTTACTTGGTACTTGTATTGTTAAAACATTATTATTTAGTTTGCCCGGACGTATCGGTACAAACCAAGTATTGAAGGCATCTTCCGCAATGTTGTCTTTTATAAAAGACAAGCATTTTTCCCACACAGAATTTGCAGTTATCGTCATAATATTGTCCAAAAGTGCTTAAGTTTTAATGTAAATTACTGAAAGTCAATGTTAAATTTTCATCAACCCTTCTCTACAAAATTGTGAACAAATTTTGAATAAAAAAAATGATTTAGGTATTGATATATTAAAAAATACTTTGTATAATTCAAAAATATCAATAAGTAGTTTTAGATAAAATAAAAGTACTGCAAAGATAATCTTTTCGGACATATTTTGGCTTATAAAACTAATAATTCATATTTTTGTATCACTATGGAAATTACACAAGAAAAAATTGACTTTGCAATTATCAAAGTAGAAAATCATTTGAATGATTTGGGCATCAAAAATAATTTTTCTCTTTTACGAATTGAACAAGGTGAAGAAGAAAATGTAAGGACTTTTTATTATGAAATAGCAAATCCTACTTTCAAAACGATTATTCAAATTCAATACGATTTCTTAAAAGAAGAGCAAAAAGATTCTTCGCAAACTTCTTTTAGTTGGATGGATTACAAAAAAATTACTGAATAGACTTTTTCATTTTTTATATAATTAATGATAAAGTCTTTTTTTTGTTCTCTACTTTTGAAGATTAAAATGATGTTTTAGAAAATTATGGAGAAGATAGAACAAACCGAACAATTGAATGTTTTTCGCACCAAAACTCGTATTCTTTATAAACACACCGATCAAATGAAAGTGGTTTATTACGGAAACTATCCAGAGTTTTATGAAATTGGTCGTGTAGAATTGATGCGTGAACGTGGTTTTCCTTATGCCGAATTGGAAGCAATGGGAATTCAAATGCCTATTATCGAAATGCATACTAAATATATTGGTAGTGCTTTGTACGATGAATTAATCGAGATTGAAACTACAGTTCATGAGCGTGACAAAGGTGTTCGCATTCGATTTGATTACAATATATATAATGAAGCGGGAAAAATAATTAATCAAGGATACACTATTTTATGTTGTATTGATGCCGAAACTCGTCGTCCTGTTCGTATTCCAGAACGTATTTGGGCAAGTTTAGGTTTGTAATATTATTTAGAATGATTAATTATTCGTTAAAACAAATTCTTGCAAATGATTTCTCATTAAATTTGTTCCTTAACAAAACATGATTAAAAACGAATGTCAACACTTCAAGAAAAAATCAATCAAACGATTGTAGACGTTATCGATTTTCCAAAAGAAGGAATTGTCTACAAAGACATTACTCCATTGTTCTTAAATCCTGAACTTTCGGACGAAATTGTAGACGCTTTTGTAGAAAAAGCAAAAGGTAAAGTGGATATTGTTTGTGGAATTGAAAGCCGAGGATTTTTGTACGGAATTCAGATTGCACAAAAATTAAAAGTTCCTTTTGTATTAATTCGTAAAGCTGGGAAATTACCTCCTCCAACAATTAGTCAATCGTATGATTTGGAATATGGACAAGCAACGATAGAAGTAAATTCGAATTACATCAAAGATGGTGCGCGAGTTTTGATTCACGATGATGTTTTAGCAACTGGTGGAACTGCCGAAGCTTGTGCTAAATTGGTAGAAAAATGTGGCGGAAAAACAACACAATTTTCTTTTATTGTTGATTTGACTTTCTTAAACGGAAAAGATAAATTAACGTCTTTTACAACTGATATTGTTACTTTAACAGAATATTAAACTAAAAACTCCGCTCAAAATTTTGAGCGGAGTTTTTTATTTTTTAGGCGCTATAATCACTTCAGGCGCTCTTTCATTCCCAATATCCAACAAAGCTTTTATATTTGCTAAAATCTCTCTAAAACTCTGTTTACCTTCTGTTTTATAAGGTCCGCTATCTGCATTATATCCAATACAATCTAATCCGAAAACTTTTCCTAAGAAAAGTGCTCTTTTGAGATGATAAGATTGAGAAATTAAAATCACTTTATCAAATTGATAAATATTTTTGGTTCTATAAATAGTGCTATACGTGTCCAAACCTGCCCCATCGAGATAAGTATCTTCAATTTTGACACCTCTGTCCAACAAGTATTTTTCCATCACATCAATTTCATTAAAATTCTCGTGAAGTTTTTCTCCAGAAAGTAAAATTACATCCACTTGATCTTCTTTGTAAAGTCGAATTGCAGCATCCAAACGATCTTTCAAAAAACGAGTTGGTTGTCCATTAGCTTGCACTTTTGCACCAAAAACAACTGCCACACGATAATCTGACGGAATATTTCCTTGATAATTGTAAATGTAATACGAAGTAAAAATCTGAATAATCAATGCAACGATCAAAGTGAAAACCGCTATTAATCCAGCGATAAACAAACTTTTACGCATTACAAATCTTCCTATTTTTACAAGTTTACTCAACTATCTTTTGTTTTAAAAAATTTTAACATTCAAAAGTCTATAAGTTTAGTGATATTTAAAAATTATAAATGTGAAAATTATTTTAAATTTTTCATCGTAATTTTAGAGAATGAATGAGATTGAGTTAAGAACAGTTACCGTTGAACGCTATTTGCAACCTTTGCGCGAAGGTGGTTCTTTGCCTGCACTAGCTGATGCAGATGACGGTTTTAAATATGTTTTGAAATTTAAAGGTGCTGGTCATGGCCCTCGCATGCTGATTTCTGAATTGTTAGGAGGAGAAATTGCACGTGTTTTAGGATTTAAAGTTCCTGAATTAGTTTTTGCAAATTTGGACGAATATTTTGGTCAATCCGAAGCTGATGAAGAAATTCAGGATTTGTTAAAATTTAGCGAAGGAACTAATTTAGCTTTGCATTATTTGTCTGGTGCAATCAATTATGATCCTGCTGTTATGAAAATTGATGACAAATTATCTTCGCAAATCGTTTGGTTAGATGCATTTTTGACGAATGTAGATCGTACTTTTCGCAATACAAATATGTTGATGTGGCACAAAGAATTGTGGTTGATAGATCATGGTGCATCTTATTATTTTCATCATTCGTGGGACAATTGGGAAAAAGCGGCTCTTGCTCCTTTTACACCAATTAAAGACCATGTTTTATTGAAAAATGCGACAAAACTTGAAGAAGTTGATGCAGAATTTAAAGCGATTTTGAATGATGAAATCATTGATAAAATTGTCGATTTGATTCCCGATGAATGGTTAGAAACAGAAGTTGCACATTCTACTCACGAAGAAATGAGAATGGTTTACAAAACATTTATCAAAACACGATTACAACATACCGAACTTTTTATAAACGAAGCGAATAATGCCAGAAAAAATCTTATATGAGTATGCCATTCTTCGTTTAGTTCCGAAAGTTGAACGCGAAGAATTTATCAATGTTGGAGTAATTTTATTTTCGAAAAAAGAAGATTATTTGAAAGTGAAATATTTTATTAATGACAATAGAATCAATGCTTTTTGCCACGAATTAGACCTTGATTTTATTGACAGTAATTTGAACGCTTTGTCTAAAATTGCCGAAGGAATTCATCCTGAATCTGCTGTCTCTAATTTCGAAACGCCTGAACGTTTTCGTTGGTTAACAGCTGTCAGAAGTTCTTCTATCCAAAGTTCTCGTCCGCATCCAGGTAAAACAACAAACCTTGATAAAACCTTGGATCGATTATTTAAAGAACATGTTTTATAAAAGTTAAATACTTAAAAACGAATGTATTAAAAATATTTTCTTAAATTTGGTTATACATTAATTTTAAATTATTTATCGCCATGAGTACATTAAGAAACAAAGTTCAGCTAATTGGGAATGTTGGTAGCAATCCTGAAGTTAAGACATTAGAAAACGAAAAGAAGCTTGCAAAATTTAGTCTAGCAACAAACGAAAGCTACACAAATAGCAAAGGTGAGAAAGTTCAGCAAACGACGTGGCACAATTTAGTTGCTTACGGACCAATTGTAAATGTGATCGAAAAACACGTAGAAAAAGGAAAACAACTTGCTGTAGAAGGCAAATTGACTTACCGAGATTATCAAGATAAAGATGGTCAACAAAAAACGATTACAGAAATTATAATTGATGAAATTGTACTTCTTTAGCGTTTAAAATAAAAGGGAAACGAATTAGTTCGTTTCCCTTTTATTGTTTTATTAATTAACTTTTTCTAAAATAGTTTCCAAACTCTGGATTTATTACAATCATTAAACCTACTATTAGACTAAATATGATTATTAAAACGATATATGAAAGTATCATTAACAAAAAAATTAAAAAGATTTTCCATATAATCAATTTTACTGATTTTGTTGGATAATAATTCTTATAAAAGAAGAATAAAATAAATGGAAGTAATAAAAAACTTAATGATGTAATTTTAAAAATAATTTCCAAATCGTTTTTAAAAAAATACATTAGTGGATAAATTATTAATATTGAACTTATTGTATAAAACGATAAAATAAATGAATTCATCACTACATGTTCATAATAATTTTCACCCCATTTTCTAAAAACAATTTTTGTAAGTATAGCAAAAAATGGAAGTAATGCTAACATCAATAATGCATTATTACTAGCTAAGAAGGCAATTATATCATTTGAAAACTCATTATTAAGTCCCATAGACTTATAAGTCTCTTTAAAAATGTCATTTAAACCAATTACTTGATAACTTAAAAATGATGCAATACCAGAAAGTGCTAGAGCAAACATTAAAGGCTTATAATGATTAACACGACTTCCTTCAATAAATTCCCTTGAAGTTTTACCAGGATTTATTGCGGTTTTCTTTAATGTGTAGTAGAAACCTTTGTTTGTATGCGCATACAAATCTTGTAATTCATCCAATATATAAGTTTTATTAATTCTCTTATTTTTACGTTGACCACAATTTCCACAGAAATTTTCTGTAATCAAATTACCACAAGTCATACATTTATCACTCATAAAAATCTTAAGAATTAATTACTTCTATTTTTTAATTCTTGGTTGATTTGATTTAAACCTGTAACAAATGGAATAAAAATGACAGATAAAGAAACAAAAACGACATTTATAGGTTTTAAATAATTTGCAAAAACTCCAAGAGTAAGTGAAATAGAAATTATAAGTAATATAATTTGAATCGTAATTGTTAGTTTATTAACTTTCTTATGTTTAGTCTGTAATTCATCTAATGTTAGTTCTGATAATTTATTTTTAGTTTGCATAAGTTTTTAGTATTAATTACATCAAAAATAAAAAATTAATTGAAACAAAAAAGGATTTCAAAAAATGAAATCCTTTTAATATTATCCTAACATTCTAATCGCGGTTTTTAGACCTTCGATAAATGTATCTATTTCTTCTTTTGTATTATAAACAGCGAATGAAGCGCGTACCGTTCCCGGAATATTGAAATGATGCATAATTGGTTGCGCGCAATGATGTCCTGTACGAACCGCAATTCCTTTTTTGTCCAAAATCATCCCGACATCAGATGAATGAACACCATCAAATTTTAAGTTAAAAGAAACAGCACCAGAATGCTCTGCATCTTTTGCATAAATCTCCACTTCATCAAATTCTGATAAACGTTGAATGGTATAATCTACCAATTCTTTTTCATAATCGTGAATCGTTTGCAGTCCGATAGAATTGATAAAATCTACCGCAGCTCCAAGTCCAATAATACCTGCAATATCTGGTGTACCAGCCTCAAATTTAAAAGGTAAACAAGTGTAAGTCGAAACTTCCATCGTTACATCTTTTATCATCTCTCCTCCTCCGTGGAAAGGTGGTAATTCATTCAAGATATCTTCTTTTCCATACAAAATACCGATTCCAGTTGGACCGTACATTTTATGTCCAGAAAAAACCAAGAAATCACAATCCATCGCTTGTACATCGATCACTGTATGTGGAGCAGATTGTGCCGCATCAATCAAAACCCAAGCACCTTTTGCATGCGCTTTTTCAATAATTGTTTTGATCGGATTTACAACACCTAAAGCATTCGAAACTTGATTAACACAAACTAATTTGGTTTTATCTGTCAATAAATCATCCAACTTCTCAATATCCAAAATACCTTCTGCAGTTAATGGAATATATTTCAGTTTTGCACCAGTTCGCTGACACAACAATTGCCAAGGAACGATGTTAGAATGATGCTCGATTTCGGTAATAATAATTTCATCATCTGCTGTTAAAACATTACGAAGTGAATTAGAAACTAAGTTAATTCCTTCCGTTGTTCCACGCGTGAAAATGATTTCGTAATCATGTTTCGCATTGATAAATTTCTGAATCTTACGGCGTGATTCTTCCATCAAATCTGTTGCTTCTTGACTTAATGTATGAATTCCACGGTGCACATTTGCGTTGTACTTTTCGTAATATTCGTCTAAAACATCTAAAACAACTTTCGGTTTTTGAGAAGTTGCACCATTATCTAAATAAACCAATGGTTTTCCGTTGACTTCTCTATTTAAAATTGGAAATTGACTTCTTATTTGTTGAATATCTATTGACATTTTTTTAAGTTTTGAGTAATGAGTTATGAGTGATGTGTAATAAAAAAGTAAGTATTCAAAATAGTTTCAAATACTTACTTTATATTTCAAAATAAGTTCAACTTAAAACTTATTACGTATAACTCAGAACTATATTTTATAATTCGAAATCTAAACTAACTCCTAATTTTTTTGCAATTATAGAGTTTACTCTATTTGAGATTTGTGGAATTTGCACATGTCGCAAAGCGTCTGCAGCAAAGGCATACAATAACATTGCTTTCGCTTCTTTCTTCGGAATACCACGTTGTTGCATGTAGAATAAAGATTCTTCTTCTAATTGCCCAACTGTACATCCGTGAGAACATTTTACATCATCAGCAAAAATCTCTAATTGAGGTTTTGTATTAATTGAAGCTCCATCAGATAACAAAACATTATTATTTTGTTGGAATGCATTCAATTTTTGTGCTTCTTTGTGTACATAGATTTTACCATTGAAAACTCCTTGCGCTTTCTCATCGTAAATCCCTTTATACAATTCGTGCGATTCACAATTCGGGAAATTATGCTCCACAAATGTATGATGATCGATATGTTGTTTTCCATCAATCACCGTAATTCCGTCCATTACAGAGTTACAATTTTCTCCATTCTGGAAGAAATTCAAATTGTTACGAACAATTTTTCCTCCAAAAGCAAATGTAAATACATTGGCACGAGAATCTCTTTCTTGGTTGATATATGTATTGTCAACTAAAGAAGCATCGTTAGAATCATTTTGGAATTTGTACCAATGAATTTCAGAATTACGTCCAACATTCACCTCAGAAACAACATTTGTTAAGTTTGCTTTTTCGTCTAATGTTTGATGTCTTTCGATAATTTGAACTTGTGCATTATCTCCAACTACAACCAAATTACGTGGTTGATACATTGCTTCTTGAGAAGCTCCTGTTGAGAAATAAACAATCTGAATTGGCTTAGATAAAATCACATTATTTGGAACATAAATATAAGCTCCATCTTTTGCAAAAGCTGTATTTAAAGATACTAAGCTTTCGTCTTTTTTCGCAATTTTTCCGTAATAATTCTCAATTACAGCTTGATGAGTTGTTTTATGCATTGCGCTTGACAAGACACAAATATCAGCTTCATCATGTGTTGTATTTGACAAAAACGAAGAATATTTTCCGTTAATGAATACGATTGTGTATGTATCGATATCATTAATCAAATATTTCTTGATGTCTTTGTACTCTACTGCAACTTCGTCTTCTGGGAACAATTTGTAATCCACCTTCAACAAAGGAGCAAGATTTGTATATTTCCATTCTTCGTCTTTACGTGTCGGAAAACCTTTTTGATTAAAGATTTCGATGGCTTCTTGACGTAAACCTTCGATTCCTTTATTCACTTTGTTTTTTTCGTTGAACACTAAATGACGAGAAACTAAATTTTCTTTTAAATCAATCATCTTTATAAGATTTTAGATTTTAGATTTCAGATTTTAGATTTCAGACTTTAGATTTTAGATTTTAGATTCTGGATTTAAAAATATTTTATAACCACTTTCTAACTTCTAATATCTAATATCTAACTTCTAATATCTAACTTCTAAATTAATTAGATTCCTGCTTCTTCTTTTACCCAGTCGTAACCTTTTGCTTCTAATTCTAAAGCTAATTCTTTACCACCAGATTTAATGATTTTTCCGTCTGCTAAAACGTGTACAAAATCAGGAACGATATAGTCTAATAAACGTTGGTAGTGTGTAATTACTAACACTCCATTGTTTTCATTTTTGAATTCGTTTACACCATCCGCAACAATACGTAAAGCATCAATATCTAAACCAGAATCAGTTTCATCTAAGATCGCTAATTTTGGGTTTAACATTAACATTTGGAAAATTTCGTTACGTTTTTTCTCACCTCCAGAAAAACCTTCGTTAAGCGAACGAGATAAGAAATCTTTTTTGATTCCTAATAATTCTGCTTTTGCACGAATTTCTTTCAACATTTCTGAAGCTCCCATTTCTTCTAAACCTTGCGCTTTACGCGTTTCGTTGATAGAAGTTTTAATGAAGTTTGTTACAGAAACTCCAGGAATTTCGATTGGATATTGGAAAGACATAAAAATTCCTTTTTGTGCTCTTTCTTCTGGTGCTAATTCTAAGATTGATTCATTATCAAACTCGATATCACCATCCGTTACTTCATATTCTTCTTTACCTGTAATAACGTTAGACAAAGTTGATTTTCCAGCACCATTAGGTCCCATAATCGCGTGAACTTCACCTGGATTAATTTGAAGGTTTAAACCTTTTAAAATTTCGCGCTCTTCAATACGAGCGTGTAAGTCTTTTATATTTAATAACATAATCTAATTTGTAAATTAGTTAATGTGATAATTTTCTAATTATCTTGATTTTGATATTAGATGTCAGATTTTTAGAATCCTCCAACTATATATCTATTTATTATTGTTAATTTCTAACTTCTCAATTCTAGTTTCTAAAAACTATCCTACAGAACCTTCTAATGAGATTTCTAATAATTTTTTGGCTTCAACGGCAAATTCCATTGGTAATTTGTCTAATACTTCGCGGCTGAATCCGTTTACGATTAATGCAATCGCTTTTTCTGTATCGATACCACGTTGATTACAATAGAACAATTGATCTTCACCAATTTTAGAAGTTGTCGCTTCGTGCTCTAATTGAGCCGATTTATTTTCAATCTCGATGTATGGGAAAGTATGAGCACCACATTCGTTACCCATTAATAATGAATCACATTGAGAGAAATTACGTGCTCCTTCTGCATTCTTCATTACTTTAACTAAACCACGGTAAGAGTTTTGAGATTTACCAGCAGAAATACCTTTCGAAATGATTGTCGATCTTGAATTTTTACCGATGTGAATCATTTTAGTACCTGTATCTGCTTGTTGGTAATTATTCGTTACAGCGATAGAGTAAAACTCTCCTACTGAATTATCACCTTTTAAGATACATGATGGATATTTCCAAGTAACTGCAGATCCAGTTTCTACTTGTGTCCAAGATACTTTTGCATTTTTCTCACAAACAGCACGTTTTGTAACAAAGTTAAATACCCCACCTTTACCTTTATCATCACCAGGATACCAGTTCTGAACAGTTGAATATTTAATCTCTGCATCATCCATAATGATTAATTCAACAACCGCAGCGTGTAATTGATTCTCATCACGCATTGGTGCTGTACAACCTTCTAAGTATGATACATAAGCTCCTTCGTCAGCAATTAATAAAGTACGTTCGAATTGTCCTGTACCAGCAGAGTTGATACGGAAATATGTTGATAATTCCATTGGACAACGAACACCTTTAGGAATATAACAGAACGATCCGTCAGAGAATACTGCAGAGTTTAAAGCTGCATAGAAATTATCTGTTGGCGGAACTACTTTACCAATGTATTTTTTTACCAATTCTGGATGCTCTTTAATCGCTTCAGAAATTGACATAAAAATAATCCCTTTCTCAGCTAAAGTTTCGCGGAAAGTTGTTTTTACTGAAACTGAATCGAAAACGACATCAATTGCAACTCCAGACAAACGTTTTTGCTCATCTAATGAAATTCCTAACTTTTCGAAAGTTTTCAATAATTCTGGATCAACCTCATCTAAACTTGCTAATTCTTTCTTCGGTTTTGGAGCAGCATAATACTGTATAGCTTGGAAATTTGGCTTTTCGTAAGTTACGTTAGCCCATTCTGGTTCTTCCATTTTTTCCCAAGCGCGGAAAGCTTCTAAACGCCATTCCGTCATCCATTCTGGCTCTTCTTTTTTGGCTGAAATAGCACGTACGATATCTTCATTCAATCCGACAGGAAATTCTTCGTATTCCATCTCAGTCGACCAACCAAACTCATATTGTTTTTGGCTAGCAAGATCTTCACGTAGATCGTCTTCTGTATATTTTGTGTTACTCATCTTATTATTTATAAAATGTATAGGTAAAATTATAAGTAAGTGGTTGTTGTTTATCCACTTTGTTACCTAAAAATTTGAATTCTTTTATACGTTGATTTTGATCTAAAACAACTTCAAATTGAGGTTGATTTTTCATCGTAATCACGTATTTATTTTGAGCTATTAACTTAATATCAGACCATTGTCCTTCTACCAAATTAATTTTCTCGGTTCTTGGTTCTACATCTGGTGTATATTCTTTTATTTTGAATGGAACACTAAACGTTGAACTACTAAAACATATCTTATTGATATCTTGACCTAATGATTTTGTGATTCTACAATCATGCATCAATCGATCTTCGAAACCTAATTTCTGATCTAAATAAGTCTTTTTCAACATTACATCTCCTTCTAACCATGTTACATCAAAAAGACTATTTGAGTTTTTGATGTACATTTTGTCAAGATCATAATAAAATTGATTGACTTTAACTTCACTTCCTTTTCGATCAATCGTTTCTGTTGCAATTAAACCATCTTGATACGTATATTTTACTTTCAAAGGTTTTGCAACTTCTTCTGTCAATTCGAAATCAAGAAGATTATTTGCTGCATCGTAATTCGCCTTATAAGCGACTTTTTTTGTTGATGCATTGGTAATTGTGACTGTTTTGATTGATTTTTCATTTAAGTCTAACGCATTAATAAATGGTTTTATACCAAACAAACCAAAAAACATATTGTCTGAATAAGCTTTGTTTAATTTTTTTGAAGATTCTGTTGGTTTAAAAACCATCAAATCTTTTTCAATAATTGTTTTCTGAGCAAATGCTGAAAAACAAACCAAAATCGTAATTAAACTTGCTAACTTTTTCATCCAATTATACTGCAAAACTTTCTCCACAACCACACGTACGCGACGCATTTGGATTATTGAACACGAAACCTTTTCCATTCAATCCTCCCGAATATTCTAATGTCATTCCAACAAGGTATAAGAATGATTTTTTGTCAACCAAAATTCTTACGCCATTGTCGTCAAACAATTTGTCATCTGCACTTTGTTCTTTCGTAAACTCTAAATTATAGTTTAAACCTGAACATCCTCCACTCGTAACTCCTACGCGAACAAAAGATTCTTCGATAGAAGTTCCTTCTTCTTGTAAAAGTGAAATTATTTTATTTTTTGCTGATTCTGAAACCTTAATCATTTGATTCTAATTTTATATTGCAAAGATACTTATTTAAAATGACTTCAAATAATGAACGATATAAATATTAACAATCGCTTAAGTTATATTATTTATCGCCAACTTACAATTTGATCAAATTACTTCAATCCCAATTTGTTTCGTGTACGTTTCAATACTTTTTGTGCAACATCTCTTGCCTTCAATGCTCCATTTTCTAAAAATGCATCTAAAGTCACTTTATCATTCATCAATTCATCAAATTTAGTACGCGCATCTGCATATTTTTCTAAAATCAATTCGTATAAAGCTTGTTTTGCATGACCATATCCGTAACCTCCATTCAAATAATTTTGACGCATTTCCTCTATTTGTTCTGGCGTTGCCAATAATTTGTACAAAGCAAAAACATTATCTGTATCTGGATTTTTAGGATCTTCTAACGGAGTAGAATCCGTTTCAATCGACATTACTTGTTTGCGCAATTGTTTTTCTGGTAAGAAAATATTGATAAAATTATTTCTTGATTTAGACATCTTATGACCATCAGAACCAGGAATCAACATAATATTTTCGTCGATTGCAGCTTGCGGTAAAACAAAAGTTTCTCCCATTTGATGATTGAATTTTTCGGCAACACTACGTGTAATTTCCAAATGTTGCAATTGATCTTTACCAACTGGTACAACTTCTGCATCATACAATAAAATATCAGCAGCCATCAAAATTGGATACGTAAATAATCCTGCATTTACATCTGCTAAATAATCTGCTTTATCCTTGAAAGAATGTGCTAAAGTAAGACGTTGAAATGGAAAGAAGTTCAATAAATACCATGTTAATTCTGTTGTTTCAGTCACATCAGATTGACGGTAAAAAACTACTTTCGAAGGATCTAAACCTAATGCCAGCCAAGTTGCAGCCACTTCGTACGTATTTTGTTTTAACACTGCTGCATCTTTAATTTGCGTTAAAGCGTGTAAATCAGCAATAAAAATGAAAGAGTCATTTCCTTCTTTCTCCGTTAATTCGATTGCGGGAGAAATTGCTCCTAAAATATTTCCTAAGTGCGGAGTTCCAGTAGCTTGAACTCCTGTAAGTATTCTTGGCATTTGTTTAAAAATTTAAGAAGCAAAGATAAACTTAATCAACGAAATGCACCAATTGTAACGAGAAGTTTATTTGAATTAATTGACAAGAATGACGAAAAACATATGGATCCACTAAAAAAGCTTCCCAATTCGTCGAAATGGCCAAGAGATTGTGCGACCTATTTTTTTGATGAAATCTGATTTTTTATAATAAACAACTTCGCCTATAAGAACATCTCCAGTTTCAGTTTTTATATTCTGACATATAGAAGGATTTGTAAAAGTAAACTCTTTAATTCCATAACTATCATATTCTAAAGTATAAGAATCTTGATTAATCGGAACTTTTATTTTAAACTCACCATTTTCATTTGTATATACAATATTTTTCGAATTTTTAAGATTCACAGGAACATCAGATTCTGGAAAACCATTACCATCATTAATAATCCCTTGTACAACAATCGAATCATTCTCAGTTTGTGCTTTTGTCATAGTTGAAAAGCTTAAAAATCCAACTAAAGAAGAAAGTTGTAACCATCTTTTAGATTGATTAGAAATAGATTTTGAAGCTTCGTATGAATTAAACTGTTCTAAATTTCTGGTTTTAATTTTTACACAAGCAGTAGGATTATCATTCAGAAAAGTTTTTAATTCTTTGAATGAATAATGATCCAAATCGTGAACACATTTAGAACAAACATCACAAAACTTTTGTTGCGAATCTGCATCCTTCATTTCGTTCCAATTCTGATTACATTTTTTATCAATTTGTAAGTGCATAAAAATCTACTTTTTAATAAAATTAAACTTTTTTCGAAAATTTTTCAAACCTCAACCAACCTTTTTGCAAAAAGATGAATCTATAAAGAAAAAGGATTCATTAACCTTAAATTATATTGATATGAGTAACAAAGCTTTTTTAGACATTCTTTTCGAAAATCGAAACAAAGAATACGGTGCTTATCAACTAAGACAAGTTGCAAGCCAAGATTTGATGAAATCTCTTTTTGTAGGGATTGGTATTGTTGCATTAATTACTGGCGGAACTATTTATGCAAATAATAGAACAATGAATAATGAAATAACAAAAAAAGGTGATGGTGTAATTGTTATTTTAGATGATGTAACTCCTCCTCCCGATAAAAAAGTTGAAGAAGTTGTTCCTCCAAAAGAAGATCCACCGATGGAAGAAAAAACAATTCAATTGAAAACAGATCAGGCGAAACATATTATTCCAACTCCAACAGAAAGTCCGAAAATTGAAGAAACTATAAAATCTGTTGACGAACTGAAAGGAAAAGATTTAGGCACTTTTGATAGAGATGGTGATAAATCGAATGGACAAGTTGGTGGAGGAAAAGAAAGTGACGAAGGAAATAAAGTAGGTAAACAAAATACAGACATTCCAGAAGGACCAAAAACACCAGCCCCTGTAAAACCTGATGTTGCAATTACAGCGAAAAATGCTGCGGTAATGGCAATTTATCCTGGTTGTGAAAGCGAAAGTAAAAAAGGAAATGCTGCATTGACAAAATGTATGAGTGATAAAATCTCGAAAGAGTTAGGTGGAGAATTAAGTGATTTTGCCGAAACTGCTTCTCGAAATAATATTGGTTCAGCCGTTGCTAAAATGCAATTTATTGTAAACAAAAATGGAGAAATTTCACAAGTAAAACCGTTAAGCGGAAGTAATCAAGATTTAGGGAAAGAAGCTAAATCTGCGTTGGAGCGTATCAATAAACAAATTCTAAGAAAAGGTAAAAAAATAACGCCTGCAAAATTAGAAGATGGTTCTGATGCAAATTTAATTTTCTCAATTCCGGTTAGATTTCAAACAAACGAATAATTAATAATACTTTTCTTTCTGAAACCATTGCATTCATTTTTTTTGAGTGTGATGGTTTCTATTGTTTAAGAAATTGAATATCTATTCAGAAAAAGTTCCTTTAAATGCATATTTGTCGTATAAAATTTAAGTTTTAAGTCAATCTTAACACAATAAAATTGTAACTTCGTCGCGAATTATGAATAAGAATATTGTTTACGGATTGATTGGTTTCGGTTATTTTTTGATTGGAATTTTTACTTGGAAATATCAGTTTTTCATCATCAAATTAGATGAAACAAAAGCCATGTTATTAGGTATTTTATTTATTGTTTATGGCGCTTTTCGTGTTTATCGCGGAATAAAATCTTATAAAAATGATCAAGAAAATTAGTTTACTTTCACTTTCTGCCTTTTTTATTTTTTCTACTTTTAGTTGTAAAGACAAGGAAAAACCAACAAAAGCAGAACAAAAAACTGCTGTAAAGCGCGCTTTGCACGAATATGGAGATTTGGCAATGACGGTAGATCCAAGTTTTAAGAATTTGGCGCAATCGTTGGCAGATATGTACATGGTTGATTATCCGGATGTGAAAATTACGATTAACGAAGAGATTGAAGAAAAAGCAATCAAAGATTTTTACGAGGGTAAAATTCCTGTTTTGATGGTAAGTAAACCGCTTACAAAAGCACAACAACAACATTTATTCGACAAAACAACAACCAAATATATTTCGTCTGTAATTGCTTTGGATGCCACAGTTTTTATTACTTCTATTGATAATCCAATCAATTCTATTACGGTAAATGATATTAAGGATAATTTGTACAAAAAAGATCCGAAAATAACGTTTGTTTACGATCATCCAAACTCAGCGAATTTCAACACAATAAATGATAAACTAAAATTATCTGTAGAAAATGGCGCAAAAGTAACAGCGATGGGTGATGCTGAGAAAGTGATTGATTTTGTGCAAAAAGATAAAACTGCAATCGGAATTATTGGATTGAATATTTTGAGTGACAAAGGAAATCCAAAAGTTGAAGAATATCTTAAAAAGGTAAAAGTATTATCAATTGCTGATGATAAAGGAAATTTGGTGTTGCCAACTATCCCGAATTTGAAATATGGTGTTTATCCTTTTTATCGTCAAATTTATATTTTGAAAAATGAAGTTGGTTTCGGAATTGGAGCTGGTTTTACGAGGTTTGCAGGTTCGCAACGTGGTCAAAAAATTGTAACGCGCGAAAGTCTTCAACCTTATTATATTTATAAACGTGAAGTTCAGATTAACAATTTAGAACAACCTTTACAATAGAACAAAAAACCTTCCGAAATGGAAGGCTTTTTGTTTTATTATGAATAAGTATTAAAATATTTAATTCACTAATAATTTTAATTTTTTATTAAGTTTTTCTACTTCAGATACATTATTAATGCTCTTATAATATTCTATTAAAGTTTCAGTGCATATAATTACATTTTGATCTGAACATTTATTTAATCTTTCAAGAACTATTTTTTTATTTTCTACATCCAAATCTTTTATAGCTGTATAATTATTCGTGAGCATCTCTTTTCTAAGAATAGATCTTGCAATAAAATAATTTGCTCTATTATAATTATATTGGTCAGCCATAATAAAAGAATATTTTAATATTTTATAAGATAGTGAATCTTCTGGAGTTTCATAAACCATCATTAAACTCTTAAAAGAATTTATATCTCCTTTTTCTAAAATATTTTTTTGCAATTGTAATGTATCTGTTTGTAATTGTATTGCTTCTATAACAGAATTATATTCCATCTGTTTATTTTCATTTTTAGAACAAGAAAAAAATCCAACAATGAAAAAGACTAAAAGTAAAATTTTATTCATTATTCATAATATTAATCAAATCTTGCTCCCCAAGGATTTTGTAAATCGAACCCTAAACTAAATAACATTCCGTTCTTGCGACCATCAACTTGATAATCTGACAAGCCAATATCGTAAGAAATTCCAGCTTTTAAAGAACCAACTTTAAACTTTAGAATTGGAGAAACAAACAACGGATTGCTATTTTTAGAATCCATTCCTTGCTTGTACCCTACTCCAATGTCTACACCTTGATTATTGTCTCCAAAACCAATATGCGACATCAAATTGATATCCAAATGACGCTCCGAATTTGAGTTCAAATTATACACCAAAGAAGGTTCTAACGCAATTCCTTCGGAAACGTTCCATTTATATCCAACATTGAAATAATACCACGTTGGCAAAGGTTCTACATTGTTAATATAATACACATTTTGGCTCAATGGAATATCCAAAACCGACACTCCCGCAGAGAAACCAGCATATTTGAAAGACAATCCCAAATTCGCAAAATAAGTAGAATATTTATCTTCTTGTAAAGCAGGATCATTTGGATCTTCCGCAATAATTTTTGAATAATCAAAACGTTGCGAAACATTAGAAGCTCCAACTCCAAACGAAAAAACATTGACTTCGTTTCCATCATAACTTCTATCATCAATAGGAATGTGATAAGCCGCATTAATTCCGAAACCAGTCATCTTAACAGCACCATTTCTATCGTTGAAAAATTGCATTCCCACTGCCAAACGATCTACAATAATTCCGTGCGCACTTACCGTTTGTGTACTTGGACTTTCGGGCAAATCGTCCCACTGATTGCGATGCGTTCCTGTTATAGAAATCACATTCGGATCCTGCCCTGCGTACGAAGGATTAATCAACATTTTATCGCTTACCAAATAGTGATTGTAAAAAGGTAACCCTTGTTGTGCTTCTACTTTCGAAAGTGAAAATAGTGTTAATATGAATAGTGTAATTTTTTTCATAAATATTTTTCAATCAATTAATTGATTTTTCTTTTAACTAATATACTACCAGAATATAAAACTTGCAAATCGTCTGATTGCTTCGAGAACTCTAACAAATACCAATACGTTCCATCTGCAACAGGTTTGCCATTCAGCGTTCCGTCCCATTTTATAATATCTGTTCCTTCTTGTGACAATATCTGTTTTCCGTAACGGTCAAAAATAATCAATTTGTACGAATTTGATGTATCAGTAACTTTACCATCTTTTGTCATTGGTTGCCAAATATCATTAAAACCATCATTATTTGGCGTTACAACATTTGGCAAAGCAAGGTAAATAACATTTTTACGCTCCGAAACTCCGCAATTATTCAATCTTACTCTTACTGTAAAATTATTATTTTTGATATTATCTGGAATAATTAATTCATTCTTTGTTTGCCAATCTACGATTACATTTCCTACAGAATCAAACAACGCATATTCTAACTTTCCATTTCCTTTTGCAGAAACAATAACGCTCTTTTCATTGATAGTAATTTTATTGATAATTGGCGTTTCTGAGTTTGTCAATTTTAAAGTGAACACTTTCGGACAACCCGAATCTTTATTACTAATTGTGATCGTATAATCTCCAACTCCTAATTCATATTGATAAGTTGAAACTTTGATAGCATCTTCTCCAACAACCGAAAAATCATATTGAGTAACGTCCAATCCTTTCTCTTTTGCTAATTGTTCAAAATCTAACTCATATTTTGTAGCAGAACAGATTTCAGCAGAAGCTGGAATAGCAAAGTCTGGTAAAGCATTTTTTTGATAATAGAATTTTATTTTTTCTGTTCCACAATAATTTGGATCTTCAAAAACAATCTCAACAAACCCATTATTAGAATTGAACATCGTATAAATTTCGTCAACCGTAGATTTCGCAACTAAAATTGGATATTTTGATTTGATGTAATCTAAAATATCTTCTATTTGTTTTTTTGCATTTACATCATCTTCTTCACAATAAATAATAGGATGATCTTTTATATACGTTTCTAAAATAGCTATATCAATAATTAAATCTTGTTTTTTATTGATAATAATTTCTTTTTCTATAAAACACGAATTGTCTAATTTATTTTTGAAAAGAACTTTTACACTGGCTTTTCCACTTGCATCGAAAGTTAATGGTGTTGAATTATTATGCAAAATTTCATAATGATAATCAACAATAGAATTTGACCCAAATAAATTGATCAAAACTTGTGCATCGATTGTAATTTTATCATCACAATCAGCTTTTAATTCATGCAAGGCGTTGTTTACATTAGGTTTTGTAATGACTTGTAATTTCAATATCATTTCCTCTGACCAACAACCTTCTCCATTTATTTTCACTTGAAAAGTGATTGTCTTTGATTGATTATCTGTAAGAAATTCATCTGAAATTCCATTAAATGTAATATCTGTTCTGCCAAATTTCGATTTTAAATAAGCTTCGATTTCAGAAATTGTAAAAGTATGTCCTAAGCCAACTTCTGAACAAGAAGAATTTAAAGTCGGAATATTACTTACAGTTTGAAATGTCGATTCATCTAATTTAAATGTTAACTCAACATCTGTATCACAAATTGTATTTCCATTATCAACAGCCAATGCTTTTACAATGATTTTTCCTATTTTATTTGTTTTGATGTAATTAAATAATTCTGATTCTAAAATTTCTGTTCCATCTTGTTTATAAAATCTCAGATTATATATTTTCCCTAGATTGATTATAAGAATGGCTTTATCCAAATCTGTTTGATTAAAATCTGCTAAACAAATTCTATTAATTGAAGCATCTACAATCTTTGCAGGAGAAGTTTTAGTAACTACAAAATCAACCTCATCACTTTCGCAACCTCCTCCTGTTCTTGATTTTATTTTAATTTTATACGTTAAAGTTGTCGTAATTACAGTTGATTGTCCATCAGAAATAGGTAAACCGCCTAAGGTTACAATTACGTCAAAAGCATTTTTATCTTTTCCTAACTTAGAATAAATTCGATCAAAATTTATTTTATAAGAAGAATCACAAGTTGCATCAGAAATATCATCAGTCAAAATTGGTTTTCCCTGAACTAAAGGAATTGAAACTTCATTAGAATCGATTGGACAACCGCCTCCGTAATGAACTTTTATTTTCATCGAAGTGTTTAGACCAACTGCTAAATTTACATTTTGACCTGGTGTATAATTTGTTCCATCGATAACTATTGAAGAGATTGAATAATCTGTATTTACTACAATAAAAAGCTTCTTCAATAAATCTGCTTCACTTGGAATAGTGTAGCTTATTGTACACGCATATTCAGTTTCAATATTAGTTTTAAAATTAAATTGATGTTCCGGAATAAAAGTAATCGGAATTGTATAAATAAACTTTAGATTTCCAGAAGAATCTCTTACTTGCGCATATAGTGTAGTATCTGAACTTATACTAGTCCCTATCGGGATCTCTGTACTAAATGTATTATCTGTAAATAATTTTATATCATTAAAACCAGAATCACTTTGTATAGCATTATAAATTTGACTTGCTGAATAAGATAGACCAAAACATAAATTATTAAAGTTTGTAATCGTTCTCTCTTCAGCTACATTTACTTTTATATCAAAAGGTTCTGTATCACTTCCTCCATAAACAGCTATTACAACAATCTCACCTCTTTTCAAAAGTTCTGATCCTTCAAATGCTTTAGCATAACCATTAGCTCCCGAAAACGTTTCACACAAATCAGGGTCACCTTCTTTCATTCCTTTTAATAACGACGCTCCTTGAACTGACCTATCTGCATTTATTGTTCCTCCATTATAAAAAATTGTTTCAGGTAATTTACCTTTTTGTATTTTCCAAACTAAAAATCTAAAATCTGGTTTTTTCGCTGTTAAATCAAATGCAAAAACCATATCAAAATTAGCTTCAAAAGAATAGAATTTATAAATTTTCCCAGAATTAAACCCACACTGTGAAGTAGTTGATGTAAATTCAGTTAAATGAGTTTCTAGTTTTTCTCCTGTAAAAGTAAAACCTCCAGTCAATGGATGAATTGTCGGATATTGCCCCCAAACAACCCAACTAATCATCAACAGTAAAAAGTAAAAAATCTTTTTCATACGTCTTTCGTCATATATTTTAGAATAACGCAATTTACTTTAGAATATTCTATCAACCATAATGTTTCTAATTTTACTGAGATAAACTATCTTTGCAACCTGAAAATTTGATTAAGATGTCTTTAGAACAAGAAATAAATAAAAGAAAAACCTTTGGAATCATCGCCCATCCCGATGCTGGTAAAACAACTTTAACAGAGAAGTTATTACTTTTTGGAGGTGCAATTCAAGAAGCTGGAGCTGTAAAAAGTAACAAAATTAAAAAAGGTGCAACGTCCGATTTCATGGAAATTGAGCGTCAACGTGGGATTTCTGTTGCAACTTCTGTTTTGGCTTTCGAGTACAAAGGAAAAAAAATCAATATCTTAGATACTCCTGGTCACAAGGATTTCGCCGAAGACACTTTCCGTACGCTAACTGCTGTAGATTCTGCGATTGTGGTAATCGACGTTGCAAAAGGGGTTGAGGAACAAACAATCAAATTGGTAGAAGTTTGTCGTATGCGCAAAATTCCGATGTTGGTTTTCATTAACAAAATGGACCGAGAAGGAAAGGATGCTTTCGATTTAATGGACGAAGTTGAACAAAAATTAGACTTACAGGTTACGCCTCTTTCTTGGCCAATTGGTATTGGTGCAACTTTCAAAGGAATTTATAATATTTGGGAGAAAAACATCAATATTTTTTCTGGAGATAATAAACAAAAAATTTCTGAAACAACGAAAGTTGAAGATTTATCAAGTCCAGATTTAGACACATTAATTGGAACAACTTATGCAGAAAATCTTCGTAATGAGATTGATTTGATTGATGGAGTTTATCCAGAATTTGATATGCAAGAATATATGGACGGAAATTTACAACCTGTATTTTTTGGTTCTGCTCTTAATAATTTTGGTGTTCGCGAGTTGTTAGACGCATTCGTTGATATCGCTCCAACGCCTCAATCTAAAGAAACAGATTTGAGAATTGTTGAACCTTATGAAAATAAATTTTCTGGCTTCGTGTTCAAAATTCACGCAAATATGGATCCAAAACACCGTGACCGTTTAGCGTTTATCAAAATCGTTTCTGGGAAATTTGAACGTAATACCAACTATTTCCATGTTCGTCAAGGTAAAAATATGAAATTCGCTGCGCCAAATGCTTTCTTTGCTGATAAAAAAGAAGTGGTTGACGAATCTTTTGCAGGTGATATTGTAGGTTTACACGATACAGGAAACTTTAGAATTGGTGATACATTGACGGAAGGTGAAAAATTCTCTTTCAAAGGAATTCCAGCTTTCTCGCCAGAACATTTCCGTTACATCAACAATGCTGATCCAATGAAAGCAAAACAATTGGAAAAAGGAATTGATCAATTAATGGACGAAGGTGTTGCGCAGTTATTTACATTAGAAATGAACAATCGTAAAGTTATCGGAACGGTTGGTGCACTACAATACGAAGTTATTCAATATCGTTTGGAGCACGAATATGGTGCAAAAGCGACTTACGAACCTTTCTCTGTTCACAAAGCGTGTTGGGTAGAAGTTGAAGATGAAAAATCAGAAGAATTCTTAGAATTCAAACGTGTTAAACAACGTTATTTAGCAAGAGATAAATTCAATCAATTGGTATTTTTAGCAGATTCTGCTTTTACAATTCAAATGACACAAGACAAATTTCCATCAGTGAAATTGCATTTTGTAAGTGAGTTTTAAATTTTGGTCAGATAATTGAATTAAGGACTAAAATATTTTTTAGAAAAAATCTAAATGAAAAAGATCATATTAAGTTTAACATTAATTTCAGCATTTGCAGTAAATGCAAAAGCACAAGATTTACAATCAATTTTTGGAACGTTAAAAAAAGAAATCGAAAAAGTAAATACTCAACCGACAACGCAAAATAATTCAACTGTAAAAGTTGTAAATAGTTCAACTGAATCTAAAACAATTTCTGCTGAATCCTTAACAAAGTTAAATGGTTTATCTAACGCAACTGTTGCCTCTGGATTGAAAGAAGCTTTGTCATTAGGATTAACGGACGGAATAAAATCATTGGGTCAAAAGAATGGTTTTTACAATAATTCAGTTGCGAAAATCTTGATGCCAGAAGAGTTACAAAATGTAGAAAAAACTTTGCGTTCTTTGGGAATGGGAAGTTTGGCGGATAAAGGAATCAAATTATTGAATTCTGCTGCTGAAGATGCTGTTTCTGAAGCTGCTCCTATTTTCGTAAATGCTGTAACATCAATGACAATTACAGATGCGAAAGATATTCTAGTAGGAGGAAATAATTCAGCTACAAATTATTTAAAACTAAAAACAACATCTGATTTAACAAAGGCTTTTCAACCAAAAGTGGAAGCTTCTTTGGGAAAAGTTGGTGCGGATAAAGTTTGGAATAATTTGATTACAAAATACAATACGTTAACTGGAAACCAAATTGATCCAAATCTGAATGCATATGTAACACAACAAACAATAAATGGTGTGTTTAACATGGTTGCAGAAAAAGAAGAAGGAATTCGTGGAAATAAAGCGTTGCGTACAACATCATTGTTACAGCAGGTTTTTGGAGCACAAGACAGTAAAAAGTAAGATACTTCTATTTAATAAAAAAAAGACTCGCTACAAATTGTAGCGAGTCTTTTTGGTTAACTCTTCTTCAACAACAACTTCTGAAATTCTTTTCCAATAAGAGGATTAATAATATGTTGAAAGCCTTTTTGTAAAGTAAAAACTGTAATTGTTGCATTAGTTTCTGGTGAATAAATCACATCTGTTCCCCACCAACCACCATGATAATAGGCGTTAAAACCTAGATCAAAGTGATAAATTCCTAAACAATATTTAGATTGATCCGAAGGCAAAACATACGTCGACATCGAATCTAAAATTTGTTTATTCTGAATAATTTTTCCTTCAAACAAATACTGAAAAAATAAAGCCGATTCTTTGGCTGTAGAAGCTATCCCACCACCTCCGTACAAATCCCAAGATGGATTCAAATCATACGAATCCCAATTATATTTATCTGCGTATTGATGAGCAAGCGGAAGCGTTTCTTGTGGATATTTCTCCAAATCGATAAACCACGTTTGTGTCAAACCTAATTCTTTATACTTTAACAAATCTCGAATTGCTTTATAAAAAGGTTGATGTGTTTTTTGCTCAATAATTTCTGCTAAAAGCAAATAATTGATATCTCCATAACTAAACTTTTCTCCAACTTTTTGTGGAGCGCCAATTTCCATGGCTCGCTTTATCTGTTGTTCCTTTGTCCATTTATATTGCGGACGCTGATTGACTAATTCAAAATACGCATCATCGACATAATCCTGTATTCCAGAAGTGTGTGACAACAAATGTTTGACTGTAATCGTATTCAAATCATAACCATCTTTTTCGAGCAATTTAAGAGTCTTCTTAGACAACAAATTCTTGATTGGTTGATCGATTGTGACTTGACCTTTTTCTACTAATCTCAAAATTGCAACAGCCACATAAGGTTTGGTATTACTTGCGATTAAAACCGGTTGTTGATGATTTAAAACTTTATTCGTTTTAATATCCGAAACTCCTTTTGCATAACTCCACGAAATATTTTGTTTTGGCGCTTCAACATGAACAATAATTCCTACAGCGTCTTTATTTTTCTCATAAATCGAATCTATTTTAGATTGAAAAATGGTTTGCAATTGCGCAACTCCGATAAAAGGAATGAGTACAATATTGAATAGAAGTGTTTTCTTCATTTCATGTTATTTGATTTTAAAGATAAATAAAAACGTGATACGCTGAACGCTTTAAGCGATACGTTTTGCGAAATTCGCATAATTCATTATTATACGCTGAACACTTTAAGCTTTATGCAATATGATCCTTTATTCTTTGCGGTTAAACGATAAACCTCTCATAACTCAAAAAAAAAGAGCTAAGATTACTCTCAGCTCTTTTTAGATTTATTAATTTGAATTGATTATTTAATCTCAACACGAATTCCTTCGCTTTGCGCACTCAATTCTGGTGCATACATATTCTGCATCGATGTAATTCCGTTTGAGAAATTACCTGCATTATTCGCTTTCAAATCATATTCGAAAACGTAAGTTCCTTTTCTCATATAATCCGAAAAGAAATTGGTTGCTGCATCGCGCGTGCTTTCGTAATAACCAAATTCTCCTTTCCATTTGTAACCAGAAAGCACATTCACAGGCTCGAAACCACTTGCTCGCATATCTTTGATGTGTACAAATTGCATGTTACGATCAACCGAAATCTCTAAACGAACAGTTACAATATCACCAACTTTTATTGGCGTTGACGTTGTAATTTCTTTCAGAATTGGACCATTTGCAGAATTCGATTTAACAAATAATTTCTTGTTGAACTTGATTCCAGTTTCAGCAGATTTTATTTTATCCAAATCTTCAAAATATTGCCAATACATTGCACCCCAAGCAACACCTGGAGAAGTTTTTGAAACCTCAACTTTGCCCATATCTGGTTTAATTTCTTCCTTGTTCCAAGAAGTTTTTACATAACCCGAACCAGCTTGCGAATTTTTATCTAAATCAAATTTTTGATTTCCAATCTTCACTTCGATTCCTTTATCAGCATCTATCCAAGATTTCCCAAAATTCATTAAAGCATAAACCGCTTTTGTCGTTGCTTTTGTCGAATTCCATTGATTTGTTTGACGATTTTTCAATAACCAAACTTTCATTTCTTCTACTGACTTTTCGTCTTTTGTCACTTCATCAAACGCTTCAATTAACAACGATTGTGTTTCTACAGGCGCTTGATACCAAAACCAACCAGGTTGATTTTCTTTCCAATACATTCCCATTTCATCCGATTCTACTGCTTTTTCTTTGATTGAATTCACAACAATTTTAGCAGCAGATTGCATCTGGAAACGATTCATCACAATTGCAGCCATCACTTTTTGTTGCAACGATAAATCAAGTTTTGTATCATTCAAATTCTTTAACATCGCCGTTTTCATTTCTTCTAACTCTTTCGTCATTGGATAATCTTCTAAGAAGAAAGAACGCGCATATAAATAATGTAAACCGTCTGAATACGTAACATCTTTGAATGATTTTTGATCTTTTTTGAACTCTTTGAAACGTTTCAAATTCTCATCATCAATAAACTGAATTGCTTTTCTGATTAATGGATTCACATCTATTTCAAACGCTTTGAAATTCACATCCATTTTCTTCATATTTCCGAAACCAGAAACAATATGCGTTGTGATATATTCGTTTGGACGACCACCGTCAAACCAAGCAAAGCCACCATTTGATTGTTGTTTATCCGATAATTTTTGGAAAGCCGATTTCATTTCCGTTTGCATTTGATTCAATTGGAATAAAACCGCAATTAGTTTCATTTGCTCTTCTTCGCTTTCCGCATTTTTTACCCAAGGCGTTTCTTCTAAAATGATGTTTTTTAAGTCTTGGTTCAATTGTAATTTCGATTTCAATTCACCTTTTTTGTTCCAATCATCAAAAACAGCTTTAATTTTTGGATTCGAATTAATCACTTTCTCCGAAATCATATTTCCATATAAACGCGAGAACACTTGCTCAGCACATTCGTAAGGATATTCGCGCAAATAAGGCAACGAGAAAATCGCATACCAAATTGGATTCGTTGTCATCTCGAACGTTAATTTGAAATTATCCAAAGAAGTCGATTTATTGTTGATCATATTCTCAAATTGGAACGATTTCTTTTGACCTTCTTTTACATAAATCGGCAATGTTTCTGTCATCATCATACGATTTGTCANNGTAAAGCCGATTCCTCTCCATCAGAAAAATCTCCAGCCGAAGCCACCACACGATAAACAACCGCTTGTACGTTTTTCGGAACATCAATTGTCCACGTTACTTGATCCGAACTTCCTTTTGCAACAGAGAAATTCTGAACTGCATTTGTCAACTTAAATTGCGCATCAATTGGTTGATTAGTAAACGCATCAAACAACATCAATTTCGCTGAACCATTTAATACCTTATCTGATAAATTATTAATCTTAGACGAAACCGAAATTTGATCACCTTCGCGTAAAAAACGTGGCATATTTGGCACAACCATCAAGTCTTTTTGCGTACGAACATTTTGTTCTAAATAACCTGTTTTAAGGTCTGGTGTATGCGCAATTGCCATGAATTTCCATTCCGTTAAACTTTCTGGCGTTGTAAATTCTATAATTACATTTCCTTTTGCATCCGTTTTTAAGCTTGGATAAAAGAAAGCTGTTTCATTTAGATTTGTGCGCGCTTTTACGTTATCTAAAGCTGCGTTTGCTCCTTTTTTAGTTGTAATTACCACTACTCCATTTGCTCCTCTTGCTCCATATAATGCAGTCGCCTCTTCTCCTTTCAATACATTAATTGATTGAATATCATCTGAATTAAGTTCTGGCATTTTATCATACACAACTCCATCTACTACATAAAGTGCATTTTCATTTCCTTGTAATGATGAGGCTCCACGAATAAAATTATCAGAATTTGTAACTACACCAGCTACTTTACCTTTCAATGCTACATCAACTCCTTCTAAATCAGCCTCAGCAGCAGGCATTTTTAAATATTCTTCATATTCTTTCTTTGCTAATGCTGCAACAGATTTTCTCATCATACGATTCATACGATATTGGTCAAATCCAAAATCAAATAAATTAAGATCTAATCCTGCATATCCTCTTGCATAAAAATCATAATTTGTACGATAATAAATTGCTCGAGAAGGATTTGTTGAATAAAATTGATACAAATTAAATGGATTATTTCTTCTTGAATTCGTAAAATTATAGACATTAAAATCTAACGAATTCGACGCAAATTGATCCAACGAAGCATCGTACATACTTGCTAAAACCTCAGCCGAAACTTTATCTTTATTTGGCCCTTCAATTTTTAGTTGCCATTTTTCTTTTGCGCCTGGCGTCAATTTATCACGTAAAACTTCAGCCGTAACTTTTAGTTCTTTATTCGTAAATGGAATTGCCAAATTAAGACTTCCGGTTTGCACATCATTGAATTTCGTCATCGCATAATTCACATAAATTCCACCACGATATTCTTCTTTGATAGGAATTTCAACGATTGATTTTTTGCTCAAATCCAAGAAACCTTTCTCAATAATTGTTTGATTCGCCTCTACTTCATAATACACAAATATATTTTTAGAACCCGATTTGAATTCAATTTTTGCAACATCTTTTGGCTGATAAGTTGATTGATTTGGCGAAACTGCTAAAAGTGTTTTAATTACATTTGCTTTCTTTTCATTCGAAACATAAACCAATTTATCCACCTCAACTTTTTGCGTTCCATCTAACACAAAACCTTTAATGACATAATAACCTTCTTCTAAATTTGACGCTTGATTGAATTTTATTTCATCAGAAACTTTTGTATCAAAATCACTTTCGAAAACCTTTTGATTAGTTGTCCATGTTTTTGGATTCATTTCATCGCCATAAGGCTCATTCGGAAACAATTTTTTGAATTCTTCTTTCGAATAAAAGTTATAATCTGTTGTGAATTTTTGACGACGAACAACTTCTTTTGGTGCATTTAACGAATAAATTTCAAGATGACCTTTTCCATCTAATTTTTCATCATTCAAGTTTTTCACTTCAACTTTGAAAGCTTTCAAATCGTCCGCTTTTATTTTCTCTGAAACAGCCACATTCAACGACATTCTCGTATCACCAACTTTTACCGAAGAAGACTCAGACTGCGTTTCTCCATTGATATCTGTTGCATTTACTTCGATAAAATAATTGTACGTTCTTACCTCATCTTTCTTTTTCTCCGAAGCTGGTTTTGCGACAAACTCAAAATTAAATTTTCCTTCTGCATCAGTCGTTGTATCACCAAACGTAATTTCTTCTCGCTCTCCACGACCTGCTGGAATTGAACGATACCAAGGCCAAAACGTAAAAATTTCTTGACGATAAACACGATACGAAACTTTTGCATTATCTATATTAGCACCAGAAAAAGCAATCGCCTTTCCTTCTACTTTTACGTTATCATTTAAACTATAAACACCTTTATTTTTCTCTATTTCAACTTTGAATTTTGGACGTTTATATTCTTCCACTTTGAATGAATAATAACCATCTTCGTTAATAGCTCTAATCGAAAAATTCCCTGTTAAAGCAGAACTTGGCAACACAAAACTTCCATTTACAGATCCAAACTCGTTTGTTGTTAAATCAATTTTAGAAAGTTCTTTGTCATTGACATCAAACAAAGCAATCGTCAATTTAGAATTTGGAATGACGTTTCGGGTTTTATCTTTCGATGAATAATAAATTCCTTTGAAATAAACCGTTTGTCCAGGACGATAAATCGCACGATCTGTGAAAATCTTGACAGAAGAATCATCATCTTCATCATAACGATCGTAATCGTAGTAATACGTTGAATAAATAGTATGTTCGTCTTTTACACGATATTGAAAGTTTCTCCAAGTCGCAGGAAAAGTGATTATTCCATCTTTATTCGAAGTTAAAATTTTAAATTCCTTTTTATTATAATCTGACAAATTAGAAAACTCAACCGCAACATTACTTTCTGGTTTTCCAGTTTCACGATTCACAACCGAAACCTTTTCATTCAGCGAGTTTATCGCATATTTCGAAACCATTATATCCAAATAATCGATATCGTCTTTTGTGTTGATTTTGAATTCAGAATTATTCGAAAAAAGGACAATATAACGACCAGATTTTAGTGGATTTAATTTGACTATTGTTGAATGATTTTGATAATCTTCAAACGATTTGACATCAATTGTATATTGATCAACAACTTTTAAACTATTCAGAAATTTTTGCGCTTCTGAAATTCGATTTTCGTTGTAAACGTTTAACGCTTGTATTTTCTGTTTTCCATCAAAACCTTCATTATAAGCGAAAACTTTTACAAAAACTTGCGATAAGTTTTTATGCGTTAATTGAATTGGAGTATTCTGATTTTCGTTGATATATTTCTCGGCTTGCACACTTAATTCTTGCGATTTGATCTTCGAAACTAAATTATTTATATTCTCTAATTCCTCCGAATTTGGATAAAGCTTCGCAACTTTTTGTTGTATCTCAAAAATCTTATTTACGTTAGCCAATTTATCTTCTTGCAAACCATAATAATCTGTTGCTAAAGTTGCGTACACATAAGATGAATACCACGCTTTTGGATATTTTGTTGCTAAAGATTCTTTTTGTTTAATAATTTCTTGAATCGAAGTTGAACCATGTTTTGAATCAATTAAAACCAATTCATTGTACAAAACAGCATTTTCGTTATTTTTTTGTGTATTCAATTGAACTAAATCAGTAAGCAATTGATTTGCTTTATCTTTTTCATTATTCTGATTCAGATAATTGATATATTTTTTCGCTAAAACATCATACAAAGTTGGCGTTAAATCCAATTGTTGTTGCGCATTTTTCTTATCCTCAGCAAGATTCAAAATCATTTTATAATCTTGAGATTTTGCATTGATTAATTCATTTTTTGGTTGAATTGATTTAGAAAAATAATCGTTAATCGTTTTATTGAATGTTTCTTCTGTCCAAAATCTCACATCATTTGTTGCTTGATTTTCGACATTTGTACGACTATTGATTTTCCAACGATTTTCGTTGTAATACAATTGATATAACTCGGCTAAATATGAATAAACAATCGCATTATTGACAGTTGGTTTTTCATCTAAATCCTTTTTAAACAAATCAAAAACGAAGTTTACATCATCTGTTTCATCAGAAGTTGCGACTTTTATTTTTGCTTCATAAAATAAAGCTTTCAGATAACTTTGTTGATTATTTTGCTTTTTTGATAAAGCTTTTAGTTCATCAATTTTTGGTTGGATAGACTTGAATTGACCATTTTGCATTTGTTGGTCAATTTCTTTCCACTTTTGATCAATCGTTGGGGATTGAGCCATAAGCATCGAATTGGTTAAAATTAATAATAAAAACAGTAGCTGTTTCATAGATTCTTTCTTTTATCAGTAGATGCAAGTTACGGAAAAATGGTTGGTTGAGGAAGTAAAAAAATTATCAAATGGTTTATATATAGCACAAAAAAAATCTGAATGTTGCCATTCAGATTTTTTGATATATAAGTTGATTAGTTGTAGTTTTTATAAATCGTCTACGTCTAAATCTTCGTCGATTTGTAAATCATTTAATTCAGCATCTTCTGCAAAATCAATATCTTCTTCATCGTCTAAATCAACCATCATGTCTTTTTTAGGCGCTTTAAGAGGCATTGAACCGAAACGGTAAACCGTTAATGGATAATTAAGAACAGCTGGTTTATCTTCTACAGAAATTAATTCAGCCACAAATGTCCACATTTCCATAAAATCATATACAAAAGCCATACGATCTCCTTGATTAGCAAAAGCTTCTTTGATATAAAAATCAGCCATTGTTTCATCAGTTCCATCATCAGACATATCCTCTAAAGGAATTTCTTTTGTTTGGTTTCCATCTTCATCTACTTCATAGAACGATGCCAACTCCTCACCTTGTAAACTAAAAGCACTAATAATACCTTTGTACAATGTGAATAATGTTTGCTTCTCTTTAATTTCTATGTCTCTAAAAACATCCTCTTTTGCATCAAGGAATACACGAATTTTATATATCACTTTCTAAATATTTTTCGGTTCCAAATTTAAATCTTTTCCCATATTAATTACAAATTCTAATGCAGAATTATAATTATTTTCTACTTCGCCTTCTAAAATTGCTTCTTTGATGGCATTTTTTAAGATTCCAATCTCTTTTCCTGGCTGAATATCAAATATTTTCATTATTTGTTCACCTGTAATTGGTGGTTGAAAATTACGTACTTTATCACGTTCTTCAACATCTTTTATTTTTTGTTCTACAACTTCAAAATTTTGTTTGAAACGTTTTTGTTTACGTTCATTTTTTGTTGTAATATCAGCTTTGCAAAGCGTAATTAAATCGTCGAAATCTTCTCCAGCATCAAACAATAATCTACGTAATGCCGAATCTGTAGCATCGTCTGTTACAACAGCAATTGGTCGAGAACTCATCATGACTAACTTCTGAACATATTTTACTTGCGGTCCTAATGGTAATTTTAATCGTCTGAACAATTTTAATACCATTTTTGATCCAACAAATTCATGCGAATGAAATGTCCAACCTACATTTTTATCAAAACGTTTTGTTACAGCTTTTCCAATATCATGCAACAACGCTGCCCAACGTAACCAAACATTATCTGTGTTGACAGAAATATTATCAACGACTTCTAACGTATGATAAAAATTATCTTTATGTTTCTGACCTTCAACCTCTTCGATTCCTTTTAACGCAACCAATTCTGGTAAAATATGTTGCATTAATCCTGATTGTTCCAACAACAATAATCCGACCGAAGGTTTGTCAGTCATCATAATTTTCTGAAACTCATCCATTACGCGTTCAAAAGATACGATATTAATACGTTCTGCATTATCAATTATTGCCTGAAAAGATTTTTTTTCTATTTCAAAATCCAATTGAGCTGCAAAACGAATCGCACGCATCATGCGTAAAGGATCATCAGAATAGGTAACATTCGGCTCTAAAGGAGTTTTGATGATTTTATTATTCAAATCTTCAACTCCATTGAAAGGATCAATTAATTCACCAAAATTCTCTTTATTCATCGAAATTGCCAATGTATTGATTGTAAAATCACGACGTTTTTGGTCATCTTCCAACGTTCCGTCTTCTACATGTGGTTTTCGACTATCTTCTGAATAACTCTCTTTTCGTGCACCTACAAATTCCAAATCTGTGTCTTTATATTTGAACATTGCTGTTCCAAAACGTTTAAAAACTGAAACTTGTGATGTATGTCCTAATTTATTAGCTAATTCTTTAGCCAATAAAATTCCATTTCCTACTGTTACAAAATCGATGTCTTTTTTCTGACCACGATTCAATAAATAATCGCGTACAAATCCACCAACTACATAAGTTTCTTGATTAATTTCATCAGCAACTTCTGCTACATTATTAAAAATTGGATTTGATACGGCTTCTAAGATTTTCATTCTGCAAAAGTATATGTTTTGAAATAAAAAACTACTCTCTAATAACTTTTACTTCGTTATCTAGACCTAATTTAATTATCGTTGATGCAGTAAACTGAGGCACAAAGGTTTTTGTCTCGTCTGGATAAAAGTCAACACGCTCTAAAATAGTAGGATTAACTTCCGAAAACACTTTTGGAGAAGGTTCTCCTGATAAATTAGCCGATGTAGACACAATTGGTCCACCTAATTTCCCTATGATTTTCTTACAAAACAAATCGTCTGTTAATCGAATAGCAATTGTATTGTCTTCTGCAACTAACGATTGTGGTAAACCTTTTGGATTATCGTAAATAATTGTAAGAGGTTTTTCATTCAAATCAATCAAATCCCAAGCTAATTCTGGCACCTCAACAATATTTTGTAACATGCGTGGTGAGTCAACTAAAATAATCAACGATTTTGATGAAGGGCGATTTTTTATCTGATAAATTTTTTCGATTGCAGCCTCATTCTTCGCATCACAACCCAATCCAAGAATTGTATCTGTTGGATAAAGCATTGTTTCTCCTTGTTTTAGTTTGGCTACAATTTCGTTTATATCTGACATTTTATTTGTTTTATAAATTTGAGTGCAAAGGTATTGTAGGAAAGTTGAATGAAGTCGATTTTCTTCGAAATATTATTTATCGCAAAATAGATTTTAGATTTCATAGACCTTTAGATATTCATTTGCCGCTTTATCCCAACTAAAACTTCCAGCTCTTTTGATATAAGCTTCTATAAAATAATCTGAATTTTGATTGTATTGATTTAACGCATCTTCCACTACATTTTTCATATATTCTGGTTCAAAATCATTCCAATAAAACGCATCTTTTCCACCAATTTCTGGTAAAGACGTTTTATCAGATAAAATAATTGGTTTTCCAAAGCTCATCGCTTCTAAGGGAGGCAAACCAAAACCTTCTCCAGTTGATGGAAATAAGAACGCTTCGCAATTTTGCATATAAAATTGCTTTGCTCGTTCAGAAACTTTACCTGATAAAAAAACTTGGTTTTCTAATTTTTCTTTAGCAATTAAATCTTTTATTTTTTGACCATAGGCATTCGTACAATTCCCAGAAATAATCAAATTAAAATCTGGTAAAAATTTCATCATTTTTACAAGTGATTCAAAATTTTTCTTTTCAAGAAAAGCTCCAATCGTATAAAAATAAGGTTTTGAAATATCTAATGGAGATTGAAAATCATCACAATTTATAATTTCTGAAATTGAATTTCCATTATAAATTATTGTATTTTCTATTCCCGAAATATCAAAATATTGCATAGTTTGTTTCTTTGCATATTCAGAAATAAATGTGATAACATCTACTCGCTTAATCTTTTCTTTAAAATATTTAATGTGATTTGGACTATAATCAAGCGAATTTTCTTCCATAAAATTAACATCATGAATCGTCAAAACATATTTTTTTGGTTTATGACAAGGTTCAACTTTTATATTTTGATTTAAGGAGTGCCAAACATCATACTTTTCACGCGTTCTGAAAAACGGATTGCGCATTAAACTATAATATTTTTTATAATGAAATTTAGTACCAAATTCAGTCCTTAAATCTTCAGGTTTTTTGTAAAGTAAATAAATTTGATCATCAAAATTTAATTTAGAAAGAGCTTTAATCAATTCGTAATTAAAAACTCCGAAACCAGTTGCACGATTCTTTAGATTATGAGATTCTAAAAGAATTTTTTTTACCATAAGTTAGGTTCTAAAATTTTAAAAAAACTTGTTTTAAGTTGTCCTTATTTTCAACAAAAATAGACATATCTTTGACAGATTAAAATGAAATATAGATTTTTTCTATATTAATTATAATATTTTGAAAAATGACACAGAAAATTGTCGTAAATAATAATTATAAAACCACGCAAACTGAAATCAAATCCATTCTTGACAATTTTGACTTGATTGACGATTATATTGCAAAAGGCACAAGAAATTCTATCAAAAAAAAGACATTAGAATCAGGTAAAATTGCTACGATTAAATCATTCAAAATTCCGAATATTGTCAATAAATTTGTATATCGATTTTTCAGAAAATCAAAAGCTGAACGATCTTATGAATATGCAAAACGATTGATTGGTTTAGGATTTTTGACACCATATCCAATTGCTTTTGTAGAAAATAAAACCCTTATAAATTTTAATGATAGTTACTATTTCTGTGAATTAGTTGAAGCTGATTTGACTTATCGTGAATTAGTCGAAATTCCGATTTGGGAAAATCGAAATGAAATCTTGAAACAATTTACAAAATTCACATTTGATTTGCATGAAGCTGGAATTGAATTTTTAGATCATTCTCCTGGAAATACTTTAATTAAGCAAGTTGGAGAAAATCAATATGAGTTTTATTTGGTTGATTTAAATCGCATGAATTTTCACAATTCAATGAGTTTTGATATTCGAATTAAAAATTTTTCTCGTCTAACTCCTCAAAAAGAAATGATAGAAATTATGGGAAAAGAATATGCGAAACTTATTAATAAACCAGAACAAGAAGTAATTGAAGAAATGTGGAATAAAACACAAGAATTTCAACATAAATTTCAAACAAAACAAGCTCGAAAAAAGAAATTGAAAGCCATGATTGGTAAAAAATAATAACAAAAAAGCAGATTTGAAATCAAATCTGCTTTTTTTATTTTATCATTTCAGAAAATGGAATAATTATCTCATATCCTTTTTCTTTAAAATAATCGTGCATTCCTTCTCTATACGTCACTAAAACAAAATCTCCTCCCCAAGCACCAAGACTTTTTACAGTTCCTAAATAATCCGGAAAATACAATTCTTTAACTTGTGGAATTTGCATAAAATTGCTTAACTGAGCTTGATATTCATCCAAAATAGATTCTAAATCAGTTAAATTCTCAACTTTAGTTGCTTTTACAACCAAATCAGAAAGATCCTGAATCATTTTCCAATCTTTTGGTTTGTTTTTATAATGATTTCCAACAACAGCTTGCGTATCTTGCTTTTGATTAAGATAAACAAAATAAAGTTGATCTTTAAAATTCCAATTCAATTCTAAATCTTCAACTTCAATAGGATTATTTGAAAATAAAATAGGTTGATGATGATGAGCACACGCAATATCATAACCA
This sequence comes from Empedobacter sp. UBA6745, assembly GCF_002453775.1. NCBI lineage: Bacteria > Pseudomonadati > Bacteroidota > Flavobacteriia > Flavobacteriales > Weeksellaceae > Empedobacter > Empedobacter sp. UBA6745. Next base: position 80,807 of record NZ_DKHL01000050.1, read on the forward strand.
CTTGTATTAAAAGTCAATTTATTCAATTCAAAAGGATTTATTTCAATCCATTGACTAATTAAATCAATCAAAGTCGAGCTACTTCCCAATCCCCATTCTTGCGAATATTCTAACTTCGTTAAACATTGATAACTATTATTAGAATTAAAAAAATCAGGATTTAAAGTTTTAGCTTGTTTTAAAATATTTTGTAATGATTGACTTAATTTATCATTTGTAGAAGAAATTATTTCTAAATCATTCAATCTAATTTCAGTTTCAAACCAAATAGAATTATCAAATTTCGTTGCTTTCCAAATGATTAAATTTTCTGTTTCTGATGAATTTTCTACAAACAAACATTGCCCATATTTCGTGGGCAATGCAAATGCTTTCGCTCCATCAATTACAATATATTCCCCGATAAGGAATAATTTTCCATTGGAACGGTATGTTTTCATTTCGTTTAGATTTGTGCCGAAGAAGTCGTTACTTCTCTGTTTATTTTTTTCACTAAACCTTGTAAAGTGTTTCCTGGTCCAACCTCAATAAATTCAGTCGCACCATCAGCAATCATATTTTGTACAGATTGCGTCCATTTTACAGGAGCAGTTAATTGCGCAATCAAGTTTTTCTTGATTTCTGCAGGATCTGTAACAGCAGTTGTACTTACATTTTGATATACTGGACAAATTGGCGTATTGAATGTTGTTTCTTCAATTGCTTTTGCTAATTCTTCTTCTGCAGGTTTCATTAAAGGCGAATGAAAAGCTCCACCAACAGGTAAAACTAAAGCACGTTTTGCGCCTAATTCTTTCAACTTTTCGCATGCTACATTAACCGCTTCAATCTCTCCAGAAATCACTAACTGACCTGGACAATTGTAATTTGCAGCCACTACAACGCCATCAATTTCTGCACAAGCATCTTCAACAATTTTGTCTTCTAATCCTAAAATTGCAGCCATTGTTGATGGATTAGCTTCACACGCCGCTTGCATTGCTAAAGCACGCTTGTACACTAATTTTAATCCAGATTCAAAATCTAAAGTTCCATTTGCAACTAAAGCAGAAATTTCTCCTAAAGAATGTCCTGCAACCATTTCCGGTTTAAAATCTGGTAAAGTTTTCGCTAAAATAACAGAATGTAAAAAAACTGCTGGTTGTGTAACTTTTGTTTGTTTTAGGTCTTCTGCAGAACCTTCAAACATAATTGATTTTATATCAAATCCTAAGATTTCGTTTGCTTTATCAAATAACTCTTTTGCGATTTCAGAATTTTCGTACAAGTCTTTACCCATTCCAGAGAATTGAGCACCTTGTCCTGGAAAAACATATGCTTTCATTATATTATTTTTAATGTATGACAAATGTATAATAAAATCTTAAACTTCTTTATTTAACCTAAGTTTTGATTTTCTTTTCTATAAATTTCGTCTAAATATTTATAGCGATTAGCAACAGAAATTGCGTGTAGTTTCGCTATTGTATAACCATCTTTTCCATCTAAAAAACCAAGTCTCATTACAAAATAATTAAAAAAACGATAAGCAGGCTTTATAGTATAATGATAAAATGTTGGTTTCAAATTTTTAAGACGAAGCTCTTGCGCTCGCAAACGAGAATAGCTATTTAGTTTGTCTAAATATTCTTGTTCATTATCAAATGTAAAATGATCAAGTTTGTTTGTTAAATAACCTGTTCTACCATTACATTCTATAATCTCATGAACCATTCTATCTGATTTATATTGAGATTTAGATTTTTTAAAAATTCGAACAGCTTTATCATTTTGCATGCCCGAATATTTTATATGTTTTTTATTAAAAAAAAATTTTCGATAAACAAAATATGCATCAAAAGTAGGTTGCTGATTAAAAACCGAAACAATTTCTTTTTTTAATTCAAGTGGGATTCCTTCATCTGCGTCAAAAAAAGTAACCCAATCATTTTTTGCCAAAGAAAGTCCATAATTACGTTGATTCGTAAAATTATCAAACTTACGTTTTACAAATTTAGTTTTAGGATTTTGACGAGCAATTTTTTCTGTTTTATCGGTACTAAAAGAATCAATAATAATAATTTCATCAGCAAAATCTACATCATTTAAATAACGATGTAAATTTTTTTCTTCATTATAAGTAATCAGTAAAGCTGAAATTTTAGTAGACATTGATTCTATAGAATATTCTTTTTTAGTTTCTATTTCAACGTTATTATTACTTATTAATTGCCTATCCAATGAGTTATTGTTTAGAAAATTTTCTAACTTTTCTTTAAACAACTCGAAATCAAATATTGAATAAAATTCATCAACTTGTTTTTTTATTTGACGATTGTTTAAATCTCCAAGTTTTTCAGGAAAATAATCTTTCAAATGAACACTTGTGTGATTAATTCCATCTTCGAAAGTTGCCCAAACTTTTTTATCAATCCAAGGAGAAAAAATAATAAATGATTTTTTCCCTAAAGCTTTGGACATATTAATTGCACCTCCATCATTTCCAACAATCACATCACATTCATTTGCAATTGCAATAAACTCGCGCAAATCATTACCCAACAATTCAAAATAAACTTTCGATTTGGTTTCATCAGATAATTGATTATATACTTCTTTTGCTTGCGGTAACTGTTTCGGAAAATAATTGAATAAAATATTGACATTATAATGTTGACCAATAAAATCAACCATTTTTGCCATTTCATTCAACGGATAAGTTTTTGAAGAATCAGAACCAAGCAAACTAATCATAACCGTTTTACGAGTAGAATCAACTTGATGTTTTGTGAATAAATCTTTCGCAAAGTTTATTTCTTCTTCTGTTAAATATAATTTTGGTTCTGTAGCCAAAGGCGTTTCAATTCCTAAAGGCTTCAATAAAGACAAACGATGTTCGATTGCTAAACCTAAATATGAATTTGGTTCGTCATGTTTTTCTACATTATCTGTATACAAAAACGTTCTTCCAATCTTTTTATATGATATTTTTTTTGGTGCATTATTGATAAAAACATCCACCCAACTCTGTAATTTTGAGTAAGCATCAATTACAATATCATATCTATTTTGATTAACTTTTTTCGAGAATTTAATCAAATTCATCAAGCCTTTGTTTTCTTTTTCGTCAAAAACAATTTTATGATCGATGTACGGATTATTCTCTAAAACAGGCAAAGTATTACTATTGATTAAATAATCAACAATAGCATTTGGATAAGCTTTTTTGATATTTTCGCACAACAATGATGTGATTAAAACATCGCCTATCATCTTGTGTTGGATAATCAAAATTTTCATAAAACATAGTTATAAAGCAAAACTACTAAAATATGTTTGATTCGAAAATAAAAAAATCCTCAACAAAACTGCTGAGGATTATATTTTATAAAATTTTATTCTAATTAAACCGCTACATTATGCTCACGCAATGCATCGTTTAATGAAGTTTTTTTATCTGTAGATTCTTTACGAGTTCCGATGATTAATGCACAAGGAACTTGGTATTCACCTGCAGCAAATTTTTTCGTGTAAGAACCTGGAATAACTACTGAACGAGCAGGAACATAACCTTTAATTTCAATTGGTTCGTCACCTGTTACATCAATAATTTTAGTCGATGCTGTTAAAACAACATTTGCTCCTAAAACCGCTTCTTTTCCTACGCGAACTCCTTCTACAACGATACAACGAGATCCAATGAATGCATTATCTTCGATAATTACTGGAGCAGCTTGCAATGGCTCTAAAACTCCACCAATTCCTACACCACCAGATAAGTGAACATTTTTCCCAATTTGAGCACAAGAACCTACAGTAGCCCATGTATCAACCATTGTTCCTTCGTCCACATAAGCACCAATATTTACATAAGAAGGCATTAAAATAACTCCCGAAGAAATATACGCACCATAACGAGCAACAGCATTTGGAACAACACGAATTCCTTTTTCAGCGTAGTTACGTTTCAATTCCATTTTATCATGGTATTCAAAAATTCCAGCTTCTAAAGTTTCCATTTTCTGAATTGGGAAATACATTACAACTGCTTTTTTCACCCATTCGTTTACTTGCCAATCTTCTCCAACTGGTTCTGCACAACGTAATTGTCCGTTATCGATTAACTCAATTACTTCACGAATTGCAATTTGTGTTGACTCTTCTTGTAACAATTCTCTATTGTCCCAAGCTTTTTCTATGATTTGTTTTAAATTCTCCATCTTTATTAATAATAGCCACAAATATAAAAATTATAATCAAGGGATTTCATAGAGATTATTTATTATTGAATCGTTTTTTTAAATTTGCCAAATGTCACGAATATTAGCGTTAGATTACGGAGGAAAAAGAACAGGCGTTGCCGTAACCGATGAATTGCAAATTATAGCTTCGCCAGTTGATACAATTGATACATCAAAATTGATGGATTTCTTGAAACAATATATCGAGAAAGAAAACGTTTCTGACCTTGTAGTTGGATTATCTGTTCGTTTTTCAGGAGAATTAAATGAGATTGAAAATCAAATTCAACCTTTTTTGAAAAAATTTTCTGAACAATTTCCGTTGATCAAAATTCATCGTGAAAATGAGATGTTTACCTCAAAAATGGCTTCTCAAGCAATGTTTGCTGGAGGAATGAAAAAGAAAAAACGTCAAGAAAAAGGAATGGTCGATAAAGTGAGTGCCGTAATAATTTTACAATCATTTTTATCACATAAACTATAACAAATTGTATCTTTGCCGTTAAATTAATAAAAAAAGATCAGAAAATGGTATTACCAGTTGTAGCTTACGGAGATCCTGTCTTGCGTAAAGTTTCACAAGAAATCGATCAAGATTATAAAAATTTACAAGAACTGATCCAAAATATGTTCGATACAATGTATGACTCTAACGGAGTTGGTATCGCAGCGCCTCAGATCGGGAAAGATATACGTTTATTTGTTGTTGATTGCTCGCCTTTCGAAGAAGATGAAGATTATGATGATGTAAAAGATGAATTAAAAGATTTCAAACGAGTTTTCATCAATCCAAAAAAAATCAGTAGTTCTGAAGGTGATGAATGGGCTTTTACAGAAGGATGTTTGAGTATTCCTCACATTCACGAAGATGTAACACGTCCAGAATCGGTAACTTTAGAATATTTTGATGAAAATTGGGTGAAACATACCGAAACTTTTTCGGATATTCGCGCTCGAGTTATTCAACACGAATACGATCATTTGGAAGGAAAGCTTTTTATTGACTATATTTCGAGCTTTAAAAAGAAATTAATAAGTAATAAATTAAAAAATATAACAAAAGGGAAAGTAAACACGAGTTACAAAATGAAATTCCCTTCATAGACCCTTAAACATAATAGAATATGGATTTATCAAGAGTTATCGCAATTTCAGGAAAACCAGGATTATACCGTTTAGTTTCTCAAACAAGAGGTGGTTTTGTTGTTGAAGATTTAGAAAAAGGTAAAAAAATCTCAATCGCTTCTAACTACAATGTTAGTTTATTAGACAACGTTGCGATCTACGGAGTATCACAAGAATTTCCTTTGGCTGAAGTTTTCTTCAGAATTTACAAAAAAGAAAACGGAGGAGAAACGATCGATTACAAAACTTCTGGTGCAGATTTGCGTAAATATATGGAAGAAGTTTTACCAGAATATGACGATTCAAGAGTTTATGATTCTGATTTGAAAAAATTATTCCAATGGTATAATATCTTACACAAAAACGGATTATTAAACATCGACTTAGCTGCTGTAGAAGCTGCAATGGCTGCTCAACAAGCACAAGAAGCTCCTGTTGCTGAAGTAGAAGCTACAGAAGAAGTTGTTGTGGAAGAAAAACCAAAAAAGAAAGCTCCTGCTAAAAAGGCTGCTGACAAAAAAGACGCTGAAGAAAAACCAGCTAAAAAAACTGCTGCTAAAAAAACAACAGCAAAAAAAGATAAAGACGCTGAATAATTAGAGATGAATACACGTAAAGATCAATTACAAGCTTTCGAAAGATTGTTGGATATAATGGATGAATTACGTGAAAAATGTCCGTGGGATCGTAAACAAACAATGGAAACGTTGCGTACGTTATCTATTGAAGAAATTTATGAACTTTCGGATGCTATCATCGAAAAAGATTTGGATGAAATAAAAAAAGAACTAGGTGATGTTTTTCTTCACCTAGTTTTTTATTCTAAAATCGCATCAGAACAAAACAACTTCGATGTTGCTGATGTTTTAAATGGTATTTGTGACAAATTAATTCATCGTCATCCACATATTTATGGCAATGTAGAAGCAAATACGGAAGAAAAAGTTCTTCAAAATTGGGAACAAATCAAGTTAAAAGAAGGTAACAAATCTGTACTTTCTGGCGTTCCTACTTCTCTCCCAGCAATGGTAAAAGCTTACCGAATTCAAGACAAAGTAAAAGGTGTTGGATTTGAATTTGAAAATTCTGATCAAGTTTTTGATAAAATTATCAAAGAAATTAATGAATTTAAAGAAGAACAAAATCCAACAGATAAAGAGATGGAATTTGGTGATATTTTGTTTTCTTTGATTAATTATGGACGATTTAAGGGCATCAATTCTGAAGATGCTTTAGAACGATCGAACAAAAAATTTATCACGCGTTTTCAGAAATTAGAAGAAATCGCGAAAGAAAATGGTCAAAACATAGCTGATTTAACCATTTCCGAATTAGATAAATTATGGAATTTAGCGAAAATTCGCTAGTGTAAACTTGACACTATAAAATTTATTCAAATTCACGAAAACGTTGTAATCAGACGTTTTAACACTATTATAAATAACTTTTATCGACACCAATAAAACAAAGTATTACAAATTATTGTGCATGCACAGAAAACCGACATATATTTGCAATGGTTATAGCGGGCAATAGCTTGTAATAATGGAAGGAAGTTTGTTTACTAAGTAAACAGTTTTCTCATTTTTTTGTGGTTTTGATGAAAAGGTGACTTAAAGTCGCCTTTTTATTTTTTATCAACTTCTTTTAAAATCACAATTCATAACAATCCTTTTTTATCTGAATAATTTGTAAATTTGTGAAATGCAGTTTCAATTAAATTCTGAATTCAAGCCAACCGGTGATCAGCCAAAAGCTATTGAAGAATTATCAAATGGTATTCTAAATAATGATCGTTATCAAACACTTTTGGGTGTTACAGGTTCTGGTAAAACATTTACAATCGCGAATGTTGTGCAAGATGTGCAACGTCCAACTTTGGTTTTGGCGCATAACAAAACATTGGCGGCGCAGCTGTATATGGAATTCAAAGAATTTTTTCCGAATAATGCAGTCGAGTATTTCGTTTCTTACTACGATTATTATCAACCAGAAGCCTATATTCCTTCATCAGGAACATATATCGAGAAAGATTTATCAATTAATGAGGAAATTGAAAAACTTCGTTTAAGTACAACTTCTTCCCTACTTTCTGGCCGTCGCGATATATTAGTTGTCGCTTCAGTTTCGTGTTTATATGGTATTGGAAATCCAACAGAATTTCATAAAAATGTGATTCAGATAGAAACGGGGCAAATTATTTCGAGAACAGCTTTTTTACATAAATTGGTTCAAGCTTTATATTCGAGAACAGAAGGTGTTTTCCAACGCGGAAATTTTAGAATTAAAGGTGATACATTAGATATTTTTCCTGCTTATGCGGATGACGGAATCAGAATTAATTTCTTTGGTGATGAAATCGAAGAAATCTCTGTTTTTAATGTTGAAACAGGTAAAACTTCAACTAAATTAGATAAAATTAATATTTATCCAGCCAATCTTTTTGTGACTTCTAAAGACACTTTGAATGGTGCAATTGCTGATATTCAGATTGATTTAGGTAAGCAAGTTGAATATTATCATGAAATAGGAAAACATCTCGAAGCAAAACGTTTGCAAGAACGTACTGAATTCGATTTGGAAATGATCAAAGAATTGGGATATTGTTCTGGAATCGAGAATTATTCGAGATATTTAGATGGTCGCGAACCAGGAACTCGTCCATTCTGTTTGTTAGATTATTTCCCAGAAGATTATTTGATGGTGATTGATGAGTCGCACGTTACAGTTTCTCAAGTTCATGCAATGTATGGTGGAGATCGCTCTCGCAAGGAGAATTTAGTAGAATATGGTTTTAGACTTCCTGCTGCAATGGACAATCGTCCGTTAAAATTCGAAGAATTTGAAGCTTTACAAAATCAAGTGATTTATGTTTCGGCAACACCTGCAAATTACGAATTAGAAAAATCGGAAGGAATTGTTGTGGAACAAGTCATTCGTCCAACTGGATTATTAGATCCAATTATTGAAATTCGTCCAACACAAAATCAAGTTGATGATTTGATGGAAGAAATCAATAAACGAGTTGAATTAGACGAACGTGTCTTGGTCACAACTTTAACGAAACGAATGGCGGAAGAATTAACGAAATATCTTACAAAATATGGCGTTCGTTGTCGCTATATTCATTCCGATGTGGATACGTTAGAACGTGTTCAGATTATGGCCGATTTACGTGCGGGATTATTTGATGTTTTGGTTGGTGTCAATCTTTTGAGAGAAGGTTTAGATTTACCCGAAGTTTCTTTGGTTGCAATTTTGGATGCTGATAAAGAAGGTTTTTTGAGAAGTCATCGTTCCTTAACGCAAACGGTTGGTCGTGCAGCGCGTAATGTGAATGGTTTGGCGATTATGTATGCAGATAGAATTACGGATAGTATGCAATTAACGATTGATGAAACGAATCGTCGTCGTGAAATTCAGATGCAATACAACAAAGATCACAATAAAGTTCCTCAAGCTTTAAATAAAAAAATAACAAAGCTAAGTTTAGCTGCAGCAGATTTTGAAGAAAATCCTTACGAACAAAAACATTTGATACAACAAGCTGCGGAGATTAATGAAAATTATTCGACAGAAGATAAAGAGAAATTGGTACAGAAATTGCAGAAAGAAATGGAAAAAGCTGCAAAAAATTTAGATTTTATAAAAGCAGCCGAATTAAGAGATCAAATTCAACTCTTAACAAGAGAATAGCAAGTTTTTTTAGTTTTAATGAAATTTTTAAGTTTTACATTTTTAATATTATTTACTCTTTTATCTTCCTGTAATACTCATATTCTAAAATCTTCTACTAATAATGAATTGATAGAAAATGAGGAGTATAGTCTCATTCATTCTCGTGAATTAAAAATTTTTAAAAAATTTGATACACCTCCAAATTATGAAAGGAATCAAAATTATACAGATTTTGGTAAATGGATAAATAATCTTCCGCTCAAAAACAATAATACAGCTGTTTATTCTTTTGATGGTCAAAAAAAATCTAATCCAAATATATATGTAGGAGTTTTAGATTTGGAACAACCAAAAAAAAATGTGCAGTTTAATGCAAATGCGATGATGAGTTTGCGTTTAGAATATTTCTTTCGTACAAAAAAATACAATGAAATAGATAAATTGTCTAAAATTTCTACAAAACCAATTCCTTACACTGACTATGTAAAAGGAGATTATTCTTATACAAAATACATGCAATATTTGATTTATTATTTAGAAAATACAAATTCGAATACAATTGCTGAATTATTAAAACCTGTCTCTATTAAAGAAATTCAAATTGGTGATATATTTTTTCAAAAAGGAAATATAAAAAGTCATGCTGTAATGGTAATTGATTTAGCAAATGATAAAAATGGGAATAAAATATTCATTTTAGCACAAAGTTATTATCCAAGTCAAGACATTCATATTCTTTCTAATCCAAGCAACGATTTAATCTCACCATGGTATATTGCAAAAGAAGGCACACTTCTTACACCCGAATGGAGATTTTTATCTTCGGACTTGATGCGTTTTAAATAGCATTTTACTTTTTCAATCCTTACATTTTACTTAAATTTGTTGTTCAAAACCTCAAAGTAAACAACAATACAGTAAATAATCGATAATGCAAAGAGTATATTTAGACAATGCAGCAACCACAGCAATTCGTCCAGAAGTAGTTGACGAAATGGCAAATGTGATGAAAAATGTTTTCGGAAATCCATCTTCTACCCACGTTTTTGGTAGAGAAGCCAAGGCACTTATAGAAATGGCTCGAAAGAACATTGCGCAGCGTTTAAATATTTCTCCTGCCGAAATTTATTTTACTTCTTGTGGGACAGAATCTAACAATACGATTATACGTTCTTGTGTAAATGATTTAGATGTTACACGTATCATTACTTCGGATATGGAACACAAATGCGTACAAGAAAGTATCAAAGATTTAGAATATCGTGGAAAAGTTGAAGTAATCCGCATCAATATTCAAAAAAATGGAGACATTGATTATGCTCAATTAGAGGAATTAGTTAAAGATCAATCTAAAAAAACATTGGTTTCTTTGATGCATGCTAATAACGAAATTGGAAATTTAACAGATATTAAACGTATTTCGCAATTGTGTCAAGAAAATAATACATTGTTCCACACAGATACGGTGCAAACAGTTGGTCATTACGATTTAGATTTCCAAGATTTGGGAATGGATTTCGCTTCTTGCTCAGCACACAAAATTCATGGACCAAAAGGTGCTGGATTTTTATATGCAAAAAAAGCTTCGCATTTAAAAGCCTTGATTGCTGGAGGAGGACAAGAAAGAGGAATGCGTTCTGGTACCGAAAACGTATACGGAATTGTTGGACTTTCAAAAGCTTTTGATTTAGCGATTGATGAGTTAGATGCTCATGTAAATCACATCAAAGAAATTAAACAATATACAATCGATCAATTAAAAGCAGCTATTCCAGGCGTTTCTTTCAATGGATTATCAGATGATTTAGACAAAAGTTTGTATGCATTATTAAGCATCAAATTACCATTCCATGATGCCTTAATCGGATTCGAATTAGAATTAGCTGGTATCGCTGTTTCACAAGGAAGTGCTTGCAGTTCTGGTGCAGCAAAAGTTTCATTAGTTATGCAAACATTGTACACAGAAGAAGAAATTGATCAAATGACACCTTTACGTGTATCTTTTTCATACGAAACATCTAAAGAAGATATTGATGTCTTAGTTGGAACATTGAAAAAAATCTCTGAAAAACATCAATTACAAAACGCTTAATGACTGATTTCAATCAACTTGATATTCTGATTTTAATTGCATTAGCTTTTGGTTTTATCAACGGATTTTTCAAAGGTTTTATTTCTCAATTAATTGGGTTAGTCGGTTTTTTTGTAGCAATTTGGTTAAGTTTTAAATTTTATCAAATCATCGAAGTTTATGTCGACTCGTACAATATTGTTGCAGATAGCTTAACTTCTTTGGTTGCGTTAGTTATTACATTTGCAATTGCTTTTTTCACGATAAAATTAGCGTCAAGTTTAACACAAAAAACGGTAGAAGCAGTTGGTTTAGGAATCATTAATCGATTTGGTGGAGCGGCTTTAGGATTAATAATCTCTTTACTTTTAACATCAAGTATTTTGTATTATATCGATCCGATTTTAGAATTAGGATTTAAAGAAACAAAAGACGAAAGCCAGATTTTACCAATTTTGAACGAAAGTTCTCAAATCATCAAAAATTCTATCTTCGAAACAAAAGATAATTTAAGGACAGAATCCCAAGATTCTATTCATTTATAATCATACAAAGACAGCTTTTTTCAAGCTGTCTTTTTTCTTAACATTAATTTTATAAAAGGCACAAAAATTATCTAAAGAGATCAAAACAATTAATTTAAGATGAAAAACGATTCTTAGAAGTCGTTTTTTTATGATTTTATTTTTAATAACGACATATTGTGTCGTATAAAATCGTTCCTTTGTTTAAATTTTAAGATTATGAACAGCGCTATCATACTTTCATCCATCCTTTTTTTTATCATTGGAGCCGTTATCAGTTTTTTATATTCAAAGTCGAAAGCAAATTCAGCCATAATTGGAAATGAAATAAAATACCAAGAACTTCAGAAGCAATATGATTCGCTAAAAAATGAATTTATCGAAATAAAAGATGATGCAAATTTCAATTTGGATCAATGGCAAAAAGAGCGCGAAAAAAATACAGAATTAACGGTTCGTCATCAAGAAGCAATGAAAGCTGTGGAGGATCAGAAATCGTTTATGCTCGAAACTAATGAACGATTAAAAGAGCAATTTGAAGCACTTTCAGCTCAAGTTTTGAAAAGTAATAACGAACAATTTCTTGATTTAGCGAAAACAACATTGGATAAACATTTTACTAATTCTCAAAACGATTTAGAAAAACGTCAACAAGCAATTGATTCGTTAATCAAGCCATTAAATGAAAGTTTGAATAAATTTGACGGAAAAATATCCGAAATAGAAAAAGCGCGAGAAGGTGCTTATTCAGAAATTAAAGTTTTTTTAGATTCGATGCGTGGCACAACCGATAAATTGCAAAAAGAAACCAATACATTAGTTTCTGCACTTAAAACTTCGCACACAAGAGGAAAATATGGAGAAATTGGTTTGCGTCGCGTGGTTGAATTTGCAGGAATGTCATCTTTTTGTGATTTTGAAGAACAGACTTCTGTTCAGTCCGAAAATGGTTTGCTTCGCCCAGATTTAATCGTTAATCTTCCTGGAAATAGAAAAGTTATTGTGGATTCTAAAGTTCCGTTAAACCAATATATGCTTGCGTTTGAAACGGAAGATGACAATTTGAGAAAACATCATTTGCAAATGCACGCGAAAGCTGTCCGCGAACATTTAAAGAATTTGAGTTCTAAGGCTTATTGGAATCAATACACAGAAGCGCCCGATTATGTGGTGATGTATTTACAAATTGAAAGTTCTTTTGGTGCTGCGTTAGAATTGGAGCGAACTTTGATAGAAGATGCACTAAACAATAGAATAATTATTGCAACACCAACTACTTTGATTACAATGCTTCGCACAATTGCGTTTAGCTGGCAACAATTAAATGTTGCGGAAAATATATATCAAATGCGAGATGCAGGGATAGAATTATACAATCGTGTGAATGTTTTGATACAACATTTGGCAACTGTTGGTCATAATCTTAACCAAGCAACCCAAAGTTACAATAAAGCTATAGGTTCACTAGAAAATCGTTTTATTCCGCAGGTTAAAAAGCTGAAAGAAATCGGTGGAACTTTGATGGAAAAAGAAATTTCGGAAACTAAGCCAATTGATACAATGATTCGTTCAATAAATAACTTGGATATTCAATAATCATTCTATATTTGTACAACTTTTAGAGAGAATGAAAACAAGCCTATTTACCTTGATTTTACTATACTCTCCTGCCATTTTTGCGCAGGTGAATTTTGAAGAAAAATCTGTACAGGTAAAACCAAATTTAGAATTAAATAAAGTATATAACTACTCATTTACAGATCGTAACTTTTCGATTTCTGTAAATGACACGGTTTCTAAAGTCATCAACCAATCAAATAAATCGATGGAATTGGTTGACAAGAATGATTTTGCTAATAAGTATACATTTGTAAATGGTAAAAATCAATCCAATGATCCTGATGAATTTTACCGCGATTTTATCAATAATTCTGAAGGAATAGAATACGAATTCACAACAAATCCTTCTGGAGAATTTTTAGAATTATTAAATATTCCTCAGATTGAAGAAAAATTGCTTAAAATAACAGATAAACTTGGCAAACAGCGCAAAAAATCTGATGATTATAAAGCAAATATTGCGTACATTGAGGAAATGGTCAAGTCAAAAACGTATGTTCCGTATGTTTTTGAACAAGAAGTTCATGTTTTCAATTATTTTAATGGACAATATTTTCGTTTAGGTGAAACATATGAAGGAAAATCGGTACAAGAAAATATTTTTGGTTTCCCAATTTCTTCTACAACAAATACTTATCTAAAAGACATCAACAAAGAAAAAGGTACGTATACAATTGTTTCTGACCAAAATTTGAGCAAAGATGATTTTGAAAAATTATGGGAAGAAATGGCGTATTATATGTTGAATGATGCTAAACTGAATTTGTCGCAAGAACAGGTGAAAAAAGAAATCAAAAAATATTCGGAAACTGTTGAATTAAAAGTGAAATATGAAAATACATACGATTTGAATTCAATTTTAATCAAATCTGAATATTTATTTAGCTTAAACATCGGTTCTAAGAAAACAGTTAATCAATTAAGTATAAAACTTTTAAATGACTAAGTTTTATTTTTTAACGAATTTCAAACTTCATTTTAGATAATTTGCTCTATTTTTGAATTAGTTTGATTGCTTATAAATGAAAATTAACTTTACATATTATCTGTTTTTTCTATTTTTTTCGATAAAAATATTCGCTCAAGATCCTATACAAGATACAATTTCACCGGTTGTTAAAAATGATACTATTTTTAATGCACCACAGGAAACGATTATTTTCCCGAAAACATATTGGAATATTGGAAACGAGAAACGTTATAATGTAACAACAAGTGAAGTGAAATTGGAAGATGATACGATTTCACATCAAGAACAATATACTTATAACGTTATTATTCAGGTTGAAAATGTCTATCAAAATGAAACCATTGTGAAGTGGAATTTTAGAAATGTACAATTCAATTCAAAATCATTTTTAAATAATCCTTTTTCGTTAGTTAATAATGTTTCGATTTCCTTTAAAATAGATCAAGACGGACGATTTTTAGGTTATACAGATTTAGATAAAACGATCAAACAATTGGTTTTATCATCAGAAGATTTAGAGAATAAATATTTGGATAATCCTACTGCGATTGCGTTAATCAAAAAAAATCTTCAACAATATTCTACAGAAGAAAATATTGTTAAATTATTTGACAAAGACATTCGTCAATTCCATCATTTTTATGGAAAAAGTAATTTTACTTTAGAAAGTGCACCGCTTGTTTATCAGTCGTACATGGACAATTTATTCAGCACTTCTCCTACTCCAGCGACAACAGAATTGAAATTGAATGAGATTGGAGTTTCGCAAACCAATTACATTATGTCAAGTTTTCAGGAAGCCGATAAAGATTGGTTAGCCAATTCTTGGTACAGCTATTTGAAAGATTTGGCAACGAAATTAGGTTCTGAACAACCATCTGAAAAACGATTGAAAGACGACATAAAATATTACGTTAAAACGACTTCGCGTATCAAAGATAACGGTTGGATTTCGTATAGTATCGAAACCAAAAAGGTAAAATTTCAAGATACTGATTACACGTTAGAGCGTCGTTTTGAGTTAGTAGACTAAAACTCGCATCAATACTGATAATTCTTACATTATTAAATCATAAAAACTTCGTGAATCAAGATTATTTTTCATAATTTTGCTTTCATTTTATATAAATTATATTCACTATGCAATTGTCTGAACAAGAAATTATTCGTAGAGAAAAACTACAACAATTAAGAGACTTAGGCGTTGAGCCTTACCCTGCCGAAGAATTCGTGGTAACTTCTAATTCTAAAGAAATTAAGGAAAAGTACGAAGAAGGAAAGGTTGTCAAGCTTGCCGGACGATTGATGAGTGTTCGTGTAATGGGAAAAGCTTCTTTCGCTGAGTTACAAGATAGCGAAGGTCGTGTACAGGTTTATATCTCAAGAGATGATATTTCTTCGTCTGAAGAAGGAATTGAGTACAATACAATTTTCAAGAAATTGATGGATATCGGAGATTTTATTGGAATTGAAGGATATGAATTCAAAACTAAAGTGGGTGAAATTTCTGTTCACGTAACAAAATTAACGTTATTATCAAAAACTTTACGTCCATTACCAATTGTAAAAACTGACGACGAAGGTCATGTATTTGATGCTTTTACAGATCCAGAATTGCGTTACCGTATGCGTTACGTAGACATGGTTGTAAACCCACATGTGAAAGAAATTTTCTTAAAACGTACACGTTTATTCAACGCAATGCGTAACTTCTTCAACGATCGTGGATACATGGAAGTCGAAACTCCAGTTTTACAATCGATTCCTGGAGGTGCAGCAGCTCGTCCGTTTATTACGCATCACAATGCATTAGACATTCCATTATATTTAAGAATCGCAAACGAATTATACCTAAAAAGATTAATCGTTGGTGGTTTTGATGGTGTTTACGAATTTTCTAAAAACTTCCGTAACGAAGGAATGGATCGTACGCATAATCCAGAATTTACAGCAATGGAAATTTACGTTGCTTACAAAGATTATAACTGGATGATGGATTTCACAGAGCGATTATTAGAGCATTGTGCAATCGCTGTTAATGGAACTTCTGAAGCGACATTTGGAGAACATAAAATTGATTTCAAAGCGCCTTACAAACGTGTAACAATGCGTCAATCAATTATTGATTTCACAGGATTTGATATCGATGGAAAATCTGAAGCAGAATTATTTGAAGCTGCTAAAGGAATGGGAATCGAGGTTGATGAGACGATGGGTAAAGGAAAATTGATCGATGAAATTTTTGGTGAAAAATGTGAAGGAAACTACATTCAACCAACTTTCATTACAGATTATCCAAAAGAAATGTCTCCATTGACTAAAAAACACCGTGATAATCCAGAATTAACTGAGCGTTTCGAATTAATGGTTTGTGGAAAAGAAATCGCTAACGCATATTCTGAGTTAAATGACCCGATTGATCAACGTGAGCGTTTTGAAGCACAAATGGCTTTAGCTGATAGAGGTGACGACGAAGCAATGTTTATCGACCAAGATTTCTTGCGTGCTTTAGAATATGGAATGCCTCCAACATCAGGTTTAGGAATCGGAATGGACCGTTTGATTATGTTCTTAACAAATAATCCTTCTATCCAAGAAGTTTTATTCTTCCCTCAAATGCGTCCAGAAAAAGCTGCACCAGCTTACGAATTGACAGAAGAAGAAACTCAAATTATTGAAATTTTAAAAGCTAACGAAAACATTGATTTGAACGAATTAAAATCCAAAGCTGCTTTAAGCGGTAAAAAATGGGACAAATCAATGAAAAATTTAGCAAAATATAACTTGACTAAAGTAACTGTAGACGGCGATGCTAAAACGGTTGCATATTTAGGAGAGTAAATTATCCTTTCATCTATATTTCAAAAGCTCAACTTCTGTTGGGCTTTTTTTATGGAATTATTTGGGCGTTCGCTCGCTCTTTTCCTTTCATTTATACAATTCATCAATTTCTTCTTAATAATTCAATAACAAGTAATGTAAATCGCTCGGTCGGGCTATCCGTTGCAATCTTTTGTAGAAGAAAATTAGAAGTTATTACAGAAAATCCAATTCCTACAAAAGGATTTCCACTACTATCCATAACGTGGGTTGTAAGTTTTGAGTTATAAGTTATAAGACGTAAAATTTAAGGTTTACAAAATAAAATTCTAAACAAAACTATCCCCTTGAGGGGATTATAGAGGTATTCGAGTTATGAGTAGTAAGTTCCTGAGTTAGTTGTAAAAAGGAAGCTTTCTTTTTATTAAGAAGAAGCTTCTTGTTGACTAATT
>NZ_DKHL01000049.1:0-11442 GCF_002453775.1 Empedobacter sp. UBA6745
ACTGCGATAAATCTTTCAAAATCTAATGATGCCATTAAATCTGTTATAAAGTATTAATCCTCCTTTCGAAGGGCTATCCTTTTCAGTAGGGCAAGTTGCATACGCGTTACGCACCCGTGCGCCGGTCTCTAGTTCCCGAAAGAACTATACCCCTCGGCTTGCATGTGTTAAGCCTCCCGCTAGCGTTCATCCTGAGCCAGGATCAAACTCTCCATTGTAATTTTTCTTTTGGTATTGCTACCTATGTTTTTACAACTTCGAATTTCCTATAGCTCCATTATTCAAGGATTGACTTCGTTTTATTCGGCTATTTTTTCTTCTGTATATTTTATAATTTCAAATGAACTTCTCATCTTAGCAAACCCTCTCGGTATTTGCGGTTGCAAAGGTAATACTTATTTTTTAACTAACAAATTTTATTTTGATAAATTTTAAAGTTTTTATTTCAATAAATCAATTCTTACTTTCACTCTCAAACTCCTTTCGGAATCGGTTTGCAAAGGTAATACTTATTTCTAAACTCGCAAATTTATTTTTAAATAATTTTGTCGCTATACAAGTCCTTATGTCAATTTCAATACTACTCGTCTTTCGTATTGTGATTGCAAATATACAACCCATTTTTCCGAACTTCCAAACTCATTTTACAATTAATTTACATTCGACTCTTAAGTTGCTGGTACGATGGGAAATATTTTTTGAGAATTTTAGATGTGAGAAGTGAGATACGAGGTTTTTGACGAGAAAAGCACGCTTTTTGAGTTACTATTTTGGGTTTACGAGAGGAAGATTGCGCGAACAGTAAGCCATTTTTACGCTCATTACGCTAAATTGACTCTCGCCTTTTCAGCAAGTTTTCTATATGAAATTTCAAAGCTATCATGTTTTTAATTGTAGAAATTTGTTTTATTTCATAATCTAATTGTCTCTTTCAAGATTTGAATGGACAGTTATCTAAATAATATTAATAACAACAGAGCAATGATTCGCTATTGCAATAACTGTTTGGATATTCGTTTATTTTTAGGTCATGATTTAAACGAAAAACTACCTTGGCATTCCACAATTGGTTAAACTTGCGTCCTTTTTGGTAAAGAAGCTTTCTTACAGTTATTTCAATTTGTTCATAAATTACTAATGTTAGTTTTAATACAAATGTTCAATTTTAGCCATAATGTTTAAAGATGCCATTCGTGAAGAAATCATCAGTTTAAATACTTACCCATTTGCAAGTGTACGAATCAAAAAAGCCAAGAGTACAAGATTGTTTTTAAACAAAGAACAAATCGAGCAGCTAAAAAATCACAAGAGTTCATTTGGTCAAACAGATACCTATTTCAGAGATATGTTTATTTTTTCTTGTTATGCCGGAGGATTGCGTTTTAGTGATGTCGTTACCTTACAATGGAAAAACTATGATGAAAACGAACAACGTATCAGATTAAACATCCGTAAAACTAAACGTTCACATCAATTCAAGGTAGGTCAATCTGCTTTAGAGATTTTAAACAAATACAAAAAAGAAACTTCCGAACCAGATGATTTTATTTTTCCAATCATTTCAGAAGCTAATTTCTTCGAACAATCCAACGAATACCAACTAAAAGTAATCGGTAGCAAAAATGTTTTATGTGGTCAGAAATTGCGTAGAATGGGCAAAGAATTAGAATTTCCATTCTCATTATCTTTTCATTTAAGCCGACATACATTTGCAACCCAAGCCTTAGCTAACGGTATGCGTATTGAGTATGTATCAAAACTTTTAGATCACTCTGATATTGGAACAACTCAAATTTATGCTAAAATCGTAAACGAAGAATTAGACAAAGCAGTAGAGCAATTCATTGAATAGTAAATGTTTATTTTAAAATGATGTAAGAAGATAGATTTTGAAAATCAAAATATTGTACATATATTTGTACATAATAAAATACAAGATTATGATAATAGCAAGTGTTTCAGATTTCAGAAAAGATATTAAATCTTACTTAGATAGAGTTTCGAAGAATTTTGAAACCTTAATCATCAACAGAGGGAAAGATTCAGGTATTGTGGTAATGTCATTAGAAGAGTACAATTCTTTAATGGCTACAAATCACGAATTATCTTCTCGTATCAATGAATCAAGATTAGATGCTGCCATTGAAAAATTAAAAAGTAACCAATCTTTTGAAAGAGAATTAATCGAGGAATAGATGAAATATATTTTCGTAGATGAATCTTGGGAAGATTATTTATTTTGGCAAAAAACCGATAAGAAAAAAGTAAAACGTATCAATGATTTATTGAAAGATATTTCACGTACTCCTTTTACTGGTATAGGGAAACCAGAGCCATTAAAACATAAATATTCAGGGTTTTGGTCACGTAGAATAGATGAAGAACATCGTTTAATTTACAAGTACGAAGATGGTCAGATATTAATAGCAAAGTGCCGTTTTCATTACGATTAAATAATCAATTTTTAAGATATAAATAAGATAGAATTCTGTTGGGTTGTAAAACTTAACAGAATTTTTTTTATGCCAAAATCGTAAACAAAGAATTGGATAAAGCCGTTGAGCAATACATTAAATAAATAACATTAAATTTTTTAGTATTCAATAATTATATCGTAATATTGCAATGATAATAAATCAATAATGGGAACAACTAAATCAGAAATATTTACAGACGAACAAAATAAACTAGCTACTTTATTCAAAGCATTAGGACATCCTGCTCGTGTGGCTATTATTCAGCATATTATCAAGCAAAATGCCTGTATCTGTACAGATTTAGTAGATGAGTTAGGATTAGCACAAGCCACAATTTCTCAACATTTAAAAGAATTGAAAAGTATAGGAATTATCCAAGGTTCCATCGAAGGGAAATCAGTTTGTTATTGTATTGATGAAAAGGTTTGGGCTTCAATTCAAAATGAGTTTTCTAACTTTTTCAATCAAAATGTAAAAATAGAGAAATGCTGTTAAGGCATTTTTTTAAAATAAAACATCGTAATATTACGATTAATAAATAATAATATTAAGAAGATGAAACTTTCAGAAATCAAAGAAATCTTACCAACATTACAAAATGTTGAATTTCAATTAGAGGATGGTACTTTCGTGCCAGAGCATTTCCACGTTACAGAAGTGGGAGAAATCACAAAGAAATTTATTGATTGTGGTGGAGTGATTAGAAATGAAAAAGTGGTGAACTTCCAATTATGGAATGCAGACGATTACGAACATCGTTTAAAACCAGGAAAATTACTAAACATTATTCGCTTATCCGAAAATAAATTAGGTATGGAAGATGCCGAAATTGAAGTAGAATATCAGTCGACTACAATTGGTAAATACGATCTTGAATTTAATGGAAAACATTTCATTTTAAAGAATAAAAAAACAGCTTGTTTAGCGGAAGATGCTTGCGGTATTCCTGTAGAAAAACCAAAAGTGAAATTGTCAGAAATCCAATCATCTTCTTGTACACCAAATTCGGGGTGTTGCTAAATATTGTAACCATAAATATTATAACAATTACCAATGATAATTTTTTAGGAGTTGTAGAAGTCGATAAACAAGGATTATCAAACAGTAAACGGTATTAATATAGATAAGAATTTATAGAAACGTAAAAGTATTAATTTGTGAATGCATAAATCAGATAAAAACAATTCAATGGATGAAATATTTGATGTTATAGTTATTGGAGGCGGGCAAAGTGCATTAGCTTGTGGATATTATCTAAGACGTGCAAAACTGAAGTATATTATTTTGGATAAGCAAAATACTTCAGGCGGGGCTTGGCTCCATACTTGGGATAGTTTAACCCTATTTTCTCCAGCAGATTATAGCTCGTTACCTGGATTGATAATGCCAAATTCTGAAAATAAATTCCCTACAAAACAAGAGGTTATACATTATTTAGGACAATACGAGCAATATTATCAACTTAATGTGAAAAGAAATAGTGAAGTTGTTGAAATTAAAAAAAATGGAGATTTTTTTCAAGTTCACACGCAAGAAAGTTTTTTTAAAACCAAAACAGTTATTTCTGCTACAGGAACGTGGGGAAATCCTTTCATTCCGAATTTAAAGGGAATAGAAAATTACAAAGGTGTTCAAATACATTCAAGTAAATATAAAAACCCCGAAGATTTTAATGGTTTAAAAACATTGGTTGTTGGAGAAGGTAATTCTGGTGCTCAAATTGTTGCTGAAGTATCAAAAAATACGACAGTAAAATGGTCAACAAAAAAAACACCTGAATTTCTACCCGATGAAGTGGACGGCTATTATCTGTTTAAAATTGCCAACGCAAGATATAAAGCAGAATTAGAAGGAAAAACATTTGATGCATCAAATTACAATTTAGCCAGTATTGTTATGGTTCCACCTGTAAAAGAAGCTCGTGAAAGAGGAGTGTTAATTTCTAGTGGTACATTCCGTGAGTTTTACGACAAAGGAGTAATTTGGGATAACGGCGAACAAGAAGATTTTGATGCAATTATTTGGTGTACAGGCTTCGGTTACGATACTACATTCCTAAAATCACTAATACAACTAGATGAAAAAGGTATTGCAAAAACCAATGAAACTAAGTCTTTAGATATTGAAGGTTTATGGTTTGTAGGCTATGGTAATTGGACAGGTTATGCATCTGCATCTTTAATTGGGGTAAACAGAACCGCAAAACAAACAATTTTAGAAATTCAAGATTTTTTATCTAAACACTTAAAAATTAATTAAAAATATGTACTCAACAATATTAAAAACTGTAGAGCAATTTCATTTTGAAAATATCAGTAATGATCGCAAAAACATTTTACAACCTTTAATAGATTACATTCAAGGAAAGGTAAATAGTAAAAAACCGGTAAACCTTAATTTTATTTGTACACACAATTCACGCAGAAGTCATCTAGCACAAGTATGGGCACAATTCGCTGCTGCTTATTATAATATCCCCAATATCAATTGTTATTCTGGTGGTACAGCAGAAACAGCTTTGTTTCCAAAAGTAATTGAAACGCTAAGCAATCAAGGTTTTCAAATCTTTAAAATTACAGATAGTAATAATCCTATTTATGCGATAAAATATGATGAGAATAGTTCACCAATTATCGGTTTTTCTAAGAAATATAATGATGCATTCAATCCCATTTCAAATTTCGCAGCGATTCTAACTTGCTCCCAAGCAGATGAAGGTTGTCCTTTTATATCCGGTGCTGAAAAGCGAATTCCCATTACTTACGAAGATCCTAAAATTTCGGATGATACAACCGAACAAACCGAAGTTTACCAACAACGCAGTTTTCAAATCGCAACTGAAATGATGTACATATTTTCACAAATCACTAAATAAACGATGCAACCAAAACTAAAATTCCTTGATAGATACCTAACCTTATGGATTTTTATCGCAATGGTTTTAGGTGTTACAATTGGCTATATCTTTCCCAATATGTCTGTTTTAATAGAGCGTATGAGCATTGGCACAACCAATATTCCTTTAGCTTTAGGGTTGATAATAATGATGTTTCCACCTTTAGCCAAAGTAGATTATTCTCTATTACCACAAGTATTTAAAAACAAAAAAGTAATCGGAATATCCTTAATCTTAAACTGGATAATTGGTACAGTTTTAATGTTTGGTTTGGCAGTTCTATTTCTTCACGACGAACCGGATTATATGTCTGGATTAATACTAATTGGTTTAGCTCGATGTATTGCAATGGTGATAGTTTGGAGTGATTTAGCGAAGGCTAATAGAGAATATACAGCAATGTTAGTCGCATTAAATAGTATTTTCCAAGTTTTGAGTTATAGCTTCTTGGTTTGGTTATTCATTAATGTATTACCTGCAAAATTAGGTTTAGCTAATTTTAATGTTTCGGTTTCAATGATCGAAGTAACACAAAGTGTAATGATCTATTTAGGTATTCCATTTTTAATAGGTTTTATCACGAGATACGCGCTAATTAAGAAGAATGGTATAGAATGGTACAATCGTGTATTCGTACCCAAAATATCTCCCATAACACTTTATGCATTATTGTTTACAATCGTCATAATGTTCAGTTTAAAAGGAGATAAAATTATTGAATTACCAATGGATGTAATTAAAATTGCTATACCGCTAATAATCTATTTTGTTCTAATGTTCCTTATCAGTTTCTTTATTAATAAAGCAATGAAGGTTCCTTATGATAAAAATGCATCTATTTCATTTACAGCGACAGGTAATAATTTCGAATTAGCTATTGCAGTTTCCATTGCAATATTCGGTATTCACTCTCCACAAGCTTTTGTAGGAGTTATTGGTCCGTTGGTCGAAGTTCCGGTGTTAATACTTTTAGTAAAAGCAAGTTTGTGGCTGAAAAGGATATATTATAAAGAATAGAGCAATACATCGAATAAGAAAGTAAATCATCCATAAAGCGACACGTTTTTCCATTGTAAGGTTTTAATTTACATTAAATTACCTTAAAAAATGTTTAATGACTAAAACTTAATGTACTATGGCCTATTTGATAAAAGAAACTGTACAATTCAAAGAATTTACACAAGTTGCTTTACACAACGTAAACCTCGATAACTGTTACAAACAAGCATTGTATCTAATTGATGAAGGATTCAGGTATTGGTTTAACAACGAAGAAATTAAAAACATTAACCAAAACAACGAGTAATACCAAATCAAATCCCCAAAAGAAAAATTGTTATTAACGTGGTTCGAAAAAGCAGATAAGGAAACAGCAACAGTTTTTCTAAATGCAACTCAAATAGCCACAAGGTTAGCTTTTTTCAGTAACATTAATATCAATAGCGGAACAGTAAACCAATTGGGTAAAGCATTAAAGAAACACGGTTTTATGAGAATCTCTAAAAATGGTTCGTACGTCTTGCAGTCAAAGAATTAGCATACGATCAAGTACAGAAAGAGAATAAAACATTGGAAGAAAAATAAATTCGGCTTCTAAAACGATACCGTTAAGAAAATGAATATTGAGAAGGATAAGAATAAATTACCGACTGAAAGGAGCGATTTAATTTATTCCCGAATCAATATTCATTTTTAGGTTAATCGTTTTACAGCCTTGACTTTTTTGATTCGTTTTTGTGTCAAGACAAATCCATAAGATTCATGAATACAATATTCTTAAAATAATAAAGCCATGAATAAAAAATAACATATAAAAACAAAGTCTAATATCTCAAGTGTTTTCTGATTACAAGACAAAATGAAAACAAAGAACAAATCATTCGCTAACAAACTCAAAAAAAATAGAGTATCGGCATCTAAATCAAAATGGCATAACAATTTACAGACGAGTGTCAATCCATTGAGAGAAGCGCAAAAATGTTTACCGACCATCGGGAGTGATTTAAACATTTTAGTGAAACGAAATGATGATTGACCGGCGAGAATTGAAGCCTTCATTTTTTGATTACTTTTTTATCAAGAAAAAAGTAATTAATAAAATGAACATAATAATAGCAAACATCTCAAATGTTTTTGTATCAAGCCAAATCCAAAGGATTCATGAATACATTATTCATAAAACAATAAACCAATGAATAAAAAAGAACATACAATAACAAAAGTCTAATAACTAACATCTCAAATCTCAATACTATGAGTGTCGTACTTCATCACTTCATAGACATTAAATATAATTATTTTAGTTTTGATTTTAGTATTTCATAAGGAGTTTTTCCTTTAAATGATCCATGTGGTCTATTGAAATTATAAAAATTCTCCCATTGTTCTAAGTTTTGATTTAGATCGACATCATCAGTATAGCTTAAAAGTTGATAAAACTCTTTTTTATCAGTTAAATGAGATCGTTCAACTTTCCCATTTAACTGAGGCGTTCCTACTTTTATAAATCGGTGTCTCATTCCTAAATCTTGAACATGCCAATGAAATTTTGATTGATATTCATGTCCGTTATCTGTTTGAATTGTATTAATTCTGAAAGGAAATTTATCTACAACATAATTTATGAAATCAATTGATCTTAATTGATTGTGCTTTTCATAGATTTTAAGCGCTCTAATTCGTGTAGCATCATCAATTGCTGTATATTGAAATCGCTTGATTTTTTGACCATTTGCATCATGAAAAATCAGAAATTTAACATCAACCTGCACATGATGACCTGGTGTTTCTTTTTCATATCGAATACTATGCATAGCTCTTCTAGTTGCCTTTCTGTCTAATCTAGCAACATTATTACGCTTTAGAATACGATAAACACTTGATTCTGATATTAAAATATCATGATAACGTTCTAAATACCATTTAATTCGCCAAGTCCCTAATTTATGTTCTTTTCGAAGTTCTAATACTTTATTTACAATTTCTTGCTTGATTTGATTGGGAAATGTACGAGGAGTTGGTTTTTTTCTAAGTAAACCTTCTTATCCATGTTCATCATACGCCTTTTTCCATTTATAAAATGTACTCTTTTTCACGCCAAAAAATTTATATGCTATAGAGTTATTTCCATATTCTTTGGCATATTTTAGAACTTGTAGTTTTTTACTATAAGTTAAATAAGCTGCTATTTCTTTTGTCTTTTTAATCATCATAAAGCTATATTAGTTTTTTACTAATTTAGTCTACGAGGATGTGACGTATCCACAACGAATGTATTCAAAAAGGAGGAAATAAAGCTTTTCTGCCTTTCAAACGAACTTTAACAGACAGCAAAGGCTACGAAAAGAAAAGCTATAGAAGTTCGCAAAAAGATTGTGGACAATGTCCTTTACGAGAAAGTTGTTGTGGAAAAGTAACCAAGTTTAAAAAGTTGGAAGATAGCATTCACAAGCCTTTGTACGATAAAATGCATGAAAAACTCACCCAAAATAAAGCGTATCACCGCAGGTTAGTTAAACGTCGAAGTTCTACAGTAGAACCAGTTTTAGGAACGTTGATTAACTTCTTTAACCTAAAACGAATCAATAGCAGAGGAATGTCTAAAGCCAATAAACATGTACT
Organism: Empedobacter sp. UBA6745; assembly: GCF_002453775.1. Taxonomy (NCBI): domain Bacteria; kingdom Pseudomonadati; phylum Bacteroidota; class Flavobacteriia; order Flavobacteriales; family Weeksellaceae; genus Empedobacter; species Empedobacter sp. UBA6745. Next base: position 8,995 of record NZ_DKHL01000049.1, read on the forward strand.
AATGTCAAGTTTATCTTACAACTTGAAGAAATATCTACGCTTTACAGTCAAAAAATCAAGTGTTTTAGCCCAAGTTATTTATTTAAAACAAGGGAAGAACTACGCTTCTACAAAATCACTCCTTCACTCCTTAAAAAGAGAGTTTTTAAGCAAGCCTAATTTTACATTAATATATTTTTCTAAAAATAAACCTCGCTTAAAAAGGCTTAAACGAGGTCATATATTCTGTTTTTTACTGTAAATTGGAGTTGTGCAACAGTTACCGATGTTAGCGGAAGGTGATATTTTATTAGTTAAGAAATTTTTCAATTCTAATTCTAGGAGGGAAACCAGGTGATAAAATAAGAATTTCTTCTTTAGTCCTATCTGGTTTAGTAAATTTAATAACATCTTTTGTACTTGTTAGTTGTCCATTAAATTTTGGAGAAAGTAAAACACGTACAAAATCAAATTCTTGTATACAATTATTATATTTTTTCCATAGCGCATTACAATAATTCAAAAAAATTTCAGAGGCAACAAATTGATCTGCATATCCTTTAGGTTGATTAGATTTAAGTTCAAATAATACAATTTTATTAATTGATGGAATTATAACACAATAATCACAACCTTTATGAATAAATTCGACACCACTTCTCAAGTACGATGATTTTTTTTTGTAGCCAGCTTGGTCAACATCTAATTTTAAAATAAGACTATCTTCAGGTAATCCTCCAACAATAATTGATTGACCTGTTGTTTCTTCGACCAATTTGACTTCCTTTCTTATCTCATCGTATGACTTGATAACCTGTAAATCACAAAAAATACTTTCCATTATGATATAAAATAGTCTAAATCAGATGAAATTGTGAAAAGATTATTGATTTCCTCATCAAAAAATGGAATTTCTATTCCAGTATTTGAAATTTTTAATGAGTTCAATGATCCATTTATTCCTTGATATACTGATATTGAATTAAAATCTAAATTATCTTTTTCAGTATATCTTTTTTTATTTTTTACTAACCAATCTGCCTTTTCTTCAAAATCATTTTTTAAAAGTATAAGATTGTTTAATTCTTTAATTAAAAAATCACTGTGAGTTGTAATAAATACTTTAATACCAAGATTTACAATTGATGCAATTAGTTTAGCCATTAATCTTTGATTTTTTAAAGTGAAATGACTTTCTGGCTCATCTATTATTAGTAAATCACCAACCTTGGCAATATGCTTTAAATAAAAGAAAATATCAACAATGCATCTTGCAGATGAAGATGCTAAATACAATGGTATATCAAATTTATTATTTCGTTTATTTCTGGTATAAAATCTAATATCTTGTTTATTTTCTTTTTTAAATTCAGCTCCTAAGATTTCTTTAATAATTTCTAAAGGATACGAAATATCAACATTAGAAGAATTCTTTTTTATATTATCAATATTTCTCGTAAATGCAATGTGGTCACGAATAGGTGTTGCGTAATATGCACTCATATTCATAATCAATTCAAAAGGATGAATATTATCATCTTTATTTTCTAGATTTTGGAGGCTTTCAATCATTGAATTTCTTCTTTCATCTAGTTCTTTATAGAATAGAGAAATACCTAAACGTTCTGCAGTAATGATTGTTGGATCTGGAATAACATCATCAAAAACCATAAAACAAAATAAGTCTCCAATTATTTCTCTGACTAAATTTTTATCTAAATCGTTTTTATTTAGAGTTTTATAAATAATAGATAAAGTGTTGTCTTTGATACTTCCTTCAAATATTGTATTGTCACCAACTCTGATTTTATTTTCTTTATCTTTAAAAGTAAGAGGTTGTTCAACTTTAATTTTTAAACTAGCTTCATCGAAAATTTTCTCTTTATCGTTAAATAATTCTTTGATGCGACGTTTGAATTTGTCACTTTCTTTTTTTAGTGCAATCTCTGATAATTCAACAATTTGATTTTTATCAAGATTAATTTGACCATTTAAAATAATTTCTTGAGAGAGTTCTTTAAAACTAGTGTAATTAATAAAGTCACGCCAATACTTTAGAGCGCCATAAGTACTATAAGTTACATACGTTTTACCTGAATTGTTATCTCCAACTAGTATAGTTAAATCATTAAGTTGTAATTCACAACTTTCAATTTTGCCTAATTTTTTTATTGTAACTTTCATTTATAGTATATTTGAAACTATCGCAAATATAGTAATTTACTTATTCACTTTTTAGTAGTTGGTGGTTATTGTCACTTTCCGCTAACGGTTCGGGGCTTTGCGAAGTGGCGGAAAATCGAAGCGAGAAGTTTCGATTTAGACGGAACGTAGCAAAAGCCAATTTCTATTTGCTAATTTATGAAAAAAGCCAATAAAATTGGCTTTTGCGGATTAAAATGTACAAACTTTCAACTTAGCCGTTACCCCGCCATTTTGCAAAACCCTTGTTGAACTAAACCTCCAGTA
>NZ_DKHL01000055.1:0-8132 GCF_002453775.1 Empedobacter sp. UBA6745
TAGATGGCAAGTTTATCTAAACAAATATCAAAAGATCAAGTTATTTACGCACTTGAATACATAATTGAAAATAATATTTCTTTAACAGAATCTACCACATATGATTTAGAATATAAAGAAATGTACTTTCCTCCTAAAGAGGTTGTAAGATGGGCTGCAAAATTAGCTAAAATTCCTAATTGGGAAAACATGTCACTTTATGGCGGATCAAATACAAATGATCCACTTAAAGCAATGGGATTTAAGATTATTACTAAAAATAATATTGATGTCAACTTGGAAATAATTTCTAAGTATAAAGACATAGTTTCTAAAGGAAACAACAACAAAGAACTTTATAAATGGAATTAATCCAAAAGTTTAATGGAAAACCAGATATTGAAGCAAATGATTTTGCTAAAGAAATTTCCTCTATAAACTTTAGTAATCTTATTTATCATAATGGTATAGCAGTAAGAAATCATATTGCTAAATCAAAAACTGAAGAATATAAAAAATGTTTTAAATTTCTTTTTGATGAAAATATAAATCTTGATTATCGAATAGAAAAATTTCAAGAAGATGTTTTATCTATTTATCGTAGTATGGGTGAAAAGTTGCATCACCACCATGATGAGCGAACAATTTCTACATTCCTTACTTTTAAGTTTCCTTATAAGTATCCTCTTTATAAAAATTCATTTTATAGCGAGTATTGTAAAAAATTAGGTATAAAACAAGCTAAGAAAAACAATAGATATATTCATTACATATCACTTGTAAATGATTTTATTAAAAATTATATAACAAAAGATATTGCATTATTAGAGCTTAAAAATTCTTTTCTAACAGAAGATTGTTATTCAGATGAACAAAATCTAATATTCGCACAAGATATACTTTATCAAGTTCTTGGTAAAGAACAAGAAGAAGAAATTGAAAATGAAATAACACAAACTCAAAACCATAAAATGAAACAGTTTTCCCTTAACCAAATCTTATACGGTCCTCCTGGAACAGGGAAAACGTATAATACAATTAATAAAGCAATAGAAATTGCAAATCCTGAATTCGATTTAACACAAGATAGAAATACGATAAAACAAGAATATAATCGTTTAGTAGAGAATGGTCAAATTGTTTTTACAACCTTTCATCAAAGCATGACCTACGAAGATTTCATTGAAGGTATAAAGCCAGAAACAAAGGATAATAATGTTATTTATAATATTAAAAATGGACTTTTTAAAGAAGTTGTAAGTAAATCTATTGATAATTGGAAAAAATCTACATCTGGAACAAAACAAACAAAACCTTTTGACAAGGTATTTCAATTATTGAAAGATGAATGGGAAGAAAATCCAATGATTGAATTTCCTATGAAAAGAGAAGGAAATGATTTTAAAATTCTAGGGTTTTCTGACAGTTCTATTAATTTTCTTAAGGCAAGTGGAACGAATAACCATACTTTAAGCATTAATACTTTAAGGGATTTGTATTATGGAATAAGAGAGTTTCAAAATCAAGGAGTTGGAATTTATTATCCTTCAATAGTTGATAAATTAAATTCTTATGATGTAGATTTTGAATCTGAATCAATAAATAGTGATATTAAAAATTTTGTCATTGTAATAGACGAAATTAATCGAGGAAATGTGTCACAAATTTTTGGAGAATTAATTACATTGATAGAAGAAGATAAACGATTAGGAAATGACGAAGCAATTGAAGTCACTTTACCTTATTCGAAAGAGAAATTTGGAGTTCCGTCTAACCTTTACATCATTGGAACTATGAACACAGCAGATCGTAGTGTTGAAGCTCTAGATACTGCGCTTAGACGCCGTTTTGTTTTTGAAGAAATGCCTCCAAAATATGACTTAGAAGGTTTACAACAAGATTTATTTGGATTTACAGCTTCTCACCTATTAGAAACAATTAATAAAAGAATTGAAAAATTACTAGATAAAGATCATCAAATTGGTCATGCTTATTTTATCAATAAAAATGAAACCACGATTATAGATTCATTTTACAAAAATATAATCCCACTATTACAAGAATATTTCTTTGGTGATTACGGAAAAATAGGATTGGTTTTAGGTGCTGGATTTGTTATTGATGGTAAACAAGATCATGAAAATCAAAGTAAATCAATTTTTGCAAGTTTTGAATATGAAAACGATACTTCAGGTTATGAAGAAAGAAAATCTTATAAAATCTTAGGTTTAAATGATGAAGGCTTTGATTTTGGAAGTGCAATCAAATTATTAATGAATAAATAATATTTTGACTAAACAAAATCTCATCACTGTATTTGAACATGAAAAACGTTTTTTCAATCTAAAAGACGAAAAAGAAAAGCAAATTCATGAAGCTTTAGAACGCTATCACGGAAATTATACACCATTTTTTAAACTCTTAAGAAATGGTGTTCAATTCAATGAACATGTAGGTATAATTCAGATTGGGAAAACGACTATTGAAGTTTTACCCAAAGCAGATAAGTCTGGTGAAGAAAAATGGCGTGATTTATTAATCGGAATGATAAAAACCGTTTGGGGATTTGATGTGAAATCGACAGGTTCTAGTTCACTTAAACTGAAATCGAATTCTATTTTAGAGCTGTACTTTGAGTTATTCATTTCAGAAGTAGAATACTTACTTCATAGAGGATTAGTAAAAAGATACCGTAAAAATGAAGGAAATCAAACATCTTTAAAAGGTGCTTTACAATTCTCAAAACATATTGCTCAAAATTTGGTTCATAAAGAACGTTTTTATGTAAAATACACGCAATATTCAAACGAACATACGATTCATGAAATCTTATTCAAAACGATAAAATTGTTATCTCACTTAAACTCAAATCCTCTATTAAAAGGAAGAATTGGTACATTGGCTTTGAATTTCCCAGAAATGAAGGAAATTAAAGTCAATGAATCTACTTTTGATAAAATGGTATTTGACCGAAAAAATCAACATTATAAAACAGCTTTAGAAATTGCCAAATTATTATTGTTGAACTATCATCCTGATATTTCTAAAGGGCGAAATGATGTATTGGCTTTAATGTTTGATATGAATAGTTTATGGGAGCAGTTTATTTTAGTGACGTTGAAAAGAAAATTAAAAACACATCTTGTTTCAGCACAAGTAACTAAAAGTTTTTGGAAACCTATTTCGGGATATTCATCTAAAATGCGACCTGACATTATTTTAAAATGTAAAGGATCTCAAGAAAATTATGTTTTGGATACGAAATGGAAGAATCTTAACGGTTACAATCCATCGCCTGAAGATCTTCGTCAGATGTATGTTTACCATCGATTTTATCAAGCTAAAAAAGTTGCTCTTGTTTATCCTTCTGATCAACATTTCATTCAGAAAGGAAATTACTTTAGTTCAAAAAAACATTTAGAAATGTCAGATAAAGAATGTAGTATTATGCAAATTGCTACATCAACGGATATTAAAAATTGGCAAGAAGAGATAGTTAATTATATTAAACTATTTATTCTAAATAATTAATACAAATAAATATTATGGCAACTATAGAAGGTACTTTAGAAGAAATCTATACTTATATAGGCCCAAGAACTTCAGATATTGTTACGCAATTAGCTCGAAAACATCGTAAAAATAAATACGGAAATAGAATTTCATGTGGTGAATTAAATGAAGATAGAGGTAAATGTAAAAAGTATACAGGTTTACATGCTGCTCACATAAAAGGTAGAGAACGAAAAATTATCATTCAAGAAATTTTAGAAGAGTTTGCTGAAAAAATAACTGATTCAATATTCAAAATTAATTTAGAAGTTTTAGAAGTTGAATTTTGTAAAAAACACGAAGATTTTGAAAATACAGTTCAATTTATGTGTCCGAAACATCATAAACAATATGATTTAAATAATAAAGTGAACGATTTAGATAATATTGTATTATTAACTGATGATGAAATCTCTCTAAATGATATTATACTTACATTTGAGACAAAATCTAAGTCAATCAAACCTTACATAATTGCTTCAAATCCTTATCTGAATGACGGCAATTGTTCAATAGCTAGAATTTCAAAAGAAAAGTGGAACTTTAATCCTAAAATAAAAAATTTAAAAACGGATTATTTTTTACTGTGTTATAATCAATATGATTTTAATGTTACCATCATTAAAATAAAAGGAAATCAAATTAGCTTAGCTCGTAAGAAAAAAGATAAAAGTAAAGTTAGTTTAATTATTCCATATACTGATTCAGAGTTTACGGAAAAAAAATCGAACGAAATATTAGAAGTAATTGATATTTATAGCTTGAAACAATTAAAATGAAAACCCCAGCTAAGCTGGGGTTTTCATTTTAATATAAATTACATTAACAATAATTATATAATATACAACACATTAAAACCTTACTTTCTAATGATAAAAAACGTATTATTAAGTCTCAAAACAATTTTCGATCAAAAGAAAGAAGAAATCACAATCAATTCGGCTGATAATGAAAATTCTTTAGCTACTCGAAAGATGTATTTTTTCAAAAAAAATATCAATATTCTAAAACAAGAAGAGCAAATTATTGTTAATAGTAAAGAATCAAACATAAGATAAAAAGACTGTTCCCTGAGGGACTCGAAGGAAAGAAATCGTAAAAAACGTGACTTCGAAAACTTCAGCCACCAAGGAAACCTTTCCTAAAACATCCGCTATGATATTCTTCTGGTATTGAACGTAAATCATCTAAATACAATTTCAACTACTTCTTCTTCATTTACAGCGTATCTCTTATTCAATAAATTCATCAGGTATAAATTTTCATTTTGTTTAGCAGAAGCGAATTCATAGTGTTGTAAACTAACTGATCGAGTAACTTCTTTTTGATTAAATAAAATTTGATTTTCAATTTTATCTATCATTCTTGATTGATAATTCTTTTGATCAAAGTACCTAAAAATATCCTCGAACAACTGAAAATTAGTTACAGAAATAGATTCGTTTAACACATAATTCCAAAGTTTAATTTGTTCATATTTTATATCACGTTCTACCTTCCGAATTTGTATGTTTAGATTTCTCGTTCTGGAATAACAGTTTATATGTAAAGCATTTTTCTTTTCAAATTGTAATTCAGTTTTCAAGAAATCCAGATATCTTATCTTAATGGTATCCATACGTTTTAAGAATGAATTAAAAGCTCTTTTTCTGTTATAAATTGTCTTAATTGCTGAAGTTCGTTAATTTTAATGGTTGATTTCTCGTAATTTTCTTGTAAAAAAAGATCATCTATTTCTTCATTAACAATTGATAATTGAGCTAATATTTTACCGTGTAACAATAATTTATAATTAAGTTGATCAAAGTATTTGTAAATTTCAATTAGATAATCAATACTATTTATATTTATATTTACTTTTACCGACAAAGTATAATTCCAAAGTTTGTCTTGTTCTTGATTAATTGCATTATTTAGGTTTTTAAGTCTTATATGACAATCTCTTGCTCTTGAGTAATTCTTACAATAAATCGCATGTTTTTTATCAACTTGAAGTTCTGCTCGAATAAATTCTAAATGTTTGATTTTCTTTGTTTCCATAGTTTATAAAAAAATAAATTACAAACAAGTTTTTTAACGCCTAAAAACCACGACTAATTATTTTACTTCATTACTAATTTTTTGAAACAATTCAATCACATCTTCGTTATAGGTATATTTTTCTAAAATAGCCGATAGTTTATTCATCAAAACCTCCGAATTATTCGCAATTTCCCAAGCAGCTTCTTCCTCGGTTTCAAACTTGATGTTATCTTTTAAAACCATAACATACTTATCAGTATTGTATAAATAGTCAAAGTCAGCAGAAAAAATACGTTCAAATTCATCTTTATAATTATCATTATTTGTAGAAAAAACACTTTTGAAAATTTGAAGTCCTACTAAAGGTTCATAAATAAAACAGATGTCACCCCAATTTTCACCTTTACCTAATGTCCATCTATAATCATGGTTACCATCGTAATAATCATGGTCAAAATAAAATTTACTTGTATTAAAATTTATTCGACCTAATTTATCTGAGAATAAGCTTAACCATTCTTCTTTTAAATTATTTAAGTCTAATAGAGCGTTATTCAATGTATTCCAATCTTCTTTGTTATTATTTTCTTTAAAGTAATTATTTAAGTTTTCCATGTAAAATTTATTTTTTAGTGATTGTATTTCCCAAAATTGGATGTAATTCTTTATAAAGAATTTAAACCAACTGTTCTCTTCAAGTTTATCAGTACATTCTGTTAACCAATCTCTTAATTCAGTAACAAATGACCAATTTGTAATAAAACCTTTTGTTTCATCTAATTTTAGATAATCTAAACTAATGTTGTCAGATTTTTCTAATGACAATTCTGTGTAAGATTTCCCGCTAAATCCGCTGAGATAAACCAAACGTGATATATGCTTATTTTCAGCTTTATCTAAATCTTTACCATGAAATGTGTAAATATGATCGTACCAATAGCGATACAATTGATTTGCCTGATCTTTCGCTTCATTGGATTTATTCTCAATCACAACAGAAATCTTTTGTGGACTTGTTGCTTTTATTACAATATCAGCATTCTTATCTTCTGAGGTAATTTCCCAATCATACTTTATATTTTCGTCAAAATAAATTTCTATTTTCTTTAGAAATGAATTCAAAAATAAAGTTCCTAAACCATGATTTGCAGAAGGATTTAAGAAATATGCAACAATTTTAGAGTGTTTTGTTTCTGTAATTCCAAAAATAGAATGCATAAAATCAAATGCATTGAAGTCGTCACCTTTTGTTTCTTTTTCACTCCATTGTTTTTCTATTGACTTATATTCTTCAATAAAATTGGTTATTAATTCATTATTCATTTATAAATGGTTAAATGTTAATTATTATATTTTTTATATAATTTAGTTATAGTATTTTTTAAATCTTCTCGATAAATTTCTGGTTCTAAAACTTCACAGTTATCTCCAAATTTTAAGATTTCCATTTTCAATTCATGTGTTGGATGAACGAATAAATTTATCGTAAATGTATCAGCTTCTTCTTTGATAATTTCTTGAGAATGATGCAGAGGTAAAGATGTTAAATAATTGAATTGCGTATTGTCAAACCGTAAAACAACATTCACAGGATTACCATAGTTTTCAATTCCAAAAGCATGTTGATACATTTCGTCTACATCATAATCAACTGGAGAAAACTTTTCGTTTAATACTCTGATACTTGAAATCCTATCCAATCCATAGTTTCTTATTGCTTTTTTATCAAGATCATAGGCGATTAAATAGAATCTTTTCATCGCTTCTTTTATCGCAATTGGCGCGCATTTTCTTTTTGTTGCCTCGGTCCAATAGCTATTAAGTGTAAAGGAGAGTATGCTCTTATTTTTGATAGCTTCAACTACATCATAGAAATATTCTGTAGCAATTATTTGTTTTTTCTCTAAATGTATATATTTATTTACATTTTCAGACTGTTGCAAAATACTTGTTAATGCAATAGATTCTACTATCTTATCTTTATGTACATCATTTACAACTTTTTCTATTTTATAAACTTTTTGTCTTTTATCATACTTTATTTCATAACCAAACAACTCCTCAATGGTTTCAAAATCACGACGTATTGTTTTTTCATTTTTTATGTACGCAGAATCTAATCTTAATAAATAAGTCTGAATCTCTACCATAGTTGATGGTTTATTTTTCAGAAATCGTATAACGCTATACATACGTTGCATTGCATAACTTTTTGACATAAAATTATTTTCCACAAATGTATTCATAGGAATGTACATTTTATGTACAACCAAATACATTACTTTGATATATAATTCAAAATAATAAAAATGAATCAAGATGAAATTATTTTAAAAATAGTGTAAGGTTGTAGAATTCAAAGTATCTATTAATCATTGAATACAAGTTTTTTTTAACCTCATCAAACGATCTCAGAAAATATTATTTATATAACGCCCTCTCATATCTCACATCTAAATTCTGTTCCTAAAATACATAATACTTAGAACTCATTACTTAGAACTTAATAATCCGTCATTGCTGAAAAGTCGAGATTACTGTAAATAAGATTTTTTAAACCGACATACGATTTGCAGACG
>NZ_DKHL01000055.1:8151-8607 GCF_002453775.1 Empedobacter sp. UBA6745
AAGATTGAACGTCGAAAATCGAAGTCTTGATTTTTTGTAATCACATACTCTGTTAGCACAGACTTTGCATTAAGGTAAAAGTTTAGAAATGTACCTAAGCTCCACTGGAGCTTCTCCTCTTAATTTCAAATTCTTAATCTCAAATGTTTTTGTGTCAAGACTTCCCCGAAGGGTACATGAATTCATATGAAAACAATAATAACTCATGATAAAAATGAACATATAATTATTATCAACTTGTAACAATTTTACCTAAGCTCCACTAACTCCTTTCAAGAAGGGAATTATCTCCCTGATTTTGTATATTTATCGTTTAGTCTACGATACAACGTTTTGCAAACGTTACTCTGACTGACGAATCAAGCCACCTGAGCAAAATCGAAGGGTAATTCAGCTTAACTTATAGTTATTATTAACATAATTACAATTACTAAATGTCATCTTGAACTCGTTTCA
>NZ_DKHL01000054.1:0-4727 GCF_002453775.1 Empedobacter sp. UBA6745
ATTAGCTGTAGTCTTTTTATTCTACTTTTTCAAGTTCGAGAATTGTTTTTGTTCCGTCAATATTTTTATATTCTAATTTTACAAATCCATACTTAAGATTGAAATAAGAAATTAATTCGGTTTCTCCAATTCTGCTTTTTGCCTTTGCATTTACAATATAACATTCTAAATTTCCCAATTTTGTAGAAATATTTTTCTTATCTACGATTTCATACTCATAATTATTTTCAATTCCTCCTTTCCATTCCAACCATCTTTTATCGGACCAATGATCTCCAATTCCGAGTTTCCAGTTCCATTTTGTTCCAATTTTGTATGGTGCTTTTATATATGGAAACGGATTTATTTCTAAAATTTGGAAAAAACTGCTTCTCGGAGGATGAATCCAAACATTCATTTCGTTTTCAATTGCTCCTGTAACTTCCATTGTTAATGGTCGTTCATTGTTCATAATAAATTCGTAGGAAATTCCAGTTTGATTATAATCGTCAATTTGTGATTGAAAAGGATTTCCAGCAATCGGCTTCAGATTTATTTTATTTACAGTTTCGTCATTTTGATTTTCTATTTCTATAAATTTCCAATCGAATATACTATAATTCTCTTTTTTAATTTCATCTCCTTTTGCAATCAAAAATTTTTTACCATTGAGGTTTTCGTAATAGTAAGAAAATGTGAAAATTCGACCAATTTTGTATATTTCATTGTTAGAGTTATATATTTCATCATATTTTTTCTTACTGTCATTTTTTTCAACACTAATTCCATCATCATCAATGATGTATTTTTCTGAAACATTTTGAGAAATACAAGAAATAGGGATTAATAAGATTGGAAAAAAATTAATGATTTTCATTTTGTGTACATAGTTTGGTAAAGATTACTGCTAACGTTTTGGCGCTTGGCGCAGTGGCGGATTTCGGAGCACAAAACTGTCAATACACCACAAAAGTTGATGCGAGGTAGAATGTTCAATTAACCAAGTCACCCGCCATTGAGCCAAACGCCTGTTATCGCTTCGGTGTTCTTTTTCGTCCGTTCGATTTTCTGTCGGTTTTGTCGAGCGTTGGGACAGACACACTCTTTGCCAAGCTTGGGTTTGAGCTTTGGCTTTTGTGGCTTGGCAATGTGTGTGGCTGTTAGCGTAGGACTTCATTTTTGTCAAAGTTTATCTCAATTTCTCCATTTTCAAGAGTGCTAATTAAAAAGTCTATACCGTCAATATTTTCCAAAGATTTTTTGATATGTTTCTCGATTGCTGGTATTCCAACACCGTAGTAAATTGATGTTACATTAAAATCTGATAATATTGCATATAAAGAATTTGAGAAGTTTCCTAATGTTTTTATTTCCTTCAATTTTTCAAAATCAGATAGCACAAATCTGTCTTTGTTTTCAAAAAATAAAGCAACAGAATTTCTAGTTGCTAAAATATCAGGAATTATACCACCTTTGTTTTTTGTAGTTCTATTTTCGTCTGAATTTGGGTGGAGTAAAACCCCTGTTCCGCTTTGTGGAAAGTCATAACAAACAATTTTCCAGCCATTACGTTCCAGCCAATTCAATATGTTAATTGTAACTCTTTCTTCTCTCATAGTTAGGCGTCTCTCCATAATGCACCGTCAGGAAAAATAATTGCATCAGCAAAGTATGCAAAAATCCTGACTACCTTAGTTTTTGAAAATGTAGAGCCATATCGCATTTGCATAAAGTATCTAGGAATTTCGTGACTTCTTAAATCCTCATAATCTTTCGTCAAAATATTTTTTGACTCACTAGATTTCACCGAATCAGAAAGCGATTTGATTGTGCTTCCATTTTCAGTAGATACAATGATGGTTTCATTTTCTTCATCAATAGTTAGTTTTCCCCAAATGGTAATTAAATTATATCTTCTTTCTTCGAATGTCTTTCCTTCTCTACATTTAAGGTAATCAATTGCTGCTATACAACCAGCATAAGGGTCTGACCTAAATGTTCTCGAATCTACTTGATAAACCAATGTATTTTCTCTACTTCTTAGTAGTTCACCAATTTCATAATCAGCATTTTCGTACTGTGATAAATAATTTAATATATAAGAAGTTGGAATTAATTGAGTTGCAGAAAGTGGAGACATAGACAAATTACCGTCTTTACCAGAATATTCACTTTGCATTAAATCTTTTCTCTCAATTATATCTCTGTTCGCCAATAATTTTTCACGCCCTTTAATAACCCCGTGCCTTTCATTGATTGAAATGATTTCATTTATTGCAGCGAACATTTTTATCATTTCTTGATCCGTACCAAGTGGACTTCCGGAATAATTTCTGTTGCCATCATATTTTAATCCTTTTTCTCTTAAATTAGGACTATCCATAGGGTTATATTCATACTCTCTAAAGTCAGAAGGGAAATAATAAAATAGAGAGGGAATATTATAAATAGACATTACGTGTTCTAATGCTTTAAAAATTAATGGATTAATTTTATCCCATTTCGAACTATTCTGCCTATGAATAATAACTGCTTCTGGATATATATAAAAGGATGGCACATTATTTTCAACCGAGGCTGCCAACCTAGCAAAACGTTGAAACACATTGTGTCCTGTGCCAGCTTCTGTTGACACTTCGATAGAAAAAATCGGTTCGTGGTCAATTTCTACGATTAAATCAGGTGCATCCAAATAAAGTATTTTCTTTATGTGGTCAGGCATTGTATGAAAGTTCTTTGCATTGTTTGCATCACTTTCATACATTTTTTTCTTGACGTATGTTTTATTCCTGAGTTCTGTATTGTCAATAACAAAATCGGCAAAAGGCTCAGTACTATACCATATTCTATAGTTCATTATAAGTACTTTTTAATTGCAAGTGCTACAGCTTTCGCTAATAAAGGAGGCACAGCGTTTCCTGTTTGAACTCTACCTTGAACAATTCCTCCTTTTACAATAAAATCATCTGGAAAACTTTGAATTCTACATCTTTCTCTAATCGTTAAACCTCTAGCATCTTCTGGGTGACCGAATTGGAATTGTGGTCTTATTCCACCAGAAACTTGTGTTGGACTTAAAATATCCCAAGCTAACCGTATTCTCTGTTTGAACTTTGGATACATTGGTTCTCCAGGTTTTGTGTTTTTAATTTTCTCAATTGTGTCTTTAGGATGATTAGGTGCAGTATGACATTGAACTGTTCCATTTGTATTCATCCTCATTAATTTTTGGTATTCTGAAAAAGGCTCTGATTTGTATCTTTTCTTTGTCTCTTTTGGATTTAAAGCAGGTAAATCACCTATGGCATCTTTGATGGTTACATAAGGATTGCCTGTTTCTGGCCCGTGGGTTTTCTCAATGTTATTAAAATCAAATTCTTCGCCTCTTATTCCAACAAAAATTAATCTGCTTCTTTTTTGAGGAACGCCATAATCAGGAGCATATAGAAGTTTACTTTTGACTTTCATTTTACCTGCTCTTGATAAGTCTTTTTCAATTTCTTCTACAAAATTGCCTGTACTTTTCATACCTGAAACATTCTCTAAGACTACCACTTTAGGCTGAAGGACTTCTATAAACTTAACAAATTCCTTATACATCAAATTTCTATCATCTTCTTGATGTCTCTTTCTGTTATTCAGGGAAAAACCTTGACAAGGTACACCAGCGATTATTACATCTAATTGCCTTCCATTTAGAAGTTCTTTAATGGTATTTGGGTCAACTTTTTTTACATCACCTAAAATTGTAGAGCAATTTGGATGATTTGCTTTAAATGTTTGAATAGATGGGGCGTGTATATCACAACCTAAAACAACTTCAAAACCAGCCATTTCAAATCCCATTGAAGTTCCTCCGCACCCGCAAAACAATTCTACAATTATTGGTTTGTCATTTGGAATTTCTCCACCTTTGGTAAAAACGGGGTCTTTTTTCCAATAGTAGCCATTCTCCTCAACTTTTACTGATTTATCCCAAACACTTTTTTCTAAGACGTCTGGTTCAATTTCTCCATAAATGTTGATTTGAGGCTCTTCAACAACTGAAATTTCTGTCGGCATTGTATCAATTATTTTATTTTCCATTCCTTAAAGTGTTGTAAGTGATTTGCTCTTCAGCAACTTTTAATGCTGATAATGCGGTTTCTTCGTCTCTAACAATAGAATATACTTTGTTAGCTAGCCACAAAGATTCCAATTCTTCAATTGGTGTTTTAAAGAGTTCATTCAACTTAGTTAAATCTTCTCTTTTTAAGGGTTTCTGGTCATTCTCAACTTTACTTAGAAAACCTTCTCCAATACCGAGTTGATAAGCTAATTCTCTCTGCTTAAGACCAGCTTGCTCCCTTAATTCTCTTATTTTTTGTCCAAGTGTCATTGTCTTGTTTTGTACTTGTCTAAATTTGGTCAAAAGTAATAAATTATTTTCACTTGGTTGTCGAGCGTTGGAAAAAAATGGCTCTTTTGGTTTTTTGAGCGTTGGCTCGTGTGTCGGCAAAAACCAAATGTGCCATTTGTGCGGTTGGCTTTTTACACTGAGCGATAACGGGTCGCGTATTGGCGATAGTGGCGGATTAGAAAGCCTAAACCTTCAATCTTGCTCTAACCTAAGCAACAGCCTTTTATTATTTTCTAAATTTATGAAAAAAGGAAATATAAAAGGCTGTTGCGACAAAAAAAAGGAGAAACTTTCAATTTCTTCCTTATCCCGCCATTTCGCCAATACGATGTTGAACTAAACCTCCAGT
>NZ_DKHL01000039.1:0-4315 GCF_002453775.1 Empedobacter sp. UBA6745
GTCTCTCAATGATTCAACTAACTAAATTATTTTCATAAAGTTGGCAACTCGCTTCGCTCAAACACTCCAACTTTTTTTATTCCAATAATTTAGAGTTGAATTACATTTCGATTCTAAATCGTCGGAGTTTTAATTCATTTTCAATAACATTTGAGATTAAGAGGAGGAGCCACGGTGTGGCTCAGGTATTCCTTTTCTTTATTTTCATTTTATTATTCATAGCTTATCTATTTTAATTATCGGTATTCATATGCCCTACGGGGAAGCTCATCCAAAAAAACGAAACAAAAAAGGATGCCTCATCCGTTCTCACTACTTCGGAATGACAACTGGTTTTTGTTATTCCTTATTATCGTCTAAGTCTTCAATACAATGTTTTGCAATTTCATTTATTTTCTGTAGAATTTTAAGTTAGTTGATTAACCATTTATCTAAATGAGTATTCTCTTTTGATAAAAAAAGACCTCAAATTCACATAAAAAATGAATTAGAGGTCCTTTGACATCTTAAAGTTTATTTAAAAACAACTTAACTTTTCTTCTTTTTTTTCCTTCTTCCCCACCATATCATAAAACCTGTTACTGGTAGAGAAGCAGAAATTAAGCTTACAACAAAAGCCAATATTTTTGTAGGCAATCCTAAAATAGATCCAACATGAATATCATAATTTGCTCCAACAACTTTCTCTCCAAAGTTCTTATCTTTTGGATCATGTATATGTAGCAATTCTCCTGAATTTTCATCAAAAATTAAACTACTGCTGCTATAATAAACTTGTTTTTTATGTGCAACATAAACTTCAAAATTTGGATGTTCATGATCGTCCATATGTTCATGTCCTAAATCAATAGAGAAACCATACGAGTTAGGATAGTTGGTTTTTACAGTTTCAATAATCTTATCGAGTGTAGATTCTTGTCTTAATTCAATTGGCGCAGTTGTTTTTATATGAGAAAAATCTGGATAAGTTGTATTGCCTCCCGAAAATATCACATAAATAGCAGCTTGAATAAAGAAAAAAGCATAAAATAATCCAGTAATAGAAAATATTAAAGCGAAAATTGAAGAATAAAAACCTAAGATATTATGAAGATCATAATTTTTACGTTTCCAATTATTTATGTTTTTCCATCTGAACCAGAAGCGTTGTTTTTTAGCAGCTTTATTTTTTGGCCACCATAATACAATACCGCTAATTAACATAAAAATAAAGATAATAACAGGAATTCCTACCACATAGCTTCCCCAGCTCTGTTTTAATAAGAAACTCCAATGTATCATTTTTACGATATTAAAAAAGCCATTTTTTTCATCATAAACTCTTAAAACTTTACCTGTATAAGGATTTACATAAGCTTGTTTATAAATAGGAAATTCATCAAAATAATTCCAAGCATTTACATCATGTTCATACCAATAGAACATATAAGACATGTTTTTATCCATTGGTATATTTACCCAATGAATAGGATATTTTTCTTGGGTTTGTTCGTCAACTAATTTTTCAAGTTGACGAATTGGGATAACTTTCTTATTCTCTACATCTTTTTCTTGATGATAGATAACATCCTTACGCGCAATATTTTCAAATTCATCTTTGAAAACATATAACGCCCCAGTTACTGAAACAACAAAAATTATTAATCCAATAATTAACCCAAACCAGAGATGTAGTTTACCAAATATTTTTTTCAGTTTTCCTACTTTTTTTGATGATTTTTGCTTGGAAGCCATTTTTGATTAAAATTTATATGTAAGACTTCCCGAAACATTTACTAACTGTTGTGGATTTGCTGTTGTATAACCAATCCAATAATGTTCATTTGTTAGATTATCTACTTTTACACCTATTCTAAATTTCTTCGCATCGAAAAAAGCATTTGCATTTACGATAAAATATTCTGGTAAATAAAAGGTGCTATTTACTTGATTTTTGCTCGCATAGTTTGCTCCAATTCCGAATCCTAATCCTTTTATTTTACCATCTAAGAATTGATAACTTGCATTAAAATTTGCTAACCACTCAGAACCAGCAGTTGTAGGTCTTGTTCCTTCTAAAGAAGTATCTGTTGGATTTTCTTCAATTTTTGCATTATTATAAGCCAAACCTCCTACTAGCGAAAATCCTTTCACTAGATAAGCATTAAGCTCTAATTCTACCCCTTCACTTTTTACCTTTCCTGATTGTGATTGAACAGATTGAAAAGTATCAGTATATTCTCCTGTATATAATAAAGAATTTTTGACATTGATATTATAATAACTTAAGGTCGCATTAATTTTATTATTAAAAATATTCATTTTAAAACCTCCTTCAAATTGATTTCCTTTTTCAGGATCAGAAAGAACTTGAGTATTTTCTTTATCTATGGCATAATATCCATTGCTTTTGAAACTATTTTGGTAATTACCAAAAACAGAGAATTTAGTTGGAACAAATTCATATACAAATCCAAACTTTGGAGACCAAGCTGATTGTGAATATGGTTCTGTTGGGTTATTATATAAATTACCTCTTTTAGAATCGTTATTCTCGTAACGAATAGAAGCTAAAATATTTAATCCTTGTACTGGTGTAAAAACATTTGATATATAAGCACTATACGTATTTAATTCACCTATTATTGGATATTCACCAACCGAATTCGAAGTATTATAAAAATCTTGTAAAGTATGATTATTCATGTTTGAATAATTTCCATTTTTAAACGGAACCCAATCAAAATCACCAGAAATAAACATTTGATTATTTTTGGTTTGCATATAATCTAAACCAACAACCGTTCTATTTCTCATTTTACCAAATGTATAATCGTAATTAAAATTTTGTTGTAATTGGAAAATTGTTTTTTTACTATCTCTTGTTGATTGATCTGCACGCATAACGCCTAATTCTGTATCTAATGGATTTTTAGTATAAGTACTTTCTGGAGCAACATAAAAATATGGGCTAAATCCATTCGATTGAGAATAAGCATTACTAATATTCGTAGATGATTTAATATGATCGTTAATTTTATAATTTATTTGACCAAATAAATTTCTGACTTTTGATTTGGCTTTAAGACCATCTCCAACATAAGATTGTTTGTAATCTAATCCCAAAACTCTTTCAACATCTTTCATATTATTAATCCCTAAAGAAGGATTACCTGCTAAGTAAAAAAACATCTGCTCTGCCATTGCATTATTTTCGTACATTTCAAGATCAACGTTGATATCTAATCGATCATTCGGTTTGTAACGTAATGATGGAGCAAAAGCAAAATATTCATTTCCGCTATTTTTTTTCTGAAAAGTACCAGAATTTGTATACGCTGTATTGACTCTAAACATTAATTTATTATCATTCGTAACTGGAGCATTAATATCTGCAGATGCACGGTAGTAATTATAACTTCCACCTGCAATACTTACTGATCCATCAAAATTTTCATGCGGTTTTTTTGTAATTCTATTTACAACACCTCCATAAGAAGTAACATTACTACCAAACATTGTAGCAGAAGGACCTTTTAATACTTCTAATCTTTCTAAGTTTACAGCATCTATAGTAGTAGAAACAGGGGCTACCAAACCGTTACGTAAAGAGTTGTTGGAAACAAAACCTCTTAAAGTAACATAAGCTCCTCCATCTCCAGATCGACCTGTAGAATTCCACATTTTTTGTAAACCAGTTACATTACGATAAGCATCGTCTACTGTAAAAATAACTTGATGATCTAAAACTGATTTATCAATACTCGAAAAAACTTGAGGATTCTCGATAAACTTCAACGGCATTTTATTTGAAGTATCGGTATCTTTTTTTATAAAAGTATTGATAATTACTTCGCCTAATGTATTTGTCTGTATTGAATCTTTTTCTTGTGCAGAAATAATGCACGCATATAATAATGAAAGTACTATTGTTACTTTTTTCATTTTGAAAATTTTGACAAAGCTATTTTATTATTTTAATTTATTCTAAATTAATTTAATAGTTTTTTCTTATATTCATACTTTATTAATTAAGTTTTTTTTATGATAATTGAAAAACATTACATAACGAAATAAAAAAAATTCACTTTTAACAACAGATTTTGTCATTCTGAGCTTGTCAATGAATCTTGCTTTCATTTTTTATTCATGGCCTCTATTATTTTATGAATATTGAATTCATATACCTTTCAGGAAAGAGCGCAAAAAACATTTGAAATTAAAAATTTGAGATTAAGAATTTGAAATTAAAAGGAGAAGTCACGATGTGGCTTAGGTATTCCTTTTCTTTAATGTCACTTTTTACTTGACTAAAAAGTAACCAAAAAGTCAAGGC
>NZ_DKHL01000026.1:0-195021 GCF_002453775.1 Empedobacter sp. UBA6745
TCAACACGAATTAAATTTTGATGCATTAAACGACAACAATATGTTAATTTCATTTGTAGTGAGTGCAGAGAAAATCGATTACGGAACAGCTTCTTACGACGGTGTTTGGCCTTCAGCTCGATAATTTATTTCAATCGAAAATCGCATAAGTTTACTAACCAACCAACTTATGAAAATTTGAAACTCTTGGTGCGATGCGAAGGCTGCATCAGGAGTTTTTTGTTTGTAAATGAGATGTTTTAACAAAAAATTAATGCATTCTCATTCCTTAATTGTATAATTTTAAGCTAAATACCTAAACTCTATTACTATGTTTCAAGATGATAAACTTCCAAAAAATAAACCATCTGTTGATCCATCTAAACTAAAAGATGATGCAATAAATGCTTTGGACAACAAAATAACGTCGCAAGTTGATGCTAAAATTGCAAAAGTAACGGATGGAAAATTGAATCAATCGTTTGAAAAAACACAAGATTATTCGAAAATGTTCATGAATCAACCGATTGTTCCCAATGCGAAAACGTATGTGGACAAGGATTTATGGGGAAATCAACCTACTTCAAAAATATACAATGCGAAAACAATTCCTGAACATGATATACTGGGAATTAATCGTGTTGTAAAGCTTAGTTTGGTGATTGAAGGTGAAATAATCAATTTTTTCAAACATTTCAAATTGGTTCAAAGTGCAAAAAAACACCATGAATTTTCGCTAGAATTAGCGCATGATGTATTGGGTGATGCAGAGAATTACCGCTTGGAGAATGCACAGAAATTTTTAGGAAAAAGATTAACTGCAATTTTTAGATACAGCGGAGTTGAGGATAGTCCAGAACGTGTTTTTGTTGGTGTCATTACCGAAGTTGGTTTTGTACAAGAACAAGGGAGTTTAGGAAATATTCTGTTAACAGGTTATAGCCCAACAATTTTGCTAGATGCAGCTCCTCACACTCAAAGTTTTGGTGGAACAGATTCAATCAGTCTAAATAGTATTGCAGATCAAGTGATCAAACAAGGGATAAGCAAAAGTAAATTTGATTACCGCATTGCAGCAAAATATGGGAGTATTACCTATTCTACGCAATATGAAGAGACCCATTATAATTATTTGGCGAGAATGGCAGAAGCTTATGGTGAGCAGTTTTTTTATGATGGAGAGGTCTTACATTTTGGAGAACTTCCGCCTCAACAGAAACCAATTACTTTAACATACGGAAGTAGCGTAAATGATATAAAAGTGAATATGCGTGCCCAACATATTAATCCTTCATTTTATGGCTATAATAGTAGTAAAAATGAAAAATTAACGACAGGAACTTCACAAATTAGACATACTTCTGATATTGCAAAACGAGCTTACTCTATTTCAGAACAAACGTTTAAAACACCCTCGCTACGTGTTGCCCCAATCAAAGCAGCGACTTTCTTAGATATTAGTGCTTCTCAAAAAGGGACAGCTGGTAGTAAGGCAGTTGATGTTTTTGTGACGTCTGGTACCACGACGATTCCATTTTTATATCCAGGTTGTATTGCAGATATCGAAATGCGTCAAACAGATACAAATAGAACCTCTTATTTTACTAAATTAATGATAACCGAAACGACACACGAAGTTGATGCACGTGGTTATTACAACGGAACTTTTGAGGCGATTGCTGCGGATACAGGATTTTTACCTCGTCCAGAATTTAAGATGCCGAGAGCCGAAATTCAAGTAGCGAAAGTAACTTCGAATACTGATCCTAAAAATCAAGGACGTGTACAGGTGCAATTTGATTGGCAAAATGGCTATAATAAATCAGAGTTTATTCGTGTGATGACACCTGATGCTGGAGGAAGTGATAAAGTAAAAACAAACCGTGGCTTTATGGCTATTCCAGAAGTTGGTGATCAAGTAATGGTTGCTTTTCAACATCATCATCCTGATCGTCCTTTCGTAATGGGTGGTATGTTCCATGGAAAAGTTGGCGGCGGCGGTGGTCAAGGAAATAATGTGAAAAGTTTGAGTAGTAAAAGTGGTAACATTATTTGTCTAAACGATGGAGCAGGTATCGAAATTAAAGATAAAGCAGGTAATCATGTTACTTTAAGTGGAACAGGAAATTTAACGACTGAAATAAGTGCTGATTGTACTGATAATATAGGTGGAAATCAAACTATAAATATTACAAGTGCAAATAGAATTAACATTGGTACAAATAGTGTTGAAAATGTTGGAGAAAAAGGAACTTCAACTTTTGCAAGTAGTTCGGGATATTATTATGTTAAGAGTGAAACCGCAACTTTATTAAAATCAGGTGAAAGTTCCATTATATTAACAAAAGATGGAATCATTAAAATAAAAGGAAAAGCAATTATTATAGAAGGTACTGATCTTGTAAGTATTAATGGAAAAGGAGCGAAAGCATTATTTAGTACATCTACAACAATTTCAGGAAGTCAAGTTGATATAAATTAAGAGAATGGAAATTATAGAATACGAAATACAACAAGACGATACATTAGCATCAATAGCAGAAAAGCACAATATTACTGTTGAAGAATTGGTTAATTTTCATAATCAACATTGTGGGATTACGCAACAGATTATTGGAAATGAGATACCGTTTCATGTTATGCTAATTTTGATAAATGATTTTATAAATGAAGATATTTCAGAATCTAATACTAATGTTCAGATTGCACACGATTATCAAGCAAGATACAGATGTGAGCAGTCTGTTATGACTTATGTAGGTGATATTATGATGAATCATGCGGACACAAAACGAGAGTTTTTTGTAAATAAGTATCAAGAAAATGGAGAAAGTTTAGTAAAGGTAGAGTTGATAGAAAATATTATTGAAACCTATCCTGAGCAAATGAATGAAGCTGTAGAATTGATGTCTGATATAGATCTTATAGCATGTAATTTAGAGACAGGTTTAGATTCTCATTCTGGTAAAATAAAATATATCAAAAATTACAACGAAGTTTTAGAAAAATGGAAAAGACATAAGAATAATCTAGCTTCTAAATACAGTTATTTAAGAAATCCCACTTCAAGTAATGATCTTAAAACTTTTATTACTATTTATGATGATATTTTTAATCATCAAGAAAAACTAATATCATGGGTAAATACCAAAATGTTTTTCGATTTATTTTTTGACAAATATTTAGTAACCAATAAGAAATTAACAGATGACTTTAAAAGAACTGCCTACTCTCAGCTTTTTGAAGGCTTGCCTGTGCAGTTAAATTTTAGACAAGATATAATTGGCGAAACCCCCGAAACTATAAATCTTCGTAAAGTAAGCGAAATGCAAGATGGAGGATACGATATAGACTCTTTTAAGAAAATATATACCGAAAAATTTTTACCACTCGTAAAATACAAATTCTCTGAATTTAAACTAAGTTGTAGGGAAAACTCAACTTATGACCTTGTTGATAGATGGATTACCAAGTCTGATGTTACCATTATTGAAGAAATAAAAAATAATGTAAAGATTATGATAACCTACAAACTAACCAAAATAGAAGCATAATGGCAGAATCTTATGTACCACAAGATACAATGGCAATTTGTACCATGATGACCAATGGCGCACCGCAGATGATAAAAACTACTACACCTAGTAACGTTATGTATAGCACCAAAACACAGCCCTTCTTAACCATGTCCGATAATAAATTAGGTGGATCTTTTGCCTGTAAAAAGCCTGCAAAACTTTGGGGTGGGTTACAAACCTTAGCATTAGGCATTGCCCTTGGTGCAGCAATAGTGCTTACAGGTGGTGCCGCAGCAGTGGTTATTATTGCTGCTTGCGCAGTAAGTGTTGTTGCAGGAGGTGTTGCCCTCTTTAAAATGGCACACGATTGTGATGCTACTTTAAGCATAAAATGGAGTGAATCTCATAAAAAAGTTCGTTTTAATCAAGATTTTGCTCTCCTTAATCGTTCTTTTTTAGATTGTCCGCAAAAAGGTAAAATTACAATTATCATGGATCCTGTAATAGCACAAAAAGCAGCAGATTTTATCACAAACAACAATACCAAAGAATATTTATGGCAAGCAGGCAGCCAATTTGTAATGGGGTTTATTGGCGGGGTTACAGCGGGTACAAGTGCAGTAGCAGTTGGTGTTTCTGCGATAATATCTGGGGTAATGTATTTTCCGAGCGAGTGGCTTGGTGACACCGATTGGGGTGGCGAAAATGTAGCTACTGCAAGTACGGCTTCTGCTATGGCAACCGACGGGGTAACTGCTACAACGGGTGCAGGTCTTTCTGCAGCAGGTGTTACAACCGAAGTTGGTGGTACCATTATCAATAAAAATGTAGGTAATGCAGTGGGTGGTGCAGTGCAACATGCAGCAGGAGAAGCTACAGGTAATGTATCGCAAAGTTTAACAGGTGCTTTGCGTAATTATATAGGGCATAGTGGATTAAAAGCTGATAAATACCAAGGTTACAAAGGAATAGCCGGTTTTATAGCCAATATTGCCATTGGTACCTATGCCGATAAAAAAGAAAATAAATTGGCTGATGAAACAAAAAGAGTTGCAGAAGACTTTAATGAATCTGATAAGAGTAATGGTATTAATGTAATTGCTTTAGATGTTTAAAATATGAAAACACTATTAAAAATATTAGGAGGAATTATTATAATTTTACTACTCAATTTTTTAATTAACTTATTTTTTGTTAGTAAAAATAAAGGAGAAAAGTATGTTGAACAATATAAAAGTTTATCAAAAGAATTAAAAGTAAAAGTAAATCCAGTTTTTTTTGCAGGTAGAAATACACAGGATAGTTATTTTAAAGGAACAGCTTTTTTTAAGGGTTTATATGGAGGTTATTCTGGGAAAATAATTAAGGATGATTATAGTGGGCGTTATTTCAAGATAATACGTTTCGATCCTTATGGTGATAAATTTTATTTAGCACAATCTGCTAAAATCGACAACAAAGAACTTATTGTAAAAGTTGATCCTTTGCAATACAATGATAAGACTTTTGGCACCAAAGAAAATCCTATTTTAGTTTTTTGGTATGAAGGTGCTAACGAAAAGCTAATGACAGATATACGCACGGATGAAAAAGATAGTGATGGGTTTTATATTAATAAAGATGTACAATTATCCCCAACCGAAGAAGAATACCGTTATAATGTAACGCAATATTTAACGTATGTAATGCCAAAGGAAGAATTCAAAAAACGTTTTAAAAACTAAGTGAAATCACTATTAAAAATATTGGGTGGAATTGTTGTTATCTTATTATTAAATTTTTTGATTAATTTACTTTTCGTAAGTAAAAATAAAGGTAAAGATTTTGTTGAAACATATATCAAAGAATCCAAGAAAATTAGAATTAGAGTTGATAGTAAAGATTTTTCAGGTAAGTTTACTCATGTTAGTTATTTTAAAGGAACAGTTTTTTTTAAAGGACTCTATGGGAATAGTCAAGATGAAATAGTTTTAGATAATATTAATCATAAATATTATAGAATAATGCGCTTTGATCCTTATGGTGATAAATTTTNNTAAAATCGACAACAAAGAACTTATTGTAAAAGTTGATCCTTTGCAATACAATGATAAGACTTTTGGCACAAAGGAAAATCCTATTTTGGTTTTTTGGTATAAAGGCGCCAACGAAAAGCTAATTATGAATATGGATATTGACGAATTGGATGAAGATGGTGTTTACAAACAAGCACCAACATTAATATCCCCAACCGAAGAAGAATACCGTTATAATGTAACGCAGTATTTAACGTATGTAATGCCTAAGGAAGAGTTCAAAAAGCGTTTTAAATAGGACATCTAAAAAAATAAACTATTTTTCCCAACAAGTAAATGAAAACAATTGGCTATTTTTTAGGGTTACTTATTGGTGCACCGCTGGTATTTTTCTTAATTAGTTATATCTTTTTAAGACCACGAAATATAGAAGAAATTCAAATACTAAATTATATTGATAATTCTGAAAAAAAATTATTGAAAGAACCGATTCCATATTTAAGTAAATATGATGGAGATGATGAAAGATTAGGTGGTAGTACAATTAGTAAAACAACTTATTTTAGTAATCGTAATATGTCATACTTGAGAGGAGATTCGTATATATTTTTTTCTAAAGAATTAAATAAATATGTACAAACATTGGTTATAAGTGAAGGTGCTTATTTAAATAAAGAATTACTTGATTTTGGCAATTCAAAAAAAAATAAAAATGTTTATCCAGATATTATTTTTTACTATAATAAAATACAAAATGAAGACCCTAGTTATGGTACGATAGACAAGCCTTTGCCTATTTTACACTTCAGAAGTGCTAATCCAGCTCTTCGATCAATGCGGAAAGAAAATAAAGATACAGATGAAGCGTATCTAAAAAAAGTTTACGAAGAAAACGTGAAGTTATATCTTCAATATTTTATAGACAAAGAAGATTTCAAGAAACTTTTCCCAAAAGAATAAATGAAAACAATTGGGTATTGTTTTTAAGGATCTAGTATTGTTGTTTTACAAACATCTTATTTATATAAAACTCTTAAAAATAACCTACAATATTTAGCGTATCATTTAAAGCTATAATAATAAATGAACCCAAAGAAATTAGAATATCTATGAAAATTTTATTTTTTAATAGTCGTTTAGAAAAGCAGAATTATAAATGAATGTTCAAAAACAAAGTATAGGAAAAGCATATTATCATCAGCAAATGATTAAAATGACGTATGCTTATCTACCAATATTTTCACTTGTTGTTTTAGTGTGTTCTGCTTTTGAAAAGTTAAGATTCTTTTTATATCTGGCAGTGGTAGGAGCAACTTATGGATATATACTCAATCAAATGAAGAAAAAACATTTTTGGATTGAGTTTAGAGAAAATGATATCATGGTGGATAAGACTTCTTACAATTTTAAAGATATAGAAAGCTATCATCTCTCTTTACCTTTGAATGAGTTATTAATGTTAAGAATAAGAACAATAGATAAAAAATATCTAGCTGTCTATGTTGATAAAGATTTAAAACAAACTATTGAAATGTTTTTTAATAAACATTTTATAATATCCCATAAAACTAATCATGATAATTATCTACAATACGGACATTTAATATTTTCTCTTTTATGTATTTTTTTATGTGGAATGATGTATGCTCTTTATAATCTTATTTATTATAAAATATTAAATTAATCTTTATGAGTAAAGTTTATATACCTAAAAATACTTGAGTTGTTTGCACCATGCAACAAAACTCTACTCTTAAAAAAAATCCTATATAAATCTTATTAGACAATCGGTAGGAAAGATTATTGATTTGGAATAGATATTCAACCGCCAATTGGCGGTTTTTTTTATTTAAAATTTAAAGGTTAATTGCTAAAAATAATACGAATGAAAAAAACTATTTTAGAAGTAAAATGAAATATCTTTAATATTATATATTTAATTAAGATTTATCGTTATATGACTTCTTGTACAAAACTACGTTATGATTTCACGATTATCAATTATGATGAGAATAACATAGAATGTAGTAAAATTAACCTTTAGAGAAACAAGTTAAGTAGGAGTGACGAATGACGAACCTAATTGGTTAATGGAGGTTGTATGCCTTAAAATTATTTTTTTATGTATCGGTTGTGTATCTTTGCTATATTGATTCTGTATCAGTTGTATATCCATTTCGTATGATTTGTTCGATGCTCGTGTATCGATGCATGGATTACCTTTTAGTCAAAAAAATACCTATTCAACTAAAAGAATAGATTTATTACATAAAGGTTTACTGAAAAAGTGATTCAAAATTTGTTTTCATTAAAAATAAATTAGAGTTACTTTGAATATCGAAAACGAAGGTTCCTTTGGCATATTTTATGAAATACTAAAGTTATCTTTCTACTATTACATATTTATAAAAAACCTAAAGCTTATATATGAAAAAGACTCTTTACTTTTTTATGGTATTATTCTGTTCTGTAATTTCTGCTCAAAAATCTGAATATATTTATGAAAAACTGCGAACAGAATTAACTACTTCTCCTAATGAATTCTTTAAAAATATTGAAAAAGAAAAATTAAATGCATTAGCCTCGCAAGATTTAAAATTGGTAACAAAGCTAGATTATTTGAAAGGTTTTGGCTATTATTTGAATAATAATGCCGATTCATGTGTCTTCTACGCGAATGAAGCTATAAATAGAGCAGAGCATATTTCTTATATAGAAGGAGAAGCAATGGGATTGCGACTTCTGGGGACTCAGTATGCGAAAATGGGATTGTTAAGTGAGTCTGATTCTGCTTTAGATAAAGGGTTGGTATTAATAAAACATCTAGATAATGAGGAAGCAAATGATTTAATAGGAAGTCTGTTTGCTTCAAAACTTGTTTTAATGGATGATACTGTAAATCTAGAAGAAAAACTAAATGTTGCTAAAAAATCTATCGATTCTTATGAACGTTTAAAGTCATTAAAGAGGAAAAAAGAAGTTTTGCCATCTGCTTATACAAATGTAAGTTATATGTATACAAAATTGGAAAAGTACGATTCTGCATATAATTACTCAAAAAAAGCTATATCTATAGTAGATCCTTCTGATAAGTATATGAATGCAGCAATATATCATGATTTAGGTTTGATTTTTTTGAGAAAACATGAGTATAGTAAAGCGATAAATTACTTAGAAAAAGCATTGGATTATTGTAAATCAACAGACTTTTTAAGTAAGAAACAAGAAATTCTAAAAAGATTGGTTGAAGCTTATACTGGGTTAGGAGATTATAAGAAGGCAAATGAAGTGAACGAAGAGTTTATGGAATTGACTCATGAAATAGATAAGTCAGCAAAAACTGCTGTAAGTTCAGTTGTTCAACAAAAAAATTCTAAAATAAATAGTTTGACAAAGTATGAAAAACTGTTTTATATTGGTTTAATCTCCTTTCTACTTGTAACTGTTTCAACAATAATTTGGTTTTATACTAAAAGAAGAACTAAAATTTCAGATGATAATTCTATTGATTTAACTGAAAAAGAAGATTCGTTTTCGATTAATGATTCAACAAAAAATAAAATTATTGAAGAATTGAAGAAATTCGAAAAAGAAGAAGGCTTTATCGATCAACATATTACTTTATATCATTTGTCTAATAAAATAGGATGTAATACAAAATATCTTTCACGTACAATTAAAGAAGAATACGGAAAGAGTTTCTCAAACTATATTAATGAACTTAGAATTGAATATTTACTCGAAAAGTTGAAAAATGAAGAATCTTTTCTAAATTATAAAATAAGTCACTTATCTAAGTTAGCTGGTTTTTCATCTGATCCTACTTTTATAAAGGCATTTCAAAAGAAAACAGGAATGAACCCTTCCGAATATTTAAAACTGAATAAATAATTAGAGTGTTTATTTATAGTTGTTTAGGTTTTTAAAAATAAGAATATTTAATTTAAATATTGAAAGAATTCTGAATTTTTAAAATATGTGAAATGACAAAACCATTATATTAATTAACCATAGTTTTGTAGGATCAATTTAAAAACCAAATCAACCAATGATCAAAGACCTTAAAAAAAGATTACTTCTTTTATTTTTTTTTGGTAGTACTTTCAGTTTATTCGCTCAGATAGGAATTAATACAAAAGATGTAAAAGGGGCATTTCATGTGGATGGAAAGATAGACAATTTTAGTACACCTACTAATGAACAAGCCAATAATGACTTTGTAGTAACAACGAATGGAAATATAGGAGTAGGGACGATAACACCTGTTACAAAACTTGATCTAAGATCAACTTCTAACTCTAATAATGCTTTGGGTATTGGTTTTACATCTAGAACAGCAGAGTCAGTAGGAGCAGGAGTTATTCGTTATGTTAATACTTCTGGAGGAAAGTTGCAAATTTCTGATGGTATTCAATGGATGGATATTTATTCTGTTCCAAAGAAATCGTTTGTAGTGGCGAGAATTAGGACTGCAGATAAAGCAATTAAGTTTACTTATAATACTGCAACTATAATCGCTGGTTGGGAGATTACAAATGATATTTCTAATAATTTTAATGCTACAACTGGTGAGTTTGTTGCTCCTAGAGATGGCGTTTATACTTTTAGTTTTGCTTATGATTTTGTTCAAGAAGGGAATGCATTCTTGGCAAATAGTTCGGTTGAGAGTCAGTTTGTGAAAAATACTAATGTAATTGAAGTAAAATGTTTAAAAACATATGGTAAATCAACAAGAGGAGCTCAAGCTGGAGGAAGCTGCGTAAGTAGTATGAAATTAAAACAAAATGATAAGGTAGTTGTAAAATTGCTACAAAAGATTGACAACTCTACGAGTGGAGGGAGAGGTCTTCGCTCGGATGCTGTAGTAAATAAGCCCAATTTTGGATTCAATAATTTGACAATTGTAGAGCAGTAAAATATAGCATATGAAAAATATTTATTTAATTCTTAGCTTTCTGATTACAACAGCTCTTTTCGCGCAAGTGGGAGTGGGAACAACTAATCCTCAACAAGTTTTACATATAGACGCTTCAATGAATAATGATAGTTCTACTCAAAATATTTACGAAGATGATGTCGTTGTAACAGCAGAAGGTAAATTAGGTGTTGGAACTATAAATCCTATAACAAAAGTTGATTTAAGAAGTAAGACGCTAACAGATAATGTGATAGCTATAGGTTCTACTACACAAACGGCTACTCAAGCAAAAGAAGGTGCTTTGCAATACAATGGTAATTTAAAACTTTCTGATGGTACAAATTGGATAAATCTTCCTGGTAAATCATTAAATGCTTTGGTATACGCTAATAACTCTTCTAATCAATCTTTAGCAAATAATACACAAGTTTTAATAAAAAGTTGGACAAAACAAGAGGATGTAACCAATAGTTTGGATGCTGTAACTGGAATTTTTACAGCTCCTAAAGACGGAGTTTAT
Source organism: Empedobacter sp. UBA6745 (assembly GCF_002453775.1). Classification (NCBI taxonomy): domain Bacteria; kingdom Pseudomonadati; phylum Bacteroidota; class Flavobacteriia; order Flavobacteriales; family Weeksellaceae; genus Empedobacter; species Empedobacter sp. UBA6745. The sequence continues at coordinate 10,951 of NZ_DKHL01000026.1, forward strand.
GTAGTAAGTTTTAATGCAGCTTTGTCATCTGCTGCTATTCCTAATAATAGTTATATCGAAATACATTTAAAATCTAATGCAAGTCAAGGTGTTCCTGAATATAGATGTTTAAACTCTTATCCAGGATTCTCAACTGGGAATGCAACGAATATCAGTTCTATAAACTGTACAGGTATTTTTTATCTGAAAAAAAATGAGACATTATCACCTAACATTTTCCATACTTTTGGCGGGAGTCGAAACTTAATTAATGATGCAAGTTATAATACCTTAACAATTTACGGCTTATGAAAAATATGATTATATTTTTAACATCCTCTTTTTTCGTTCTTTCTATAAATACGAATGCACAAATAGGAGTAGGGGTAGAACAACCAAAAGGAATTTTGCATATTGATCCTTTAAAAAATACAGTTAACACAATTTCAAGTGCAACAGATGATTTTTTAGTAGAAAATATAACAGGAAATATAGCGATAGGAAATAACCTGCCTAAGGTTAAATTGGATGTTAGAGGAGCTACAGAAAGTGCTATAGGGTTAGGAAATACAAGTCAAACAGCAATAGAAGCAGAAGAAGGAGCGATTCGATACAACACAGAATCTAAAAAAATACAATATTCTAATGGAATAGAATGGAATGATGTAATTATTAATCCAATTGAGAAATCAGTATTTATCGCGACTAAAAATTCGCAAGAAGTGGTGTGTTATGAACAGGGAGGTGTAAGTCCAGGAACCTATAACGGTATGCCACATCGTACTCCTTGTTATCTAACATCATGGACTCAGAAGTATAATAATTCCAATGGTGGAGGAACTTTTAATCCTGCTACTGGAGAGTTTACAGCAAAAAGAGATGGAGTTTTTACAGCAACTTTTACATTTGCTTTAGAGTCAGGAAGAATAAGGGCTTTGAATGGTTCTAGTGCTGCTATTGATAATAACCAAATTGAAGCTATTTGGAGATTAAAGGACTCTAATAATGTGGAAATAAATGCAGTTAAATGTGCTAATAATTTCCCTAGTGATAGTAGAAATAATACAAATGATGCGGGGAGTGCACCTGCTGCATCTAATTGCACAGCGAGTTTTTATATGCTAACAGGACAAAAAATTAGACCTGAAGCTTGGATCGATTTAGATCCTGGTCAACAAAAGTTATTCAATTCTACAGCATCGGGAAGTGGAGCTACTTTAAATTCATATTATAATAACATGACTATTATAGAGAACTAAGTATTATAGAACTTAGCCCTTAAAACTTTGACTAGAATAATATAAATTATTTAAAAACGTAAAAGAATATCAAGTCTACTGTTGAAGTAACTCTTGGCTTGCTATAAGCTTGAACACTGGTTCAAGCTTTTTTGTTTTCAAACCAAACGAATAGATTTTATGAATATTCTTTTTGTGATAATCTCATCACGAATTCGCTTCCAACACCATATTCGCTAAATACATCCAACGTTCCTTTTTGAGCTTCAATAAATTCTTTGCTAATAGCCAATCCCAAACCTGTACCTTCTTTGTGAGTGCCTGGTACACGAAAATAACGGTCGAAAACTTTGGGTAAAAATTCGGTTGGAATTCCAATTCCTTCGTCTTTAACTTTGAAAGATGTTTCGGTTGTTGTTTGTTCAATAGTAATCCAAATTCGAGCATTTTCGTGAGAATAATGTATTGCATTTGAGATTAGATTTGATAAAACCCAAGCTGTTTTTTCAAGATCAACTTTTATAGATTCTAAATGATTTGGAATATTCGTTTCTATGATTAAATGCTTTTGTTCAGCTAAAGTTTGGTTGGCTTTAACTGCATTTTCTACAATTTCAATAGGGAAAACTTCTGTTTTATTCATTTGAATTGTACCACTTTCTATCTGTGTTAAGTTGAGTAATTCTTTTGTTATTCGCAATAAACGATGTACATCATCGTCAATACTAGTTACCAAATCATTTTGTTCTTCGTTTAATGTTCCTATTTGCTTATTTCGAAGCAATTGCAAACTCATTTCCATAGATGAAATAGGTGTTTTAAATTCATGCGAAACTGTAGCAATAAATCGTGTTTTGGCTGCATCTAGTTCTTTAAATTCGGTAATGTTTCTAAGAATGATCACATGTCCAACAACTTGTTTTATCGTTTCTCCTGTTGGAATTATTTCGATATGAAAAATTTCTTTGGTAAAAAATTGTTCTTTTTCATCCACTACAATTTGCAAAGGTTTTTCGTCTTTTATAATTTCTGTTTCGATATTTTGCAATAACAATCGAATCAAATCATTATGCAAAGCCAAATCTTTACCTGCCTTATTTACCATTTGTTTAGCAGACAATCCTGTTACTTTTACAGCTTCATTATTCGCGAAAATTACTTGCATTTGTTCATCCAAACCAATTACAACATCGTGCATATTATTAATTAGCGTTTCCATTCTTGTTTTTTGTTTAAGAATAGTTGCTAAATGACTTTCGTTGTATTCTTCTAATTTAGAAGCCATGGTGTTAAAAGATTGCGCTAAATCGCCAAACTCATCTTTTTTGTCTAAATAGACACGCTCTTTGTAATTATTCGAAGCAATTTCCTTGATACTATTCGTTAATTTCTGAATAGGATTTGCAATATTAGACGGAATCTTAATTAAAGAATTAAAGGCTATAAAAATACATGCGATACCTGTGAAAATGATTAATAAAATGGCTTGATTAGCGGTCTTTTCAGCAAATTCACTTTTAATTTCTATGGCTTGCATATTTATTTCCATCATTTCTAAAAGCGAAATTCTAACATCTTTTAATAGTTCTGGAGAATGATTTCCTTCTTTATAAGCATCAAATTTATCTCGAATCTGTTGATTCAATTCTTTTTCACCTTGTTCTGTTGCGTTTAATTCTTGATTTGCTAATTGCTTTTCAAACGATTTGAAATTAAAGTTTTCCGCATCATTTAAATTTCGCATCATACTTTTTGCATAAATCAATGAGTTGTAATTATCATGCAAAATATTTTGTGTATCATTTTTCAATGAATAAATAGACGTAGTTGCTACAGCTGCCAATAATACAATCAATAAAAACAGCAAGCCTAATCCTAAGCGAAGTTTAGTTTTAATTCTCATTTTGATAAAATAATCACATCAACATGTAACGAAGATAGTTTTTTTAGTAATTGATTAAATACATTCGTAGCCAAAATAATCTGGATTAAATTTAACTTTGGTTTTCCCAAGCAAACAGTGGTAATATTACGCAATTCAATTTGTTGAATGATAGCTGTAGAAACCCGTTGATTTTTTACCTTAATAATCTCAGCACCTAATTCTGTAGCTAATTTTAAATTATTAATGAGATGTCGTTGTTTGTCCAAAGCAATTTTATTAGGATGCTCTTTTGGCGTTTCTACGTACAATACAAACCAACGTGAATTATNNAATTATAATATCCAGCCAAACGAGCGGTTTTTCGAATAACAGTTTTGGCATTTTTATCATTGCTACTAATGCATGCCAAAAAACGCGACGGTTTTGCATAAACAGATGATACATATTCGGTTTCAACCTTTTTTTCTACATGTGAAGCAACTTCTTTTAAAGCCAATTCACGTAATTGTAAAATATTTGAAGGAATAAAAAAGTTATTTAAAGCCATTTGAATTTTATCTTTCGGATAAATTTTCCCTGTTTTTAATCGTTCAATTAAATCATCTGCTGTTAAATCAATATTTACAATCTCATCTGCTTGTTCCAAAATTATATCAGGAATTCTTTCCGAAACGTCAATCGAGGTAATCTCCGAAATACTATTATTCAAACTTTCTAAATGTTGAATATTTACAGCAGAAATAACATTGATACCAGCATCTAAAATTTCCATAACATCTTGCCAGCGTTTCGCATGTTTGCTTCCAAAAACATTAGAATGCGCCAATTCGTCCACAATAACAATTTCGGGTCTTTGTCTTAGGATTTCTTCCAAATCCATTTCTTCGACAGATTTACCTTTGTAGTAAATTACTTTTCGTGGAATTATGGTTAATCCTACAACAAGATTTTCTGTTTCGGCTCGCTTATGGGTTTCGATATATCCAATTTTTACATCAATCTTATTTTTTTGCAATTCGTGTGCTTCTTGCAACATACGATAAGATTTTCCAACGCCAGCGCACATTCCAATATACACCTTAAACTTGCCTCGTTTCGATTTCCGAATCAAGGCAAGAAAGTCTTCTGCTGTATGTTGTGTTTCTTTTTCCATTTATAATTTTAATGCTAAAGAAGTTGTCAAAAATGTTTCATTCGATATATTTTTATCATTTCGAAAATAGATATCATCCTTACTCGAAAAACTTCTAATTTCTATTCTCCACATCAAATTATTTGTAAAATAATGATCTAAATTCAAAGAAAAACCAACTGTTTTGAAACCATTTTGTGTATTCGTTGAGATTATTACACCTTTTTCGTCAGCATAATATTCGGCACGTGCAGTTGCAGACCATTTTTCATTGAATGTATATTGCCCAACTAAAATAGGACTGTACCAAATATTATAACTGTCTGATCCTTTCGATTTTTGTTGTGCACCAATATCAAAACCTGCGGTTATTGAAAGCTTTTTAATAGGTTTAAAAACAGCATAAAGATGATGGAAATAACGCATTTGACGCAAAGAATCAGGAGTATCGCTACCAATAAACGAACTGCTGTTGATCGAAAATTTTTCATTTGGTGTGTAAGTAATTTGATGTCCAAAAGCTGGTGTAGAATTACCATCAAGACGCTTGATACGTTGCCAACCATTTAAATAATGCAAACTCATTGCCCATTTGTTATTAGGTGAAATATAACTCAGCTTAACGCCAGTTGAAAAATACGGTGAATTCTCTGCCTGAATACTTCGTGTAAGTGTTGCAACATTAGCACCAATTGCGCTTTCAAATCCAATGTGAGAAGGCATAATACCTGCATCTAGCCATAAATTTTTATTCTTTGAAAGTTTGATACCGATATTTGCTTCGTAAATATTTCTTAAACCATCAGGTTCTGCAGCAAGATTTGATTGCGCATAAGTTCCTGCCATTAAAGCAAGATTTCCTCGAACTCGTTCATCATTATATTGCAATTGAATTGTACCGAAGTTTAAATTCATCTCATTGTGTCGATTAAACGAATACAAATAATTAGGAAGCTGATTGTTTTTTGGTTGATTAAAATCGTAGGTATAATAAACTTCTGCATAGCCAGAAAGTTTTAATTTCTGAATAGAATCGTTTTGAGCTTGAACATTTAAACCCAAAATAAAAGCACCAAAAGCAAGTATTTTTTTCATTATTTCGATAATTTATCCAATTCGATATTCAGTTTTAAGACATTGATTTTATCAGGACCTAAACTTCCTAATAAAGGTTTTTCAATTTGGTTATCAATCAATTCTTTTACTTTTTCGTGATCTAAACCTCGAGCTTTTGCAATTCTATCAACTTGCACAATTGCTCCTTGAACTGAAATATTAGGATCTAAACCACTTCCACTAGCCGTAATTAAATCTACAGGAACGTCTTCTTTTTTTACCGTTGGATTTTTTTGAAGAAAATCATTTAAGCGTTTTTCAACTTCTTGCAAATATTCTTCATTATTTGATCCTTTGTTACTTGCACCAGAACCTGCTGCATTGTAATCTACAGCCGATGGTCGTCCCCAGAAATAATGATCTTTTGAAAATGATTGTCCAATATTTTCGTAATAATGCTGATTGTTTTTATCGGCAACTAAAAAACCTTTTCCTTGATTTGGAGAAAGTTGAGCAATTCCCCACATAGCTAACGGATATAGTACCATTAAAAGGAGCATTAAGCTTAATGTTAGTAAAATTGCTTTTATACTATTTTGTTTCATTTTGTATTAGTTTTAAAAATTTGCTGTTTTGAATTTTATTAATAGAATATTGAACTCCTTCAAAACAGCTCATTACATTAATTAAAAAAATATGGAAATAAAGATGTCGATTAGTTTTATCCCGATAAATGGAACGATGATTCCTCCAATTCCATAAATCAGTAAATTTCTTCTCAAAAGTGCACTTGCTCCAATTGGTTTGTATGGAACACCTTTTAATGCTAAAGGAATCAAGAAAGGAATAATAATCGCATTGAAAATAACAGCCGATAAAATAGCGGTTTCTGGACTATGTAAATTCATGATATTCAATCCTTTTAAGGCCGGAATTGCTGTAATAAATAAAGCGGGTATGATGGCAAAATATTTTGCTACATCGTTGGCAATACTAAAGGTTGTTAAGGTTCCGCGCGTCATTAATAATTGTTTTCCGATTTCAACAACTTCAATTAATTTGGTTGGATCATTATCTAAATCTACCATATTTCCAGCTTCTTTTGCTGCTTGCGTACCACTGTTCATGGCTACACCAACATTAGCTTGCGCTAGAGCAGGAGCGTCATTTGTACCATCGCCCATCATCGCAACCAAACGACCTTCGGTTTGTTCTTTTTTGATGTAATTCATTTTATCCTCCGGTTTTGCTTCCGCAATAAAATCATCTACACCTGCTTTTTCTGCGATAAATTTTGCAGTCATAGGATTATCACCTGTTACCATAACCGTTTTAATTCCCATTTTACGTAAACGAGCAAAGCGTTCTTGAATTCCAGGTTTGATAATATCTTGTAATTCGATCACTCCTAAAACTTGTTCATTTTGAGAAACAACTAAAGGTGTTCCTCCATTTTGAGCAATTTCATTAGCTTTCAATTGAATTTCGTTTGGAAAAGTATTTCCAGCATTTTCAACCAAATTTTTGATAGCATCTACAGCTCCTTTTCGAATACGAGTTTGATCAAAATCAATTCCTGAACAACGTGTTTCTGCGCTAAAATTGATGAAAATAGGATGTTGAATTGCATACTTTAATGGATCTATCTGAACTAATTCTATAATTGATTTTCCTTCTGGCGTTTCATCACTCATCGAACTAAGAACTGCTGCTTTTTCTAAAGCTTCCATTTCTATTCCAATTGCAGGATATAAAGCCGTCGCCTTACGATTCCCGATTGTAATGGTTCCTGTTTTATCCAATAATAAAACATCTATATCGCCTGCTGTTTCCACTGCTTTTCCACTTTTTGTAATAACATTTGCACGCAAAGCTCTATCCATTCCAGCAATTCCGATTGCGGATAATAAACCTCCAATAGTGGTTGGAATTAAACATACAAATAATGAGATTAAAGCGCCAATGGTAATGGGAACATTTGCATAATCAGCGAATGGTTTTAGGGTAACCATAACTATGACAAATACTAATGTAAAAGCAGCTAATAAAATGGTTAAAGCAATTTCATTTGGTGATTTCTGACGATTTGCACCTTCAACTAATGCAATCATTTTATCTAAAAAACTTTCTCCTGGTTGTGTCGTAACTTTGACTTTAATTCGATCCGAAAGAACTTTTGTTCCTCCAGTAACCGAGCTTTTATCACCACCAGCTTCACGAATTACAGGTGCACTTTCTCCTGTAATAGCACTTTCGTCGATCGTTGCTAAACCTTCTATAATTTCACCATCGGTTGGAATTATATCTCCAGCTTCACAGATGAACATCATATCTTTGATTAGAGCAGAGGATGAAATCGTTTCACCATTTTCTAATTTTGCAGGCGTTTCTTCTCGTGTTTTACGTAAACTGTCGGCTTGAGCTTTTCCTCTTGCTTCGGCAATTGCTTCAGCAAAATTGGCAAATAACAATGTAAAAAGGAGTAAGATGAAAATTGAAAAATTATACCCAAAACTACCTTGAGATGTTTCACCTAAAAGAATCCAAAAACAAACTCCTAACATAATTGCAGTACCAATTTCTACAGCAAACATGACAGGGTTTTTATATAAAGTTGCTGGATTTAGTTTGATGAAAGCTTCTTTGAAGGCTGTTTGTACCAATGTTTTTTCAAATAAATTGGTTTTATTTTCTCGTGTCATTTTCTAAAATTTTGGAGTTGAAAAATAATCTGCAATGGGACCTAAGGTTAAAGCTGGAAAAAATGCTAAGGCTGCAACAATTAAGATGATGGCAAAAACAATACTTCCAAAAGTTGCTGTATCGGTTGCTAAAGTTCCTGAACCTTCTGGGACAAAATGTTTTTTTGCTAATAATCCAGCAATTGCAACAGGACCAATTATAGGTAAGAATCGTCCTAAAATCAATACAAAACCAGTTGCAATATTCCAAAATGGAGTGTTGTCTCCTAAGCCTTCGAAACCAGAACCGTTATTTGCAGCAGATGAAGTAAATTCATATAACATTTCACTAAATCCATGATACGAAGAGTTGTTTAAGGTTGATAGTGTTTCACTTGGTATTCCAGCAGCCAAAGCTGTTCCTACTAAAATCAAGAATGGATGTAAAAGGGTAATCATCATGGCGATTTTCATTTCTTTGGCTTCTATTTTTTTTCCAAAAATTTCAGGTGTTCTACCAACCATCAATCCACTAATAAATACCGCTAAAATTACAAATACAAAGAAGTTTAAAATACCAACTCCCACACCTCCATAAACACTGTTGATCATCATAGCTAACAATTCGTTCATTCCAGATAATGGCATTGTACTATCGTGCATAGAATTGACTGAACCTGTAGAAATAACGGTTGTTGCGATGCTCCAAAATCCTGAAGCGGCAGAACCAATTCGAACTTCTTTACCTTCCATTGCACCTAATGAATTATCAATACCGAGTTTTTCAATCATTGGATTTCCTTGCGATTCCATGTAAACATTCGGAATCGTTAAACATAGAAAGCCTACAGTCATTACACCAAACATCATCCAAGCGAATTTTCTGCGATTTGTATAAACGCCAAAGGCAAATAACATCGCCAACGGAATTAGCATTTGTGCAATCATTTCCGTCATATTACTTATATATGTTGGGTTTTCGAATGGGTGTGCAGAGTTGGTTCCAAAGAATCCGCCTCCATTTGTTCCTAGATGTTTTATGGCTATAAAAGCTGCTGCAGGTCCTCGAGAAACTTCCACTTTATTTCCTTCTAAAGTCATCATTTTATCTTTTCCTTCAAATGTCATTAGAGTTCCTTGAAAAATTAAGATTGAAGATACAATTACACATAATGGCAATAAAATACGCGTAATAGATTTGATGAAATAGGTATAAAAATTACCTAAAGTTTTCGTTGTTTTTTGTCGAAAAGCTTCAAATAATGTAACTGCTGCTGCCATACCAGTTGCTGCACTCACAAATTGTAAAAACATCAGCCATAATTGTGCTAAATAACTTACGCCTGTTTCTCCTGAATAGTGTTGTAAATTACAATTCACCACAAACGAAATAATCGTATTGAAAGCCAAATCAGGGCTCATACTTGGATTTTTATCTGGATTAAAAGGCAACAAACCTTGTGTCATTAATAGAATAAATCCAATGACAAACCAAATCAAATTAATCGTTAACAATGCACTTAAATGTTGTTTCCAATTCATCTGCTCCTCTGAATTGATACCTGATATTTTGAATAACAACTTTTCTATTGGGGAAATTAATCGGTCTAAAAAAGTTGGTTTATTGAGATACACTTTTGCAATGTAATTTCCTAACGGAATGGAAAGAGCGATCGCAACTAAAAATTGTACGATAACGCCAAATATTTCTGAATTCATTTTTACGAATAATTAAGTTTAAAATTTTTCGGGTTTTAATAGCACATATACTAAGTAAACAAACAAAGCAATAGCGATGAGTAATAAGAAAATCATGGTGAATGAATTATATATTATCAAAAAAGTCAATGGATTTGAAGAATACTCCAAAACATAAAATCCCAGCTAATAGTAATACAATTGTTATCATATTCCTGAATGATAAATTTGTTTAACATATTCTGATTTCAAATTCATTGGAAACAAATTCAAAAACTGTTTTCGGTTTTTGAAATCCGCTTCAATCATCAAAGTAACGGGTAGTATAAACAGATTATTGATGTATGTTTTACCCAAATCATTTGTTTTTGAAAACAATTTTCCTACACTATAACATAGCTGTTTTACACGTGCTGGATTATTATCTAAAATGTTTTGCAGTACTTTACTTTTAAGTTCTTTGACTTCATCTAATGAAATCGTTTGTTTCATTTTCATTTTGTAGATTTTTAAATTTCTCTACATAAGCCAATCAAAATGCCAAAGCAATTAGAATTAATTAGACGAAACAAAATCAATACGTTATGTTTTTATGGTTTTTTACTCAAATAAAAAACCCTTCCAAAATGGAAGGGTTTATTTTCATTATGATAAAGTATTTTATATCTGTTTTTCATTTTGAACAAAAATTCGTCAGTTCGAGTTATTTTCGTTTCGATAGAATAAGAAAATAGTATCGAGAACTTAGACGAATATATACCTAAAACCATCTTACTTCTCGATATAAAATTCTTTTCAGAATTTCACTCGAACTGACGGTTTTATTGATAAAATTATCAAAATATATAATGGTCAGTATTCTAAATTAATTCAGTTCATATTCGGCTATTTTTCGATAAAGCGTTGTTAAGCCAATACCTAATAATTCTGCCGTTTTTGTTTTGTTTCCTTTTGTAAATTTTAAAACTTTCTGAATATGTTTTTTTTCCATTAAAGCTAATTCTAATGAATTTTCGTTCTGATCAATTTCGCTTGTTTGAATAAATGAAGGAAAATCATTTGTAGAAAGTTCTTCATTTTCCGACAAAATAATAGCACGTTCGATCGTATTTTTTAATTCACGAATATTTCCCGGCCACGAATATTTTTTTAGAAAAAGTAAAGTTTCCTGATTGATAGATTTTATATTTTTTTGATAATACTGATTGAAGTGTTTTATAAACTGATTCACGATTAGTTCGATATCCGAAACGCGTTCACGTAAGGAAGGTAACTCGATATGGAACACAGAAATTCGATAAAATAAATCTTCGCGAAATGTTCCGTTTGCAATTTCCTTTTCCAAATTTCGGTTAGTGGCTGCAATAATTCGTACATCAACTTTTGTAGGTTTTGTTTCGCCGATTTTAATAAACTCACCCGATTCTAAAACTCGCAATAATTTTGCTTGTAAATCCAAGGCCATTTCGCCAATTTCATCTAAAAAAATAGTTCCTAAATGAGCTTCTTCAAACAAACCTTTTTGATCTTTCATTGCGCCTGTAAATGCACCTGCTTTATGACCAAATAATTCACTTTCTAATAAGTCTTTACTAAAAGCAGAACAGTTAATAGCAACAAAATTTTGGTCTTTTCGCAAACTTGATTGATGTATGGCTGTCGCAAAAACTTCTTTTCCAGTTCCTGTTTCTCCGGTTAAAAGAACGGTAGCATTTGTTGGTGCAACTTTTTGAGCTAATTGTAAAGCTTGTTCAAAAATTGGAGATTTACCCAATAATAAATTACTGTCTAATTTTGTTGATGTTGTTTCTTGAGAAATTTCATTCTCTTTATTATATTTCACACGATCCAAAGCTCTATACAACAAGGGTAAAATACGATTGTTATCATCCCCTTTTGTAATATAATCAAAAGCTCCGTTTTTAATAGCTTGAACGCCATCAGGAATATTTCCATAAGCTGTAAGCAGAATAATTTCTATCAAAGGAAATTTTTCTTTGACTTCTTTTGCAAACTCAACACCATTACCATCAGGTAATTTTACATCACATAAAATAACTTCAGGAGTAAGTGTTTTAATTTTCTTAAGCCCTGATTTTAAATCTTCTGCTTGATGTATTTCAAAACCTTCTAATTCGAGAATTCGAGCTAGGAGTGTTCTGATTTTTGTTTCATCGTCTATGATTAAAATTGAATGCATTTTTATTACTTGTGAACAACGAAGGTATTGTTTTTATGCATATAGCTTTTATAAACTCATTATTTTTTTCTTCTTTCAACTTTTTCAAAAATTTCAAAAACGCATCAAATGTAGGATTGAGTAACTTTTGAATCTATTGGAAGGAAGTTGATTATTTTTTTATAAATCAATCGTCCGCTCTATTTTTATTTGCTCCAAAAATGCTTCGTCGTGTGATACAACGATTAGCGTTCCTTGATATTCGTTTATGGCTTTTGTCAAAATTTCAATGTTCTGAATATCTAAATTATTGGTAGGTTCGTCCAAAATAATAATGTCAGGAGCTTTGCTGTTTATTGTTAAACAACAAAGTAATAAACGCATTCTTTCACCACCACTCAATGTTAAGCAAGGTTTCTCCCAATCATCTTTTGAAAACAAAAATCGGTTTAAACGAATCTTGATTTCGTGTTCTTGTAATGCTGAGGTATTAAATTGTTGTGCTTGCTCGTAAACTTCTAGTTTATTATTAAGTAACGAATAATCTTGGTCAATGTAAATGGATTTATTTTCTGCTCGATAAATTGTTCCTTTTTGCGGTTTTATCTTTCCTAAAATAAGCTTTATCAACGTAGTTTTTCCTGAACCGTTTTTTCCTTTTATTGCAATGCGTTCACGACTTATAATCTCAAAATTTAAGTTATTTTCCCAAATCAGTTTATCGTTATAACCAAAGTTAATGTTAGTTGCAGTAAGTAAAACTTTTCCTTTGTGCAAGTGAGAATGATCAAAACCAAATTTCATTTTATCTAAAGGAGATAGAGAGGAGCGAAGCGTTTGTAAATCCTGAGAAATTCCATTAATTTTTTCTGTATGAACACCTTTTAATTTTGATGTACTATTTTCGGCATTATTTCGCAAAGTGTTCATCATTATTCGAGCAACACCTGATTTTTCTTGTTTACTTTTTCCACGATTATCCAATTTTTGTTGCCGTTCTAAAGTATCTCGTTCTTTCTCTTTGGCTTTTCGCAATGCTTTTTCTTTACTTTGAATATCTTGACTCAAGGCATTGTTTTCAATCTGTTTTTGAGCTTTATAAAAGTCGTAATTTCCACCATAAACTTTAATCCCGTGTTTACTTAACTCATAAACACTATTTAGAAGGTTTAGAAGTTTTCTGTCATGGCTTACGATGATTAACGTGCTTTTTGTATCGAGAACTAGATCGTATAAAAGTTGACGGCTTACATTATCGAGATGATTGCTAGGTTCATCCAATAAAATTAATTCGGGCTGATGAATGGAAATTCCAGCTAAAAAAACCTTTGTTTTTTGTCCACCACTTAGAGTTTCCATTTTTTTGGATAAGTCTAAATTATTGAGTTGCCAATAACTTAATGCTTCATTGCAACGGTCTTCGATTGTCCAATCATCATCGAGTGAATTGAAATTATCTTCACTTGTGTTTCCGTTTAAAATTTCGTGCAATGCACTTAATTTATCTTCAATTTTCAGTACTTGAGCTATTGTTAACTGATCGAATTGTCCGAAAATTTGTGGAACATAATAAGGTTCGGTTTCAATGTTTATTATTCCGTTTGATGATTGACTTTTTTTGGCGATAATTTTCAATAAAGTAGATTTTCCTACTCCGTTATTACCAATTAAAGCAATTTTTTCTTGATTTTGTACTGTTAAATTAATGTCGCTAAACAGTATATCCTTGTTTGGATGTTGATATGAAATATTTTGTAAAGTAAGCATAATTCCTTTCTTTAGAAGTGAAACAATACAGCAACCGTTTTGAGGTTGTTGTTCTGATTTGTCTGAAAGAAATTATTTTTTACATTGTATCTTACTTAAATTTTGATTCTGCGAATATACGAAGTTTATTTAATTAATAAGAAATCAGAGGGAAGCTAAAGATTAGCTACATAGGAACATTAAATACTGATAAAATTTTACTTCTTTATACTCAACGCGCCTGAAGGACATTGGTGAACTTGTTTGATAAGTTCATCACTACTTGCATTTTCTGGTTTTAGCCAAGGTTTTTCTTTCGGATTATATACATTTGGAAGTAGTTTTACGCAAATACCTGCATGTTGACATAATTCAGGCTTCCAGATTATAGTAATTTCTCCGTTGGTATATTCGTGTTGGTTCATTTTGATATTTTTAGATGAATTGAAGTTACTTAAAAATTTTCAATATTCAACGTTAAAATAATTTTAGTTCCAATATTTTGCTTACTCTCAATTCGCATTTTAATATCAGACATTTTAGCTAATTGTGTTGCAATATTTAGTCCTAATCCAAAACCAGAAATATGGAGTGTTGAATCATTTTTAATTCGGAAAAATCGTTCTTGAACAAATTTTAAATCTTCTTGATTCATTCCAATTCCATTGTCTTCAAAAATCAATTCATAGCAATCATTTTCGATGTTAGAAAGAATTGTGATTTGACCTTTTAAGTTCGAATATTTTATGGCATTTGATAAAATGTTATCTATAATAATCTCAAAAAATTCTTGGAAATTATCAATTTCATAAGCTTGAAGTTGTTCCGTATCGACAGAAATTTGTTTTTCTTGTAACAAAACATCAAAACGTTCAATTGATTTTAAAACTTCTGATTTTAGTTCAAATAATGAAGTTTTTAGCTCCAAACTATTATTTTCGACACGAGAAAGCAATAAAAATTGTTCCACCAAACGATCCAAACGATTCACTTGTTTCAATGTGTAATCTATTTTTTCATTATATTGTTCAGGCGTACGTTCGCGTCGAATCAAAATTTCCAATGTTCCTTTTATAATTGCTAAAGGTGTTCGAAGTTCATGTGAAGCGTCAGCCGAAAACTGTTTAGCTTTTAAAATTTGAAACTCTAATCGATCTAACAGTGAATTTATTGTCGCTGAAAGTTGAAATAATTCATCTTTATTTTTAGGTAATTGAATACGTTCTGAAAGATTATTTTCTGTGATAGACTGCGCTGTATGAATCACATTGAAAACAGGTTTAATCGATTTAGCAGCAATAAAACGAGCTAAAAGAAACGTCAATAAAACCGAAATAGGAAAGATAATAAGTAAGGCAGTTTTCAAATAATCTAGCGCTAATTGATTGTGTTTTGTTGAAACGCCGACGACCAAATATCCCACAACTTCGCCGTGATGAATCAATTTTGCTTGAGAAATTAATAACTGAATTGAATTGTATTCAGCGTAAAAAGGCTTATTTTCTGGTTCTTCATTGTTCCAATCCAATTGATTTTGCACCATATTTGGAGAGCTCTCAATTAATTTGAAATTTTTATTATAAATCGAGATAAAAACAGGATTCAGTGCAATGTCTGTATGTTCAACTTCTTCCCATTCACGTGGTTGAACAAAGTTCTCTAATGTTGGTTCGTGTAAAACATAATCAACGTGACTATTGATTTCTTCCTCCAACGTTTCGTACATCGTTTTGTTGATACCTCGGTTTACAGAAAAATAAATTAAATAAAATATAATCAGTAAAATAACCGAAAAAGTAAGACTGTAGAAAAGCGCAATTCTATTTTTTACTGAAAATTTTTTAAGCATCTTTCGAAATGTAACCAACGCCACGAATAGTATGCAAACGCGGATCGTCTTTTTTTAGATTCAATTTTTTACGAATCGCATTAATAAAAACATCAATCACACTTGTATCATATTCAAAATGAATGTCCCAAACGTTTTCAATGATTTCTTTGCGTGTACAAATTCGGTTTTTATTCTTGAAAAGATAAGCTAAAAGTTGAAATTCTTTTAGTGTTAATTCAACTAAATTATTGTCTAAAAAAGTTTGATGCGTTTCTGTATTTAATGAAATATTTCCGAAATTCAAAAGATTATTCGATTCATTTTGACGAAGATAAACGTTGATTCGTGCTACTAATTCATTGAAATCAAATGGTTTTTTGATGTAATCATTTGCACCAGTATTCAAACCTTCAATTGTATCTTGAACTGTATCTTTCGCTGTAATGAAAATAATGGGCGTTTTTTTATTTGGATTTTCAGTAGATCGCGTTGTTTGACAAACTTCTAATCCAGAAATATTTAACATCATCCAATCCAATAAAATAACATCAAATTTCTCGTTATTTATTTTCACTAAGGCATCTTCGCCGCTTAAACAGTGCGTTGGCGATAAATTTTCTTCTTCTAAACCTTGAAGCATAAAATTGGCAATTCCCAATTCATCTTCAACAATTAAAACTTTTGGTTTGTTCATTTTCTAATTTGGAACAATAACATTTAAAGCATTCGGGATAATCGAAACTTCAATAGAATTTTGGTTAAAAATAACAGCTTCACCATCAACTTGTGCAATGGTTTTTGTTTGTTTGGAATTGAATTTTACTGAATTAACTTGCAATACTTTTGCTTGCTTCATTTTTTCAATTCGTTTTCCTAAAACATTCGCCGAAAACTGAATTTGTTGGATAAAATTAAGCTTTTTTACCGCAAGAAAGTCTAATTTTCCATCATTTAATTTTGCATTGGGCGAAAATGAGATGCCGTAACCCGCTTCGTTAGAGTTGGAGCAGAACACAAAATAGAAATCATCATCTAATGTATGTTCGTTGTCTAATTCGATGCTAAATTTTTTCGGTTGAAAGTTGAAAATTGCTTTTGTACTGGCGGTTACATATCCCAAAAAGTTTCTTGTTTTGGTTTGTGCGTAATTGTTAATCACATCTGCATCAATTCCCAATCCCATATTGCTGAAAAAGTATTTTTCGTTGATTTTTCCTGCATCAATTTTATTGATTTTTGCATTCAGAATCATTTCAAAAGCTTTTTCAGTAGATTTAGGAATATGCAAATTAGCAGCTAATCCATTTCCAGAGCCAATCGGAATAATTCCCAAAGCAACATTGCTACCAACCAAAGCTTGAGCGACTTCGTTTATTGTTCCGTCGCCGCCACAAGCTACTATTATATCAGGATTTTTTGTGAGAACTTGATTCGTAATTTCGGTTGCATGACCAATACTTTCAGTCAAAAATGTTTCGAAATCAATATTTTTCTGACTAAAATAACTTTGAATTTCAGTTTCAATCATTCGTCCTTTTCCCTTTCCAGCAATTGGATTGATGATAAAAATGATTTTATTTTTCATTTAATAAATGATTGCTAAATAAATAATCGGCTGTTTGATAATTAGATATGATAGAACGCTCGAAAATAGGATCAACCTTTGTATCAATTAAATTTTTATCAATCCATTTGTATTGATTAATTTTCTTTTGATCGGATAAAATTGAAACATCTTCTCCTTTTTTCATTCCTAATTTAATATACGTACCAACAAAAGAACGCGATTTGTATTGCGGATCGAAAATGTCTTTTCCATAGAATTGAGATGTATACTTCCAATTAAACAACGAAAATAACGTTGGGAAAAT
Source organism: Empedobacter sp. UBA6745 (assembly GCF_002453775.1). Classification (NCBI taxonomy): domain Bacteria; kingdom Pseudomonadati; phylum Bacteroidota; class Flavobacteriia; order Flavobacteriales; family Weeksellaceae; genus Empedobacter; species Empedobacter sp. UBA6745. The sequence goes on from NZ_DKHL01000026.1 coordinate 28,247, forward strand.
ATCAATTTGAGAAACTTCTTTTGTGACATTTTCGTTTGCATGCGATTTCAAATTATAGATAAATGCAGGAATGTGATGATTTTTTACATCAATTGCATCTTTACCCGCGCTACTTGCACAGTGATCGGCAATAAATACAAAAACGGTATTACTGAACCAAGGTTTTGTTTTCGCTTTTGTAATTAAATCTCCAATCGCATAATCGGCATATTTCACCGCACCAGGACGACCAGTTCCAGACGGAATATCAATTTTTCCATCTTCGTATGAATAAGGTTTGTGGTTAGAAGTAGACATTACGAAAGCAAAAAATGGTTGTTTTGTTTTGTATTTTTCATCGGCAACTTTGATTACTTTTCTGTAAATATCATCGTCTGCAATTCCCCAAGCATTTTCAAAAGTAACTTCATCATCATTAATATTGAAACGATTGGTGTTGATTTTATCACTCAAAACACTACCACGACCACGATCGTAAATATCAAAACCATTTCCACCATAAAACGCATTCATATTATCAAAATATCCATCGCCACCATAAAAGAACATATTGTGATAACCTTTTGCTTTGAAAACGTTCGAAATAGTATATAAGTTTTGATTATCAACACGTTTCACAATACTGTTTCCAGGAGTAGGAGGAATTGATAATGTAACAGCTTCCATTCCGCGTACTGTACGCGTTCCGTTGGCATACATATTCGAAAAATAGATGCTGTTATTTGCAATATCATTAAGGTTTGGAGTGATTGATTTTCCGTTGAATTGCTCTTGCAAAAATGAAGCGCTCATACTTTCCATCAATACAAAAATCACGTTTGGTTTTTGCTCTGCTTGTGACGGATTACTTGCTAAAATTGTTCTTCGTATTGGATTTTTGAATTGTTGATCGAAAACAGTTTTCGAATCTTGCAATTCAGATTTCATTACTGCAAAAGCATCTTCAATCGGAATAGATTTATAATGTTCGTCGTATTTTAAGTGATTATTTCGGAAAGCTGAAAAGAATGAAAAGATTCCAGCTTTAGAAATTTCATTGTTGTATCGGTTTTCAGAAGTTGAACTACTATCGTTGTTTAAAAGGAATAATGAACCAACCGCAAGTAATAAATTGAACACAAAAACGCCAACTTTTTGACTTGTTTTTGGTTTGTTATGAAATGTATTGTAGAAGAAATAACCTTTTTTTGTTGCGAAAATTGTCAAGCCTGTAATCAACACAATTCCGCCAATTAAAACAGGTAATGGATATGATTCTTGAATGTTTTTGACAACTTCGTATGTATAAATTAAATAATCGACTGCAATAAAATTGAATCGACTTTTGAATTCGTCCCAAAATGTAACTTCGGCAAAAAATGTAAAATAAATGATTACCAAATACAATGTATAAACGAAATACACGAAAATTCGATCAAATAAAGAATTGACGAATTTGTTTGGTAAAATCATAAAATAAAATGATAAGAATAACGTGAAACAGCTTACAACACTAATGTCGTACACTAATCCATAAAAAATAGTGTGTAATAACGAGCCGATATTCCAATCGAAATCGCTTTTTACCCAAATCGCAAAAATTAGGCGTAGAATAAATGAAATTAGAATAAATAACGAACTGAAAAATAGTAAAATACTGTAACGTCCTTTTAAATTATTTGTAAACATTTTGTTTTTGAATTATTGTTCAAATGTCTTGATATTTAATAGATTATTAACATGGAAAAGTGAATCTTAAGCGAATCTTAAGTTTGCGATTCTTGAATGAAAGATAGAAGCTGAAAACGTTAATAATTCGTGAAAAAATGGTTTTGATTAGAAATAGTTGTAAATTTGTAATTGGTTTATAAAGTAGGTATAATGGAAGAGATATTAATCAATGAAAAAGAAGAAAAGTTTTTAACATATTGGGAGAAAAGATTCTCTACAATTTTTAAAGACAATACAAGTTGGACAACTTTGTTTATGACAGTTAACAAAGCTACTTTTCCAGATTCATTAAATATAGAAACGTTTTGCAAAAAGTTTATGCAAGATTTCAATATGAAATTATCATATAAATATGATGAATCAGACAACGAATACGATTTGACAATTACAAGATAATTACGGAAAACGAAAAATCCTTATCAATTTTGATAAGGATTTTTTTTGTTGTAAAAAGGGACATTTGATTGATAATCATGCTTAAATTTTAAGAAAAATATTTAACCAAAAAATTAAATAAAATATTGTTGATTTAGATTTGATTTTACTAATTAAAATGTTTAATTTTGCAGTTCACTTTTAAAGGTGATTTAGTTTTTAAAGTTTACAACATTTGTATAGCTCATAATAAGGTTGAGCGTCTCTACGGCAGACCATAAAAAATTGCCACTACAAATGAATTTTTTTTCTACAAAATGAGTCTTGAACCACTCTTGTTAGAAAATAGTTTGTTTGTTGATGTAGATGATACAAATGGTTTAAACACATTAAACCAAATAGTACAGCAAACAATACAATGAACCACAGACTTTTCATTCAGAAGAAATCGAATTTTGACGTTATCAGTCAGAAGACTACAATAGAACTCAAAAACCTTGTACCTACAATTGTGTGCAAGGTTTTTGTTATTTATGATCTATTTAATATAGAAGAAAGCCAATTACAAGAGGTTCAAAATAAGGTGTTTGTCGATCCTGTGACAGACGTTGTTTTCAAATACGTAGAAGACGCAGTTAACGAAAGTATTCCTTATTCTAAAAACTATTTTGCAACCGAATTTTTACCTGGTCAATATAATCAACGCGATGATTCTTCGGAACAATGTTTAGTGTTGATGAATGTTGAAAATGTAACCGTAAAATCTGGTTTATTATATGTTTTCAATGATGATTTGTCTGCAGAAGATTTAAAGAAAATAAAAGATTACTTAATCAATCCAATTGAGTCGCGCGAGAAAGATCTTTCTAAAATGGAAATTCCAGCTAATCCAGAAGCGACAGAAGTTCCAATTATTGAAGGTTTTATTTCTGCTGACGAAAATAAACTACAAGACATTTACAACCAATTTGGGTTATCGTTAGAGATGGATGATTTAGTTTTTATTCAAGACTATTTCAAATCGATTAATCGTAATCCAACCGAAACTGAGTTAAAAGTTTTAGATACATATTGGTCTGATCACTGTCGTCATACAACTTTTGAGACGGAGATTACAGATGTTCAATTTAATTCTAAATTTAACGAAACACTTCAAAAAACATTCAATTATTACCAACAAGTTCGTCAAGAATTAGGAATTACAAAACCAATTCGTTTGATGGATTTAGCAACTGTGATGGGAAAATATCTTTCTCGTACAGGAATTGTGAAAAATATTGATGTTTCAGAAGAAATCAATGCATGTTCTATTGTCGTTCCAATCGATGTAGATGGAGTTGAGGAAGAATGGTTATTACAATTCAAAAACGAAACACATAATCACCCAACAGAAGTTGAGCCATTTGGTGGAGCTTCGACATGTGTTGGTGGAGCAATTCGCGACCCTTTGAGTGGACGTTCTTACGTTTTCCAAGCGATGCGTATTACAGGAGCTGCAAATCCTTTAGAAAAGATTGAAGATACGTTACCAGGTAAATTACCACAACGTAAAATCTCGAAAGAAGCAGCAAACGGATATAGTTCATATGGAAATCAAATTGGTTTAGCGACAACTTTTGTGAAAGAAATTTACGACGAAGGGTACAAAGCAAAACGCATGGAAGTTGGTTTTGTGGCTGGAGCTGTAAAAAAAGAATATGTCCGTCGTGAAGAACCAGTTGCAGGTGACCGAATTATTTTATTAGGTGGAGCAACAGGTCGTGATGGAGTAGGTGGAGCATCAGGGTCATCTAAAACACACGATGGTTTAAAATTAGACGATTTATCAGCAGAAGTTCAAAAAGGAAATGCAATTGTTGAACGTAAAATTCAACGTTTATTCCGTAATCCAGACGTTTTAGCATTAATCAAAAAATGTAACGACTTTGGTGCGGGAGGTGTTTCTGTTGCAATTGGTGAAATTGCACGCGGAATTAATGTTAATTTAGATTTAGTCCCACTGAAATATGCTGGATTAAACGGAACAGAATTAGCGATTTCTGAATCTCAGGAACGTATGGCTGTTGCGGTTGAGGCAAAAGATGTGGAAACATTTATCGCATTAGCAAAAGAAGAAAATCTTGATGCGACTTGTGTTGCTGAGGTAACGGGAGATGATACAATGACTTTGGTTTGGAAAGGAACAAAGATTGTTGAATTAGACCGTAAATTTTTAGATACAAACGGTGTTCGTAAACAAGCTAAAATCGAAGTTACGGACGAAGAATATACAAACCCTTTTGAGAATAAAGCTTTCAATAAAGAAGCGTTTATTGAAATGATGCAAGAGTTAAATCATGCGTCGCAAAAAGGTATGGTAGAAATGTTTGATAACAACGTTGGTCGTTCTACTATTTTGAATGCTTTTGGTGGACAAACAATGGATACGCCAGAAGATGTTTCAGTACAAAAATTCCCAACAGACGGATTTACAAATGCGGTTTCTATCGCATCATTTGGTTACAATCCTACAATTTCGCGTTGGTCAAATTATCACGGAGCTTATTTTGCGGTAATTGATTCGATGACAAAAATTGTTGCTGCTGGTGGAAATTACGCTGATATTCGTTTAACTTTTCAAGAATATTTTGAAAAATTACGTGATGAAGCAACGCGTTGGGGAAAACCATTTGCAGCTTTATTAGGAACGATTGAAGCTCAAAAACAATTCGGAATTCCTGCAATTGGAGGAAAAGATTCGATGTCGGGTTCTTACCAAGATATTGATGTTCCGCCAACGTTAATTTCTTTTGCAGTTGCGCCTTCTAAGGCTGAAAAAATTGTACAAGGAACTTTAGTTGAAAAGAATTCTAAACTTTCAGTTTTTATTCCAACATTGACTGAAGACTATTTAATCGACGAAACAAATACAAAAGCTGTTTTTGATTTTATCGGAACAATTAATGATGATGTAAAATCAATGATGACGGTTAAATTTGGTGGAATTGCAGAAACTGTAGCGAATATGGCTTTTGGTAATGAAATCGGATTTGAAATCAAGACTGATTTAGATTTAGGAAAATATTATCCAGCTTCGATTGTGATTGAACATTCAGAAGAATTAAATATTCCTGCTGAAATTGCTCAAAATTACCACGTTGTAGGTCAGACAAATGATTCAACTTCATTCAACTTTAATGGAGAAGAAATCAATTTAATTGAATTGAAACAACAATGGAAAGAAACATTCAATTCATTGTTTCCATATAAATCAACTTCTGAAACAGTTGTTGAAGAAAAAGATTTGAAAGCTGAACAAATTTGTTTTGCCTTCGCAGATCATAAAGTAGAAAGCCCGAAAGTATTTATTCCAATTTTCCCAGGAACAAACTCAGAATATGATTCAGCAAAAGCATTCCGTAGAGAAGGAGCAATCGTTTCGACTTTACCTTTCCGTAATTTAACACAACAAGATGTTGAAGAATCAGTAGATGCTTTTGTAAATGAAATCAATCAAGCCAATATTTTCTTTGTACCAGGTGGTTTCTCAGCTGCTGATGAGCCAGATGGATCAGGTAAATTTATTGCAACGGTTTTACGTAATGAGAAAATCAAAAATGCAATTCACAATTTATTGGAGCGTGATGGACTGGTTTTAGGAATCTGTAATGGTTTCCAAGCCTTGATTAAATCAGGATTATTGCCTTATGGACGTATTCAAGATTTAGAAGAAGATACACCAACATTAACGTTCAACGAAATTGGTCGTCACATTACACAATTAGCGAAAGTGAGAGTGAATAAATCGCATTCACCTTGGTTGAAAGGAATGGAAGGACAAGAATTCTGGATTCCATTTTCTCATGGAGAAGGTCGTTTCGTAGCAAATGAGGTTGAATTAGAAAAGTTAATTGATAAAGGACAAATCGCTACTCAGTTTGTTGATTTGGATGGAAAATTAGCAGGTAAAATGCCTTATAATCCAAATGGATCTACGTTTGCGGTAGAAGGAATTGTATCGCCTTGTGGAAAAGTTTATGGACGAATGGGACATCCAGAGCGTTACGAAGAAGGATTATTCAAGAACATTCCAGGAAATGGATATATGAATATCTTCAAAAATGCGGTAGAGTATTTTAGAGGGTAAAATATAGATTTGAGATATTAGAAGTTAGATATGAGAAAAATCGAGCATCTAAATACTCAATAAAAGTTGTCATCCTGAACTCGTTTCAGGAACTCATTCTAAAAGAGTGAGAAGCTGAACTAAATTCAGCTTGACATTGAATAAAAGTAAGGAATTTTGAAGTTAGAGATTAGTTAGAAAAAAATCTAAATACTAATATCTAACATCTAAATACTAAAAAGAAACAAACAACAAACTAATACCAATTTCGATCCTGAACCAATCGAAATTAATCTCGAAAGTTAACCTTGAACAAGTTAATTTTCAAAACAAACAACAAACACGAAGTGGACTTTTTCATTTCAAACAAAACAAAAAAACAAACTTTAGAAGTTCGTTTTTAGAATTTCGAAATTAGAAAATAATAAAACTAATTTCGTATTTCGAATCTCGATTTTCTAATGAAAAAACAAACAACAACGATGAGCTTAACAAAAAAAGACTTCATTTACGAAGGGAAAGCAAAACAAGTTTACTCAACAGAGGAAGCAGACAAAGTAATTGTGTATTACAAAGATGACGCGACTGCATTTAATGCACAAAAGCGTGGAACTGTTGAGGACAAAGGAGAAATGAACAACAAAATTTCGACTTTAATTTTCAACTATTTGATTGAAAAAGGAGTTAAAACTCACTTCATCGAGCAGTTGAATGATCGTGAGCAATTGGTGAAAAAAGTATCAATTATTCCAATTGAAATGGTTGTGCGCAACTATGTTGCTGGGTCTATGGCTCAACGTTTAGGCTTAGAAGAAGGAGCGAAATCTCCAGTTACAATTTTCGATATCTGTTACAAAAAAGATGAATTAGGAGATCCATTAATCAACGATCATCATGCAGTTTTATTAGGTGCTGCAACATATGATGAGTTGGATGAAATGTATACACAAACTGAAGTAATTAACGAAGCATTGAAAGAATTGTTCTTAAAAGCTGGATTAATTTTAGCTGATTTTAAAATTGAGTTTGGTAAAGATGTTGATGGTAATATCATTTTAGCTGACGAAATTTCTCCTGATACATGTCGTTTATGGGATGTTGAAACAGGTAAAAAATTAGATAAAGACCGTTTCCGTCGTGATTTAGGTGATGTTTCAGAAGCTTATCACGAAGTATATAATCGTTTGACAGAAGTTTTAAAATAAACATTTTTTTCATTCTATAATGATTGATAAAAAATTACATAAAAGCCAATTAAAAGCTGAATATTTAACGAATTTCTACGAAAGAAATTTATTAAAAAAATATGCAGCCGATACTGTGGATAGTGTAAACGAAGAATGTGGTGTTTTTGGGGTTTATTCGCCAAAAAACATCAACACTTATTCTATTGCGCAGTTTGGTTTATTTGCGCTTCAACACCGTGGACAGGAAGCGTGTGGTGTTTCTTTCTTGAAAGATGGAAACATCAAAACGGTGAAAAAAACAGGTTTGGTATTAGACGTTTTCAAAACAATGGAAGCCGAAATTGAAGAATACCAAGGAAATGCTGCGATTGGACATACACGCTACACAACTGCTGGAGGTGGAAGTCGTCGTAACATTCAGCCACTTTACACGTACAATATTTACGGAAAACCTCATTTCTCTATTGCTCACAACGGAAATTTAATTGAAGTTGAAGCATTGAGAGCTGAATTAGAAGCAGAAGGTTTACCATTTTTAGCAACTTCGGATACGGAGGTTTTATTACGTTCTATTCAAAAATATTCGCATTTAGATATTGTAGAAGCTATTCAGAAAGGAACAGAAAAAGTAAAAGGAGCTTATTCGGTTTTGTTATTAGCGAATAATCAAATGGCTGCTTTTCGCGATCCAAACGGAATTCGTCCTTTATGTTTAGGTAAATTGGATGATGCGTATGTTTTCTGTTCAGAAACATGTGCATTAGATGCTGTCGGAGCAGAGTTTATTCGTGATGTAGAGCCAGGAGAATTGATTGTTGTAAATGAGCAAGGTTTGAAATCTTATTCATTAAATCAACCAACGCAACGTAATATTTGCGCTTTTGAGTACATTTATTTTGCACGTCCTGACTCGAATATCGAAGGAAATGAAATCTACGATTTACGTGTAGAATCTGGTCGAAAATTATACGAACAATCTCCTGTTGATGCCGATATTGTGATTGGTGTTCCAGATTCTGGAATTCCGTCTGCAATTGGTTATTCAGAAGCTTCGGGTATTCCTTACGAACCAATTTTGATTAAGAATCGTTATATGTCGCGTTCGTTTATCGTGCCATCGCAAGAAATGCGTGAGCGTGTGGTAAACTTAAAATTGAATCCTATCAAAAATAAAATCAAAGGAAAACGTTTGGTTGTTTTAGATGATTCGATTGTACGTGGAACAACTTCGAAATTATTAATCAAAATCTTAAAAGAAGCAGGAGCAAAAGAAATTCATTTTCGTTCTGCTTCGCCTCCAATTATTGCACCTTGTTATTTAGGAATTGATATGCCTTCTAAAGCAGATTTAATTTCAGGAAATAAGTCAATTAAAGAGGTTGAAGATTATTTGAATGTCGATTCGTTAGATTTCTTAACGGTTGATAATCTGATTGATTTATTAGGAAGTAAAGAACATTGTTTTGGATGTTTTACAGAAAAATATCCTGTAAATTATTCTAATGAAGAGTGTAAAGAGGTAAAACCTTTGCATATAGATTAATAAGTTATACGAATTTCGAATCTCGTATTTCGAAAAACTAAATCATAATTAAAAATGAGCAATACATATAAACAAGCCGGAGTAGATAAGGAAGAAGGTTATCAAACGGTATCGAAAATTAAAGATGCAGTTGCAGCAACACACAATGCAAACGTGTTGAATGGAATTGGAAGTTTTGGTGCATTTTACCAATTAGGAGGTTACAAAAATCCTGTTTTGGTATCAGGAACCGATGGTGTAGGAACTAAACTACGTGTGGCTTTAGATTCTAAAGTTTACGATACAGTTGGGATTGATTGTTTCGCAATGTGTGCAAATGATATTTTGTGTCATGGTGCAAAACCATTATTTTTCTTAGATTATTTAGCTTGTGGAAAATTAGATTCTGATATCGCAGCAGAAATTGTAGGTGGAATTGCACAAGCGTGTAAAGAAACTGGAACAGCATTAATTGGTGGAGAAACAGCAGAAATGCCAGGAATGTACCAAGTTGGTGATTATGATGTTGCAGGATTTTGTGTTGGAGTGGTAGAGCGCGACGAAATTATCGATGGTTCTAAAATAAAAGCTGGACAAGTAATTATTGCGTTACCATCAAGTGGTTTCCATTCGAATGGATTCTCTTTGGTTCGTAAAGTTTTCCCAGATTTTAACGAAGAATTTGAAGGTAAACCTTTGTTCGAAACATTATTAGTTCCAACAAAATTATATCAAAATGATATTTTCAAAATCAAAGATGCTGGAATCGAAATGTCTGGAATTGCTCATATTACAGGAGGTGGATTAATCGAGAATGTTCCTCGTATTATAAATGACGGTTTGACGGCTGTAATAGAAAAAACAAAAATAAATGTACCAACAGTGATGCAAGAATTAGCAAAACGCGGAGGAATTGCAGAAAACGAGATGTTTGGAACATTTAATATGGGTGTCGGAATGGTTGTCATCGTTGACCAAACTGACGCTGAAAAAGTATTGAATATTATTGATGGAAGTGCGTTGATTGGAGAAATTCAAGAAGGTGCTGACAAAATTATATTGAAATAGTAGATTAAATAGTTTAAAAAAGCCGGATAAGATCTCTTATCCGGTTTTTTTGTTTTAGGTAGAATATTAAAACTCGATATCATCAGCGATTGTTCCGCCCATTTCGTTTTGAAATTGTTTTAAATATTCTTCTTTCTTTTCCATTTGATAAGTAATCATCGAAGAATAATTACCAGAACGAGTCCAAATAACAGCTTGAGCTTGAAAATCTACAATTCCGATTCCGTATTTATCTAGAATATATTGCGCACCATCTTTTCCAACTTCTATTGCAGCATCTCTTTCGGCAGCTAAATCATAAAAGAAATGTTCGTCCGTTTTCAAACGTTCTAAGTTTGGATTTGAAGCTGTATCAGCAGAAAGATTTCCGTTATTTCCTAATGTTGGATGTTCATCAATTTTTGTGAAATATTGGCTATATAAGGTCATTACAGTCATTTCTGTATCTTGTTCCATACGTTGATTCCAAATCAAACTTGCTTCGTCCCATTGCGGTTTATCAACTCCCAAAGCTTTCAAAACATCAGTTTCAGGAACATTAGAACCAATTTTCACAACTCCTGCAGCATAATCGTACAAAGAAATTCCATGAATCGGCTCTAACAAAGGATTATCTTTTGAATCTTCAAGCACTTTTGCGTCATGTTGTTGATACATTTGTTCAATTCCAATATCCGAATTTTTATCATCATATTTTTGCACAAACTTTTCTAACTGATCATTAATACGATCATACAAAGCCATTTTATTGTTTTCAGCTCTGTCATATAACTCTTGTTGATTTGGGGCATCCGTTAAAAAGGCTTCTGCATATTTCTCAAAATCATTTTCGATGTTTTTTATTTTATCATCAAAATATGCAATAGCATGTTGTTGCAAAGAATCATCGCCTTCGTAAGGTCCCATTTTACGCACTTGCTCTTTATATTTTTCAAGATCGATTTTCCAAATCGAAATCGAATTTTCAACTTTTTGACGATTATTAGAATTTAAAGCATTGTAAAAATTCTCGTAATTGTCTACATAATGTTCATCAATTTCTGGAATGATGTTACTATAATCGATGTAATCTTCAAAATAAATAGGTTCTGGTTGATAAGTACTTTCTGCAGATTCATTCTCTGAATTTGACGATTGCGTTGTGTTATTTTCTTGTAAATTTTCAATTGCTTCTTCTGCTTTATTGAAAATGCTTTTTAATTTTCCGAACATAGTTTTGAGTTGTTTAATTATAATTATTTTGTTGTTTTAATGATTGATAATGGTTTTCTAAATCAGTCAGAATTGTAGTTTTTTCTACAGCTTCTTTCATGAAATTCATACTGAGTAATTCTTTGTTTAAAAGTGTTTCAAAAGCAAGTTGATCTATTTTTTCTAAATCATTTATAGTCGAATTTTGATTGATAAATTTTGTTCCAAATTGATCGATAATACTTTGATAAAAAGCCGCTTCTGTTTCCGTTTCATGCTGAAAAGTTTGTACAAAATCATTAATTTCTCTTTTATAAACTTCTTTGTAAGAATCGGTTAATTCTGGAATTAGATTCTTTTTGATAAAGAATTGTTGTCTTGCATGTTTTTCATTGTTCAAAAATTTTTCAAAAACTGAATTTCCAGGAATTGGATAATCTAAAATCCCTGTTTTTTCTGTCGCAATTTCTCTTGCCAAATCAGGTAAAAGTGACATTCTCGTTGACGGAATAAATGTGTTTTGCGTTTGACAAAATTCGCATGTAACATAAGCAGAAACAAAATAGACTTTCTCGATTTTTAGGTTCGCTCCACATTGCGCACAACAAAAATTGTTCTTCGTTGTTTCGTATTCTACTAATAATTTTTTGAGTTTATCTTCAGAACTTTCAGCTTTTACTTGACTAAAAATATTTCCCAAAATCGAATCAATTTTATCATCAAAATCATCTAACAAAAGCGAAGTTTCATAAATCTTAGCATCATGAGAATACATATAATCATCTGCTCTTACATCTTTATCTGAGTAATAATATGAAAAAGATTTTTTCTCAATTTGCTCTTTGAAAACTTCTTTAGCTTTAACTTTTAATGTTTCATATTGCCCTGTAATTCCAGCTTTGAAATGAATAAATCTTAATTCATCCAAATCATTTATTTGTTGTCCAGCTTCTATCGTTTCAGTTTCTAATTCCAAAGCACGCTGTTCTAATTTCAATAAAAAGCTTTTGAAACGATCAATTAAGTTGTCTAATTCTACAAAATTATTTTCCATTATTCTTTCGAATTATCTGAGGTTTTAATATGTATTCCATCGTCCAATTTTCCACTAATAAATTCGTAATTGCAATAGGCGCATTTGGTAACACCATCTTGTTTTGCACGACCAGCACCGCAATTTGGGCAATCTACAGTTTCTAGCTTTGATTGATTTTTCATGAAATCTCCTCCAAGATTCGTTTGATTCTCTGCTTGAAGTTTCAATTTTTCAATCAATGATAATTTTGGCTTTTCGTCATTCATATCATTTTAATTTGCGATATTTTCTTCTTGTTTTCTTCCCATAAAATAGAGAATAGCACCAACGATAACGAACGCAATTTTAATTCCCCACGCAACGCCTTCGCCCCAATTGTAGATCCAAGCCAAAAGACGAGGAACAGCATTAAAAAAGTTCAAAACGATTGCTAATAATCCAAAAATAGCCATGTAAGTTCCAATAGTTTTCATAAAATTTAGTTTTTAGTGGTTATAATTTATCTAATAATTCAGCTTTTTTTGACTGATATTCAGTATCTTCAATCAAGCCTAAATCATAGATTTCTTTTAATTTTTTTAGTTTATCTATAACAGATTCTTCTTGATTTTGAGTAGGTTGTTGAGGTGTGTTCTGTTGAATGTTTTGTTGCGTAATTCCTTGCATCATCAATCCAAGCGCAGCTGTATCTTGCACACTTTGTTGCATCGGATTTCCATCTTTTCCAATCGCTAAAGAAGTATTGAATTGTTGAAACTTGTTCATATCATCAATCATATTCATACTACTTATTTTATCAATATTGTCGTTTACTTCTTTTGGTAAAGTCGCCGAACTAATGGTAAATTGAGTAACATCGATTCCGAATTGCTCGAAATGTGGAGCGATTAACGGTTGTATTTTTTGATTAAGCGCAGTCAAATTTCCCGCAATATCAAGCGCAGAAATATTTGCTTGAGCCAAAACTTCGGCAAAAATAGGTGCGATAAAATCACGTAATTGATGCTCTAATTCGAAAACAGTCAGGATAGGAAAAGTTCCTGCATATTTTGAAAAGAATTTTCTGACATCAGAAATTTTAATATTATAACTTCCAAAAGCTTTGATACGAATTGGACCAAATTGTGGATCACGAAGTAAAACAGGAGCAGGAGTTCCCCATTTTAAATTGACAAAATCTTTCGTCGAAAAATAATAGACGTCTGCTTTAAAAGGTGATTGAAAACCATATTTCCAACCTTTTAATTTTGATAAAATAGGAATATTTTCGGTTGCTAAAGAAAATGTTCCCGCTGAAAAATCATCTGCAAAAACCCCTTGATTAAGAAATAATGTGGCTTGGCTTTCTCTTACGATTAATTTCGCGCCATTTTTTATCTCCTTGTCTTGATCAGGAAATTTTAGCATCAACAGATTTGGATCTTGTTCTATCCACTCGATAATTTCGATAAAAGGTCCGCTTGATGATAAATTCATGGTAGTAGTTTTTTTGAGTTGTTGTATTACAAAGTTGTAAAATCGTCACTCAAAAAAACTCACTAATTTTAGCTAAATTGTTATCTAAACATCATTATTAAAATTAGTAATACAATGATTACGGCAATTACCGTAAATACAATTTTAATGGTGCTGTAAGGTCTGTCTCCAGCTATTTGACCCGTCATTCCGTTGATATAGAAGATGTAGTTTTTGTTATTGTACAAAAAAGAACTAACATAAATTGGCAATAATATGTGTTTGAATTTTATTTTATCAAATTTTGTGAACATGTCATTTATGCGTTGTTCATCTCCGCCGATATCACGTTTCACACTTTCTCGTTCGTATTGAATAAAGATATTTTTTGCCCTCGCGTAACTATCTTTCAAATCAACTTGATATTTTTCGGTAATATAACCTTCGAGATAATTCTGGTCAATTTTTACAACAGCTTTCGGATTCCAACCTCTTTGTACATTGCTTAAAATGGTAGGATTAAGACTTTTGGTTCCGCAAACCAAAACGTCATCATAAAAATTGTTTACACTGCCCGCTTTATAAGACCAATCGACACGTCTTATTTGCCTTCTATTTTTTCCAGGACCAACTGTTTCGTAATATGCATCACCGCGTTCGCCTTTGTAATCTGTAAAAGTTTCTGTGTCAAATGTCCAAAACGGAACATAAATTCCATTGATATTATCTGCTGATAAAATTGCTTTTTTTAGATTGTCTGGAGCAAACCAAAAACCATTTACCCAATTTTTCAGAATATCATTTATTTTGATTTTATCAACCTGAAAAGGCAAAACATAACTTGGTTTTATATATCGTTCTTCGTGTATATTTTCTTCAACTAAAGGCGAACCACAATACGGACACATCATCGAACGCAGATTTTCGTCTACGGTTGGTGTCGCTTTACAATTGTTGCAGGTTATAACTTTTGTTTTATTAAATTCTTCTTTTTCGTAGGTTTTGATAAAACTTTCAAAATCAATTTCATTTAATATAAAATTCTCTTGTTTAATCTCTTGCGTGCTATTGCAATAGGTACAAACCAGCAAATTTGTTCCAGCCTTGTAAACCATTGGTGCGCCGCAGGATTTGCAAGAAGTGGAAGCTGTATTATTTGCTTTATAAATTTCTTCGGTAGCCAAGTTTTCTTTTTTTAGTTGAGAATTATGCTTGAGGTAATGGAGGAGGAGTTTGACCAAATAATGAAGTTAATTCGCTCTGATTTGCGGCACTTTCCCAATTTGCCATACCAGTTTTCCAAACCAATGTGTCTTTTGTAAGTTGTCCATTTGCAATCATTTGTTTCAAAGTTGTCAAATCGAATGGACCAGTTTGTTGACCATTATTTGCAACAAAAAACGAAACTGAAGTTGACGAAATAGGAGGAGGCGTTTGATTTTGATTTGATTGATTATTATTTTGAGCGAAACCTTGCGTAAATTGATTTGCCATCGCAAAACCAGCACCCATTCCAACGCCAGCACCAGCTAATCCAGATGGATTATTTGCTGCTGCTTCCATTGCTTTTGCAGCTTTTAGTTGAGCAAATTTGTTCAAATCTATTTTATCCAAACGACTCAATTCGAAGATTTCTTTCTTGATTTCTTCTGGCATCGAAATATTTTCGATCAAAAATTTAGTCACATCAATTCCATAAGCTCCAAAATCATCCTTCATATAATTGAAAATTGCTTCGGATAATTCATTCAAATTTGCAGCATAATTTTCAATTGGTAAATTTGCTTCGCCGATTGAATCTGTAAATCGAGTAACAATCACGCTTCGCAATTGTTCATTGATTTGCTCTGTTGTAAAAGAACCAATTGTTCCAACAATTTCTTTGATAAATTTTCCTGCATCCGAAACTTTAAATGTATATGTTCCAAAAGCTCGAACTTCTATCATACCGAAACGTTCGTCGTTTAGAATAATAGGATTTTTAGTTCCCCAACGTTGATCCAGAAAAGTTTTTGTACTAACAAAATAAACTTCTGCTTTAAATGGACTATCAAAACCATATTTCCAACCTTGTAAAGTCGATAAAATAGGAAGATTTTGAGTGTTTAGCGTATAAGTTCCTGGCGAAAAAATATCTGCCAATTGTCCTTCATTAATAAAAATAGCCAATTGCCCTTCACGAACAACCAATTTTGCATTATTTTTTATTTCGTTTTGATAACGTTCAAATCGATGAACAATCGTATTTTGATTATTATCTAAAAATTCGATAATATCGATAAATTCACCTTTTATTTTTTTGAAGAAATCCATCATTTGAATTGATTTAGTTTGACTTAGTTATAAATCTAAAGTATAAAAATTTAATTAATATTTACATCATTTTTTTTAAGACTTAAATATTTATCATTTCCTTACTTCATTCAATCTTTGTATCTTTGCAGTTCATTCAAAAAACTCCAAATTCACTCATAAGTTATGCAACAATCTAAGGCTTTGGCAATTCTAAAATCTGGTCGAAATGTATTTTTAACAGGTTCTGCGGGTGCCGGAAAAACTTATGTGTTAAATCAATACATTCAGTATCTTAAACAACATGGCGTTCCTGTTGCTATAACAGCTTCTACGGGAATTGCAGCAACGCACATGAATGGTCAAACGATACATTCATGGGCTGGAATTGGAATAAAAGATTATGTTTCGGATCGATATTTAGCTTCGCTTCGCGACAAGAAATATTTTCGTGATAAAATGGACAAAGTAAAAGTCTTGATTATTGATGAAATCTCGATGTTGCACCGAAATCAGTTGGATGCGGTTGATTATGTATTGAAATTTTTCAAACAAAATGATGAACCTTTTGGAGGTGTCCAAGTTATTTTTTCGGGAGATTTTTTCCAGTTGCCACCGATTGGTGAAGAGTGGGAAGAATCGAAAGATAAATTCTGTTTTATGTCAGATGCTTGGGTGCAATCGAAAGTACATATTTGCTATTTGACAGAACAATATCGTCAGACAAATAATGCGTTAAATGATATCTTAAATGAAATTCGTTCGGGAAATATTTCGCAAAAAACGGTTGATTTATTAGAATCTCGAATCGAATATTTTCCTGATGAAATAGATTCACAAACGCGTTTGTATACGCATAATATGGATGTGGATCGTATCAATAAAGGTCAATTGATTAATATTGATTCTTCTTCCAAAACATTTGAAGCTAAAGTTGCCGGAAATCCAGCTTTGGTTGAGGTTCTGAAAAAATCTGTTTTAGCAGAAGAAGTTTTAGAATTGAAGATTGGAGCAAAAGTGATGTTTGTTCGTAACAATTTCGAAGTTGGTTTTGTAAACGGAACACTTGGAAATGTATCAGGTTATACTGAAAAAGATGAGCCAATTATCAAAACGTTAGATGGAGAATTTTATGTTGCAAAACCAGAAACTTGGGCGATAGAAGACGAAAGCGGAAAAGCATTGGCTTCATTTACGCAAGTTCCATTACGTTTGGCTTGGGCGATTACGATTCATAAATCTCAGGGAATGACGTTAGATTCTGCGTTTATAGATTTGTCGAAAGCGTTTGAAAAAGGTCAAGGGTATGTTGCACTTTCACGTTTACGAGATCTCAATTCGTTGATGTTACATGGTCTTAATCAAACGGCTTTAGAAATTGATTCGCTTGCGATGAAGGCTGATAGACGTTTTCAGGTTTTATCGAATGAAATGGATGAGTTTTTAGACGAAAAAGAATTGCAAAATTCTTGGGCTGCTTTTATTCGATATTCTGGAGGAACGTTGGATAAAAAGCAAATCGCGAAGAACATCGAAAAGAATAAAACCAAAGAAAAAGGACAAAAGAAATCTACTTACGAAATCACACTAGAATATGTGAAAGAAGGGTTGACGTTGGAACAAATTTCAGAGAAAAGAGGGTTAACTACTTCAGCAATTGTCGATCATATTGGTAAAATCAAAGAAAGTGAACCTGATTTGGATTACTCAAAATTTAAACCTTCTGATAAAATTATTGATAAAGTTCGATTGGCTTATAGTGAAATCGAATTTGAAGAGAATAAAGTTTTAAAACCAATTTACGATTATTTTAATGGTGAAATTGGTTATGAAGACATCAAAAAAGCATTACTTTTTATTGATTAAATAAAAATTGTCAGTTCAAAAATCTAAATAACTGACAAAATTGGTCAAATTATTCGAAAGGAATAATTGTTGTTAAAAGATAAGTATTAAAAATGAACGCTTTTTTAAGCATCCATAACTTACAATTTATGTCAATAGAAAACAACAATGTAGTTTCAGTAAACTACTCATTACATACCATCGAAGCGAATGGTGAAAAAGTATTTGTAGAACAATCAAATGCAGAAGAACCATTAACTTTTTTATTCGGAGCTGGAATGATGATTCCAAAATTTGAAGAAGAATTAAAAGAATTAGCAGTTGGTGATAAAAAATCATTCGTAATTACTCCAGCAGAAGGATACGGTGAAAGAGTAGAAGAAGCTGTTGCTCAATTACCTTTAGATATGTTCAAAGAATCTGGATTACCACCAGTTGGAGCAATTTTACCTTTAACTGATGATGCAGGAAATCAATTCCGTGCTTCAGTTGTAGAGGTAACAGAAGATGCTGTAATTGCAGATTTGAATCCTCCAATGGCAGGAAAAACATTAGAATTTGAAGTTGAAGTTTTAAATGTTCGTCCAGCAACTGAGGAAGAATTATCTCACGGACACGCACATGGAATTGATGGAACTCAAGGTCACTAAAAAATATTTTCAAAAGGCTATTTCGATAAGAGATAGCCTTTTTTATTTTTAATTGTGAATAAATCATTAATAAATAGATTAAATCCAAGTTATATTTTTCGGCTTGCTTCAACTAAAATCTTATCTTTGTAAAACAAACAAGATTACTTACAAACAAACATGAAAATAGCTGTATTTGTTTCCGGTGGCGGAACAAATCTTCAAAATATTATTGATGCAGTTGAAGACGGAACGTTACCAAATGTCGAAATTTCGATGGTAATGGCAGACCGCGACTGTTATGCAATAGAACGATCGTTGGATAAAGATATCCGAACGTATGTCTTAGATCGAAAAACTTTTTCGGAAGATGCCGAACATAATTTAGAAGGAGAAGAAATCGACTTAATTGTTTTGGCAGGTTTTTTAACCATATTATCTCCAGAATTTACCACGAAATGGGGCGCGAAAATGATTAATATTCATCCTGCATTATTACCAAAATTTGGTGGAAAAGGAATGTATGGAGCAAAGGTTCACAAAGCGGTTTTAGAAGCTGGCGAAAAAACATCAGGAGCAACTGTACATTTTGTGACTGCTGGTGTAGACGAAGGACAAATCATTTGTCAAGGAACTTTTGAGATCGAAGAAGGTGACGAAGTAGCAGATTTACAGCGTAAAGTTGCTGAGGTAGAAAGTGAAATCTACATCAAGGCAATCAAGCAAATCAGCGAAGCATAAAATATAGAATGCCTCAATGTCGTGTACATTGAGGTTTTTCATTTCCAATAAAATAGTAAACAAACAATAAACTTTAAAAACTAAACACAATGCAAAAACAAGCGCTAATCAGTGTTTCGGACAAGTCAAACTTGTTAGAATTTGCAAAATTCTTGGTTGAGCAAGACTACAAAATCTTATCAACTGGAGGAACTTACAAACATTTACAAGACAATGGAATTGAAGTTACAGAAGTAAAAGATGTAACTGGTTTTCCTGAGATTTTAGATGGTCGCGTAAAATCTTTACATCCTGCAATTCATGGTGGTATTATGGCGCGTCGTTCGGACGAAAACCATATGGCAACAATTGCAGAACATGGAATTAACCCAATCGATATCGTTATTGTAAATCTTTATCCATTCTTCGAAAAGATGAATACAGGTCTTTCTGAAGCAGAGATGATTGAATTTATTGATATTGGTGGACCATCAATGTTACGTTCTTCTGCAAAGAATTTTTATGATGTAACGGTTGTAACGGATGTGAATGATTATGAAGTTGTGATGAATGAAATTCGCGAGAATGGTTCAACTTCTATCGAAACGCGTAAATTATGTGCTGGTAAAGTATTCAACTTAACTTCTGCTTACGATGCGGCGATTTCTACTTACATTTTAGGAGAAGATTTCCCTCAATTTTTAGAGTCTTCTTACGAAAAAGTGATGGATTTACGTTACGGAGAAAATCCACATCAAAAAGCGGCTTATTATGTTGATAAAACAAAAAATGGTGCAATGAAAGATTTCGAATATTTACAAGGAAAAGAACTTTCTTTCAATAATATTCGTGATATGGATTTGGCTTATAAAGTGGTTTCAGAATTTGAAGAAATAACTTGTTGTGCAGTGAAACATTCAACACCTTGTGGAGTGGCGATTGGAGATAATGTTTTAGAAGCTTATGAAAAAGCTTATGAATGTGATCCAATGTCAATTTTTGGTGGAATTATAGCTTTCAATAGAGAGGTTGATGGAAAAACTGCGGTTGAATTAAATAAAATTTTCTTAGAAATTGTGATTGCGCCTTCATTTACAGAAGAAGCATTAGAGATTTTCAAACAAAAGAAGAATTTACGAATCATCAAAGTCAAAAATCCTGTTTCGGATAAAGTAACTTACGTAAAAGTTGATGGAGGATTAATTGTTCAGTCTACAGATAATCAGTTTTCAACAGATCTTAAAGTTGTAACAGAAGCTCAACCGACAGATCGTCAAATGACAGATTTAGTTTTTGCTCAAAAAATTGTAAAATGGGTAAAATCTAACGCGATTGTTGTAGCGACGAATGGTCAAGCTTACGGAATCGGAGGTGGCCAAACGAACCGTATTTGGGCGGCTCAACAAGCGATTGCACGTGCAAAAGAAAAAGTGGAAGAAGATTTAGTATTAGCTTCAGATGCATTTTTCCCTTTCCGTGATGTAGCAGATTTTGCAGCAGAAAATGGAATTAAAGCAATTATTCAACCAGGAGGATCAATTAAAGATCAAGAATCTATTGATGCTTGTAACGAACGTGAAATTCCGATGGTTTTCACAGGAATGAGACATTTTATGCACTAATTGATAATTAGTTAATCTGCTAATTTGAAAATTCGTCAATTCGAGTGTTTTTGTAGAAAATGTATCGAGAATAGAATTTTCAATTATAATTAAAAACTAAAAGTGAATAATGAAAATGTTTTGAAAGATAAGAGTTATAATTTTGCTTTAGAAATTATTAAACTTTCAAGAAATATTATTCAAAATAAAAGTGAATATATTTTAGGAAGACAATTAATGAGATCCGGAACAGCAATTGGTGCTCTTATTCGAGAAGCTGAATTTGCTCAATCAAAGAAAGATTTTATCAATAAAATGAGTATTTCGCTAAAAGAGGCAAACGAATCGTTATATTGGTTAGATTTATTAAATGATTCAAATTTGATTGAAAATAATATATATACAAATCTGAAAAAACTTAATTTAGAATTAATCGCAATATTAGTCAGCTCTATTAAAACGGCTAAAGCGAATTTAGATTAAATTTATTTTTCAATTTTCACTATTCATTTTTCATTTAAAAATTAAAACAATGGAACAAAATAATAACGCAAACCGCGAATCGCAAACTGCAACTCGCATCTTAGTAATCGGTTCAGGTGGTCGTGAACACGCAATCGGATGGAAATTTGCTGAAGATTTTAAACAAAAAGGTCAAGAAGTAGAATTATTCTTTATTCCAGGAAATGCAGGAACAGCGCAAATTGGAACTAATGTTTCGGTTTCTTCGATTGAAGAAATGAAAAATTTCGCGAAAGAAAATCAAATTGATTTAACTTTTGTTGGACCAGAAGCTGAGTTATCGGAAGGTATCGTTGATATTTTTCAGAAAGAGAATTTAAACGTTTTCGGACCTCATAAAGCTGCTGCGCAATTGGAAGCTTCTAAAGCTTTTGCGAAGGATTTTATGGATAAATATGGTGTGAAAACAGCAAAATATAAGAATTTTCAAGGACCAATGTTGGCGATTGATTATTTGAAAACACAAGAGTATCCAATTGTAGTGAAAGCCTCTGGTTTAGCGGCTGGAAAAGGAGTGATTATCTGTCAAGATTTCGAAGAAGCGAAACAAGCTGTTTTGGATATAATGGAAGATAAAACCTTTGGTGATGCAGGAAACGAAGTGGTTATCGAAGAATATTTAGAAGGTTTTGAAGCTTCTATTTTGTCTTTCTTTAACGGGAAAAAAATCGTTCCATTTGTTTCGGCAAAAGATCATAAGAAAATCGGTGAAGGTGAAACTGGTTTGAATACTGGCGGAATGGGTGTTATTGCTCCAAATCCATTGTTTACAGATGAGCATTTCAAAATGTTCGAAGAAGAGATCATGGAGCCAACAAAATGTGGTTTAATTAAGGAAGGATTAGAGTTTGCAGGTGTTATTTTCTTTGGATTAATGATTACGACAAAAGGAGTTTATTTGTTGGAATATAACCTAAGAATGGGCGATCCAGAAACACAAACAACTTTACCTTTGTTAGAAAATGATTTGGTTGAGGTTGTAAATAAAGCAATCAAAGGAGAAGATTTCGACTTGACTTTCAAAAATCAACATGCATGTTGTGTGGTGATGGTTTCGGGAGGATATCCAGGAAATTACGACAAAGGTTTTGAGATTCGTGGTTTAGAAAAGGTAACTTGTCCTAATTTTATTGCTGGTGCAAAATTATCAGGAGAACAAATTGTTACTTCTGGTGGGCGTGTAATCAACATAGTTGGATTAGGAAATACGTTAGAAGAAGCGCGTGAAACCGCTTACGAAAACATCAAGAAAGTACATTTTGATTACGAATATTATCGAAATGATATTGGAGTAATTCAATAAAAAATACAGTTTATATTATTAAAAAATGCGTTTCAAATGAAACGCATTTTTTTTAATTTATTCTGAAAATTCGACGTGATAAACATCGCTTTTATTTCGATTTATTTTTCGATATTCAAATCCTCCAGCTTGCGGAATAATTTCGACTAAATCAAATGATTGACAACTTTTTGGCAAACCATTAAAAATTAAAGTGAAATGAAGAGACGAACCTTCTTCGATATACGTCCAATTTGGATACATTGTAATTCCGTCCGCAAAAACCAATTGACAACGTTTTCCTGATTGATTATCAATAATAAAAGTAGAAGGCCAAATACGTGCAGCATTTGCATATTCATCTGCCGCCATACAACAATGTATAATAACCTGACTTTCTTCTTCGATATTGGTTAAGAGCTCAGAATCAATAAAAATCTTTTCTTCAAGAATAGTTGCACTCATTATTTTGCAATTTTCTTAATGTACAATTCTTCTACTTTTGCACGTGCCCAATCTGTTTTTCGAAGAAATTTCAACGATGATTTCAAACTTGGATTATCATTAAAACATCTGATGTTAATTTGATTTCCCAAACCTTCCCAACCGCCGTAATAAATTACTAATTCTTCGATAATATCGTCTAAACGTTTTCCGTGTAATGGATTATTTTTTTGACTTTCCATTTTGCAAATTTACGAAAATGTTTTTGGTGAATTTAGAATAGTTCAAGCTTTCTAAAATTCATATTTTTCTTCCAATTGTTCTGCTAAATGTAAAATATCATTCACTCACGCTAATTGCTCAATCCAATTGGTCGGAATTGTTTCTGCATCATAATAAATCCCTGCAATTCCACCAGCAATACAAGCAATTGTATCGGTATCATGTCCTAAATTCACCGCTTTCAAAACACAATCTTTATACGAACTTGTATGTAGCAAACACCAAATAGAAGCTTCTAAACTATCCATGACATAACCAGTTGATTTAATTTCATCTTCTTTTAAATCAATTAGTTTTCCACTTAAAATTCGTTCGAAATATGTAAATTCATTTTTATAAATTTCATTTTCTTCTAAGAATAATTTTAACCAAAAATTTGTGTTCAGATAAGCTTCTTCTAGATTTTCGGCATCTAAAACGTTCAACGCAAATTCAATATAATAAATACACGCCAAAACAGAACGATTGTGCGCATGCGTGATAGAAGAAACTTCTTTGACGATTTCACAGCGTTCATCAATCGATAAATCTTTCGTGAAAATTGCTAAAGGAAGAATACGCATTAACGATCCATTTCCATTATCAGATTCGGATGTAGAACCAGCCTCAATTGGATTTTTTACAACTCGTAAACGATTTATTGCTTTTCGTGTAGAAATTCCAACATCAAAGACTTCTCCGTCAGCCGTCCAATAACCTTCGTGCATCCACATCTGAAATTTTTCTGCAATATCATTCACATTATAACCATTACACAACGATTCAGCCAAGCAAAACATCATCGAACTATCGTCAGAAAAAGTGCCAGGAGGCATATTGTATGTTCCATAACCCATCATATCTGTGACAGGATTTTGTTGTAAATATTGCCTACTTTTAAACTCAACTGGAACTCCTAATGCGTCACCAACCGCCGATCCAATTAATATATTTTTCGAAAAATTTTTTCTATTCATAACTTTCTTTTATAAATGAAAAATAATTGATTTTTTTGAATATATCCAAATTATTTTTGAAAATTTATGAATTAATCATAATAAATTTATCTTTTTCGGATAAAATATTAAAAGGTTTAAAATAGATAAAAAAGAATAAGTCGTATTGTCAGTTTTGAAAAAATTGGAACTGATTTTGATTAAATTACCACACAAACTTATTATTACTATGGCTTTTATAGATTATTATACAACATTAGGTCTGCAAAAGACCGCATCACAAGATGAGATAAAAAAAGCTTATCGGAAATTGGCACGTAAGTATCATCCCGATCTTAATCCAAATAACGATGAAGCTGCACAGAAATTTAAAGAATTAAATGAAGCAAACGAAGTGTTGAGCGATCCAGAAAAACGTAAAAAATACGATAAATATGGAGAAAATTGGCAACATGGTGAAGAATATGAAAAAGCTCGTCAGCAACAACAACAGCAACAATATCAATATAGTAATAGCGATTTTGATGGAGCTGAAGGTTTTGGTGATTTTGATGGCTATTCAGATTTTTTCAGTTCGATGTTTGGACGCGAAGGAAGGAGTAGATCAACAGGTTATAAAGGGCAAGATGTAAATGCCAGTTTGACACTAAATTTGACAGATACATTGACTTCGCATAAACAAACTTTTGCTGTGAATGGTAAAAATATTCGAATTACAATTCCAGCTGGAGTAGAAGATGGGCAAACGATTAAGATAAAAGGTCACGGTGGAAAAGGTTATAACAATGGTCCAAATGGAGATTTGTATATAACGTTTCATATCGAAAATAATACGTCTTTTGAAGTTAATGGAGCAGATTTATCTACAATTGTTGAAATTGACTTATACGATGCAATTTTGGGTGGAGAAGCGATGATTGATACACTTTCTGGAAAAGTGAAAGTTCCAATAAAAGAAGGAACAGAGAATAATAAAAAGGTTAAATTGAAAGGAAAAGGTTTACCAATTTATAAGAAAGATGATCAATTTGGAGATTTGTATGTGACATTTTCAGTAAAAACTCCAACTAATTTATCAGCAGAAGAAAAAGAATTATTCGAGAAATTACGTTCACTTAAAAAAGCTTAAAACCATGAAAAATATAACGATATCTGTTATTCAGTTTAGTAAATATCATCAGATTGAACCTCAATTTGTGATTGATTTGTACAAAAATGATTTGGTTGTTTTGCACGAGCGTAACCAAGAATATTTTATCGAAGAAAATGATTTGAAATTAATCGAACGATTTATTGAATTTCATTATAATTTGGGCGTTAATATAGAAGGTTTAGAAGTGATTCATCATCTTTTGAAACAAATCGAAACGCTACAAAAACAATTAAAATAAACTAATTCAAAAACAACCTTTGCAGAAAACTGCAAAGGTTGTCTTATTTTTGCATAAATATTTTTGTATGAATACTCCCGAAAAGAAGAGTAAATTAAAAAAATTACATTCGCGCAATCGTCATTTAGCGCCTTATAATTTCGAAAAATTGTGTGCGATTTATTCCCCACTTTCCAAATATATCAAACCCAATAAAGAGAACGAACCAACGATTAATTTCTCGGATAGAGAAGCTGTAAAAGCGTTGAATAAAGCGTTGTTGAAAACATATTATGATATTGATTATTGGGAATTGCCAAAAGATAATTTGTGTCCACCAATTCCTGGTCGCGCCGATTATATTCATTATGTTGCCGATATTTTGGGTGAAAGTTTTGATGGTGTAATTCCGCGTGGAAAAGATGTAAAAGTCTTGGATGTTGGTGTTGGAGCGAATTGTATTTATCCGATTATTGGAAATTACGAATACGACTGGAACTTTGTTGGCGCAGAGTTGGATTATGCTTCTTTCAAAAATGCGGAAGAAATTGTCAAGAAAAATGCTCGATTACGTAACAAAGTTGAGATTAGAATGCAATTTAATCCAAACAATATTTTCAAAAAAATCATCAAACAAGGCGAAAAATTTGATATTACAATTTGTAATCCTCCATTTTTTAGATCGAATCAAGAAGTGATGGAGCAAACAATGCGTAAACTGAAAAACTTAGGTCAAAAATCTGATCAAAAACCAATTCAAAACTTTGGTGGGAATAATTCTGAGCTTTGGTGTAGAGGAGGAGAGCGTCTGTTTATCACGAAAATGATAAAAGAAAGTGCGGATTATAAACATCAAGTAAAATGGTTTACAACATTGGTTTCTAAGAAAGAAAATGTTCGAATTTTGGAAGGTATTTTGAAACGTGAAAAAGTAAGAGATTACCGAATTGTAAATATGCAACAAGGGAATAAAATTTCGCGTTTACTAGTTTGGAGATTTTAATTGATTTATTTTTAATTCATTAAAGGTTTTATTTAAAATTATTCCAAATTTTTCTGAAGGGTTTATTCAGTTTAAGATTTGTTTTACCTTTTATAAACAAAATTATTACAAATGAAAACAAATAGAATAATGGTTTCTTTGGTAGTTGTAGCGTTGATGTTTAGTATTTTTTCGTTTACGACTTCTCGTCAAATTGACACAGGAAAAGCAATTTCAAGTTCAGAATGGAAAAATCTAAAAGTGTTACCACAAAACATTTCGGAAGATAGTTTGAAAGGTTTGATGCGCGGATACAACGCTGCTTTAGGAGTGAAATGTAATTTTTGCCACGCCGAAAATCCAGATACGAAAAAGATGGATTTTGCAAGTGATGCAAAAAAAGAAAAGGAATTTGCACGTCATATGATTGTAATGACACGTGATATTAACGCGAAAAATTTCAATTGGGAAAATGCAAAAAATCCTGAAATGATCAATGTTGTAACATGTGTAATGTGTCACAGAGGAAATGAAAGTCCTACAAAATCATTGATTGAGCCTGTAAACGCTGAGTTAAAAAACGTGAAAGATGTTGCAAAAGAAAAATTAGCTCCGGCATCTGGTTCAACGAAAGTTGAGAAAAAATAAAGAATAGAAATATAAGCTCCATTTTTGGAGCTTTTTTTATAAATTTAAGCTTGTTAACATTATTGGTATGATTAAATTTTTATGCATTCTTGTTGCTTTATCGATATTTAGTTGTAATAAAACAGAAAGAAATATTCAAAATAACTCGGTTACAAAATCCGGTTCTAAAGACTTAATCGTAAAAAAATATTATCTTGGTTTTGGAAAGTATTCTCATCCATTATATTTATATGATGAGTTTAAAATGAAAGATTCAACTAATGTTAAAAAAGCTTATTGTATTGGATATTATAGAGATAATAGATTAGTCAAAATTGAAAAATATCTTCATCAAAATTTTGAATTTGGATTTATTTATAATTACAATCAAAATGGAGATTTAGAAAAAGTTATTAATTTACCAATTGAAGATAAAAAGTGAGATGTATAAAATTTAAAAAAGCCATTCGTAAGAATGGCTTTTTTAAATTTATTTCGAAGGAATAATCTACTCCTTAACCTCTGATTTATTCGAAATTAGCGACCAAATAATTGTTGTTAATAGAACTCCACCAATGATTGATAATGAAACTGTCGATTCGAAATGATAGAATGGCATAATAATCATTTTAATTCCGATAAAGCTCAAAATAATTGCTAAACCATAATGTAGTTTATTGAATTTATCCATTGAATTTGCCAACAAGAAATACAATGAACGTAGTCCTAAAATGGCAAAAATATTAGATGAATATAAAATAAATGGATCGTCTGGAGCAACAGCGAATATAGCAGGAATACTATCTACAGCGAAAACTAAATCAGTTACTTCAATTACCATTAAAGCGACGAAAAGTGGTGTTGCCATTTTAATTCCATTTTGTACAGAAAAGAATTTATCTCCATCAAAATTTGGTGTAACCTTAAAGAATTTGTGTACCAGTTTAACACCAAAATTTTGCGATAAATCTTGGTTTTCATCATCATCACTTGATTTCCAAGATTTGATTCCAGCAACGATTAAGAAGAATCCGAACAGTGTTAAAACGACATTTGGACGGAAGAATTGTTTTGCTGCAAAATTTGCATGAGTAGCTTCATCACCAAGATTAAAGTGCCAATCTCCAATTGAGAAAGCTGGTAAATAAGTCATTTTAATTAATTCAACTCCTGCAAAAATAAAGATTGCTCTAAAAAGAAGAGCACCTAAAATTCCCCAAAAAAGGACTTTATGTTGATATTCTTTCGGAATTTTGAAGAACCCAAAAACAAGGATAAAGACGAATAAATTATCCACGGATAAGGCTTTTTCTATCCAATATGCTGCCTGAAATTGCGAAAATTTATTGATGGCAAATGCATGTCCATCTGCTTCTTTAAAAACGAAATAAATTACACCACTAAAAATCATCGCCAAGGAAATCCAAACGACAGTCCAAGTAAGCGCTTCTTTGTTCGAAACCGCGTGCGCATTTTTATTAAAAACACCTAAATCAAGTAACAACATAATAATTACTGCAACCCCAAAAACAGTTATTAGTCCAGGATGATTCAACATGCTATCCTGTACAACACTGAAAATACTCATATAAATTTATTTAATTTGACAATTTACTATAAATTTACCAATCCTAACTCGATTGGCCTTTAAAAAATGTTTCTAAAAAAGAAAAAACAAGCAAAATTAATTTATTCCGGAATGAAAAGAGTAATCGCATACGTATTCTTAACAATTATTTTACCTATAGCTTCGAAAGCGCAACACGTTTCACCATTGTACAAAGATTCTATTCAGATGAAATGGGTGGATGAAAAGTATAATTCTATGTCGTTGGAAGAGAAAGTAGGTCAGTTATTTATCGTTGCTGCCTATACAAACAGAGATGCGGTGCATGAGAATGATATTCAAAAATTAATTGAAGAAGAACATATCGGAGGATTAATTTTTATGCAAGATCAAGCGGCTCATCAAATTGAGTTGACAAATAAATTTCAATCGATTTCTAAAATTCCATTATTGATTGGTATGGATGCAGAATGGGGATTGGCAATGAGATTGAAAGGAGTGGAGCGTTTTCCTTGGAATATGACGCTTGGCGCTTTACGCGATAATAAATTGGTTTATCAAGTTGGAAAACAAATTGGTATACAAGCGAACAGAATGGGCGTTCAGTTTAATTTTTCGCCTTCGGTTGATGTCAATGTTAATCCAAATAACCCAATTATTGGAAATCGTTCTTTTGGTTCAAATCCTGATCGCGTTGCAGAAAAAGGAATTGCTTATATGGATGGAATGCGTGCACAAAACGTGTTATCGTCTGCAAAACATTTTCCTGGACATGGAAATACAGACCAAGATTCGCACAAAGTTTTACCTTTAATTCCAGATAATAAAGCAGATTTAGAGAAATATCACATTGCACCTTTCAAAAAAATGATTGATGCAGGTGTACAGTCAATTATGGTGGCACATCTAAATGTTCCAGCTTTAGAACCAGATCCAAAAATGCCTTCAACGTTGTCAAAAAATATCATTACAGATTATTTGAAAGGCGAGTTACAATTCAAAGGAATTGTGATTACAGATGCCTTGAATATGGATGGTGTGGCAAAAATGTTTCCTGCTGGTGATGTAGACTACAGAGCATTTGTGGCTGGAAATGATATTTTGTTGTTTTCGCAAAATGTACACGTTGGGAAACAAAAAATTATTGATGCAATTAATAAAGGTCAGATTTCTGAAGCGCGTTTAGAAGAAAGTGTGAAGAAAATTTTGATGGCGAAATATATTACAGGTTTAAATGAGGTTAGAACTTTAAATCCTACAAATGTGTTAGAAGATTTAAATTCTCCAACAAATTTAGCTTTAACAACAAAGATATTTGAGAAAGCTTCGACAGTTGTAAAGAATGAACACAAACTTTTACCAATTAAAAAATTGAATCAAAAAATTGCTTTTGTTCCGCTTGAACAAACAGATTATGATCAATTTTTGACACATTTACAAAAATATACAAATGTTGAGTTAGTGAAGATTTCAAATCCAAATCAAATCAATTTATTGAATGATTATGATGTGATTATTTCTGGAGCGTTTTTATCGAATGAAACGGTTTACAAACCTTATAAATTGTCCGATAATTCGAAAGCAATTTTGAAAGCGTTACCAAAAGACAAAAAGAAAATCTTTTCGTTATTCACAAGTCCTTACGGGTTGAAAGATTTAGATTTATCAAATTTAGACGCGGTTACAGTTCATTATCAAAATACAAAAGATGCGCAAGCAGCTGCTGCACAAGTTATTTTTGGAGCAATTGATGCAGATGGAACGTTTCCAGTAGATATCAATCAAAATTTGAAAGAAGGACAAGGAATTGTAACAAAACACATCAAACGTTTGGGATTTACTGCACCTGAAAATGTGAATTTAGGAAAAAAAAACTCTCAGAAATAGATAAACTTGCCGAAGAAGCAATTGCAAATCATTACACGCCTGGAATGCAAATTCTAGTCGCAAAAGATGGAAAAATCGTTTATGATAAAAGTTTCGGAACACAAGATAAAAATTCTTCAAAAAAAGTGAAGTGGACAGATTTATATGATGTCGCTTCGGTAACAAAGGTGACGGCGACGTTGCCTTTGTTGATGTTGGAGGTAAACGAAGGAAAATTAAACCTCGATCAAACAATTGGAGAAATTGATAATGATGCGAAGAATTCGAACAAATCTTCTTTAAAAATTCGTGAAGTATTAGCGCACCAGGCTGGTCTTAAACCTTGGATTGGTTTTTACAACGAAACTGTCAATGTAAAAAATGCACGATTATATTTAGATTTCTATTCGAGAAAGCAAGACGAAGAACATCAAATAAAAGTTACAGATAACATTTATATTATCAATTCTATAAAAGATACGATTTACGAAGATATTTATAAATCATCTTTAGGTCGTAAATCATATGAATATTCAGATTTAGGCTATTATATTTTCAAGAAAAAATTAGAAAAAGATTTTGGGAAAAATCTGAATCAATTGACACAAGAGAAATTTTATCAATCATTGGGAATGTATCGCACAACATTCAATCCAAAGGAAAAATTTAGTTTAGAAGATATTATTCCAACCGAATATGACAAAACCTACAGAAATCAACTCGTTCATGGTTTTGTACACGATCAAGGAGCTGCAATGATGGGCGGAATTGCTGGTCATGCTGGTTTATTTTCCAACTCGATTGATTTAGCAAAATTGATGCAAATGTATTTGAATGGAGGCGAATATGGTGATGAGGTTTATTTGAAGCCAGAAACTGTGGCGGAATTCACCAAACAACAATTTCATGGGAATCACCGTGGAGCTGGTTTTGATAAAATGCAACATATTTCTAAAGTTGGTCCATCAGTCGAAAGTTTTGGTCATACAGGTTTTACAGGAACTGTGGTTTGGGCTGATCCTCAGTATAATATTGTGTATATATTTCTTTCGAATCGTGTCAATGAAACTGTCGAGCCAAATTATCTTTCCATTAAAAAAGTGCGAGAAAATATTCGACAGGTAATTTATGAAGCAATTTTACCTTAAATTTGTCTAAATAAAAATCGCGAATGAAAATAGGAATTGTATGCTATCCAACCTATGGAGGAAGTGGAATTGTGGCAACAGAACTGGGAATGGATTTAGCGGAAAAAGGTCATGAAGTACATTTTTTTAGCACAAATGTTCCTGCGAGATTAAACATCAAATTACCAAATATATACTTTCATCGAATTCATGTCGAAACGTATCCATTGTTCCAATATCAGCCATATGATTTGGCGTTGAGTACAATTTTGTATGATAAAGTTTTGCATTACGAATTAGATTTGGTTCATGTACATTATGCGATTCCGCATGCGTATGCAGCGTATTTTACGAAGCAAATGTTGGCGCGAAAAGGCTATAAATTACCAATTGTAACAACCTTACACGGAACGGATATTACATTGGTTGGTAAACATCCTGTGTATAAAACGGCTGTTGAATTTTCGATTAACGAATCGGATGCCGTAACATCGGTTTCCGAAAGTTTGAAACAAGATACTTTATGTGCATTTGACATTACAAATGAGATAGAAGTTGTGCCAAATTTTATTGATAATGATCAATATTTACCAGAGAAATGTGTGTGTTGTCGTGATAATTTTGCGCAACCAAAAGAGAAAGTGATTTTGCATACTTCGAATTTGAGAAAGGTAAAACGTATTGAAGATGTAATTGGAACGTTTAATTTGATTCAGAAACAAATTCCATCGAAGTTGATTATTGCTGGGGAAGGACCTGAATGGGATATGGCGGATCAAATGATTCAAGATTTTGGGATTCAAGATAAAGTAAAAAGTCTTGGAATGGTAAGTGACTTGAATGATGTTTTGAAAGCCGCAGATTTATTCCTTTTACCATCCGAACAAGAAAGTTTTGGTTTGGCAGCGCTTGAAGCTATGGCAGCAAGTGTTCCGGTTATTTCGTCGAATGCAGGCGGAATTCCAGAAGTAAATATTGATGGACTTACTGGTTTTGTTTGCCCTGTAGGAGATATCGAAATGATGGCAGAAAAGGCAATCTATATCTTAGAAGACGATAAGCGTTTGGCAGAGTTTAGTCATCAAGCAAAAGAACAAGCAATACGATTTGATAAAACGAATATTCTTCCGCAATATGAAGAACTTTATCGCAAAGTCATCGCAAAATCTAAAATCGGGTAAATCCCGATTTTTTTTATTAGATTTATTCTTTTATTAAAACTGCATTTATGAAGAATAATATACAATTTAAACTATTCATACTAT
The DNA here is from genome assembly GCF_002453775.1 of Empedobacter sp. UBA6745. NCBI lineage: Bacteria > Pseudomonadati > Bacteroidota > Flavobacteriia > Flavobacteriales > Weeksellaceae > Empedobacter > Empedobacter sp. UBA6745. Next base: position 61,252 of record NZ_DKHL01000026.1, read on the forward strand.
TCATATTTCTAACGAAATTTCTTTCTGCGCAAGACACTATTTATTATGATCAAGATTGGAAAAAAACTACAAAAAATAATAGTTCTTATTTTAGACCATTACCATTTAAAAAAAGTGGAAATGTTTATTTAGTAAGAGATTATTATAAAAACGGAAACTTACAAATGCAGGGTTATATCCTTAATAAGGATGATGATTCAAGTTTTGTAGGAGATGTTTTTTATTATAGAATGGATGGATTAGATAAAAGGGTGACAAGTTTTATCAATAATTCTAAAACTAAAGAACTAATTTATTATAATAATCAAGGAAAGCTATGGCAAAAAGTTTTATATAATGATGCAGGAGAAATTTCAAAAATTGAGATTTTTAAGGATGAAAAAATAGTTACTTCAGGGATAATCGAAAATAAAAAATTAGAAGGTAATTTTATCAGAATTCCATCAGATTTTTATTTAACTCCTGAGATTATTAAAAATGGACCAATTATGATTGGAGGTTCCTCAAATCCAGAATTTCGTACACTTCATAACTTTTCTCAAATTATTTTCTGGGAAAATGGGAATAAAGCTAAAGAGGTTAAATACAGTAGGAAATCAGATGCTTTATTTGATATTTCGACTACGTATTGGGATGAAAATGGTGTATTAGTTCCTGAAGAATCTATAGATCGAAAAGGTTATACAACTAATGTGTATTTTACATATTATTTAAAAAACGGATTTGCAAAATCGTATGAGATTAAAAGAAAATCATATGCGAAAACTTTCGTTACTATAGAAAATTATGATATGGATGGAAATTTAATTCAGAAATTAATTTATAAAAATGAAAGACCTTATGATGGGGTTTTTGTTGATTATAAAGATGGAGTATTTTTAAAAACAGCTACGCTAAAGGAAGGGATTTATATTGACGAACTTATCGTTAAAAATCGTGATAATATAGAATTATCGAGAGGGATTTATAAAGATGGTAAACCTTTTTCAGGTACGTTTATAACAGATGTATACGGTGAAAAAGGTTTCTCTTATTATCTTATAAATAATTATGTTGATGGTGTAATTAGTGGTAAACAACAAGAATTTGATATCTATTTTAAATTATTAAAAGAATATGAGATTAATAGTTAAAAGAATAAAAATCGGTTAATTTTCTATTTTTATACTTTCAAACTAACTCAATCTATGTTACAAAAAGTCACTTTTCCTAATCCATTTGGATTTTCAAAACCTACAAAAGAAGAAGTTTTATCATTGCAAAAGAAGTATAATTTTTCTGATGAATATGCGACTTTTTTATTGGAGCAAAATGGATTTAATGATTTACTCTTTTTTGATGCCGATTATAACAATTTTACTATAAATTATACTGGCGAAGAACCTTGGCAAATGTTTGGTGGTTTATATGGCTTGAATTCTGATTCAGGTTATTATGATTTGATAGAAGCGCAAGCTTATACTATTTTCGAATCGATATTTTTCAAAATTGGAACAGATCCTGGAGGAAATGAATTTGTTGAGGTTTTACAAGGCGATAAAAAAGGTTGGATTGGTTGCATCGATCACGATTTATATATTACGCATGATACGTTAAACTCATTTCTCGAAGAAGTTGAAGAAGAAACAGATTACGAAAATTTGAACCAATTATCGCTCGAAGAATTGACTGAAATCTTGATTTCTGAAGATTTTGGAATGATGAATTTTCATGCAAAATCAATGCATCAATTCCTTACAGATTGTTTTATAATTAAAGATCAAACCATCTTGATAAAAGATTTAGAAGCAAAATAATTATTTATCCTCATTATAAACCTTTATTGAAAAACTGACAATATATTTTATTGGCACAACGTTTGTCTTATTAATACTCGCTTTTCTAAACGCTTCAAACAAGAACTATATCGTAGTTTTTTTGAAATTATGAAAAGCTTTCGTCAGTTAAAAATAGTTTTACTGACACTTTGAACGTACAAAAAAATTATGAACATAGACAATTTGTCATTAGCACAAGTAATGGAAGAAGAAATCGAATTAATTCCTTTGATGAGTAAAGACGAAGAAAGTAAGCTAAATAAGCAAGATATTTCTTCGGTATTGCCTATTTTATCGTTAAGAAACACTGTCTTATTTCCGGGTGTGGTTGCGCCAATTACCGCGGGTAGAGATAAATCTATACAACTTTTAACACAAGCTTACAAAGAAGATCGCATTATTGGAGTGCTTTCGCAGAAAGAAATTGCTGTGGAAGATCCTACACAAGACGATTTGTATACAGTTGGTACAGTTGCTAAAATCATGCGAATGATAAAGTTGCCAGATGGAAACATTACGGTGATTTTGCAAGGGATGAAGCGCTTCAAAGTCAAAGAATTTGTTTCAGATGATCCTTATTTCAAGGCAGAAGTAGAAATTTTGACAGAAAAAGTTCCAACTTCACGCAACAAAGAATATCCAATTATTATTGAATCAATTCGCGATTTAGCTTTTCAGATTGTAGAAGAAAATCCAATGTTGCCTTCGGAAGCTGCAGGAGCTATAAAAAGTATTGAAAGTAATACGTTTTTAATCAACTTTGTCGCGTCTAATTTGACGTTAAGTTTAGATGAAAAACAGTTGTTGTTAGAGATTTCTGATATGAAACTTCGTGCAATGGAAGTGATGCGTTTTATGAATGTTGAGCTTCAGAAACTGGAGTTGAAGAATACAATTCAGAATAAAGTTCGCAAAGAATTAGATCAACAACAAAAAGAATATTTCTTAAATCAACAAATCAAATCGATTCAAGAGGAGTTAGGAGGAAATTCGACAGAAGAAGAAATCAATGAAATGCGCAAACGTGCTTTAACGAAAAGTTGGAGCGAAGAAGTAGCGAATCATTTTGATAAAGAAATTAATCGTCTTTCTCGTCTAAATCCGCAAATGCCAGAACATAATATTCAGCGCAATTACCTTGAATTTATGTTGGATTTACCTTGGAATACCTTAACGAAAGATAACTTTGATATCAAGCATGCAAAGAAAATTTTAGATCATGATCATTATGGTTTAGAAGATGTAAAAGAACGTATTTTGGAGCATCTTGCAGTCTTGAAATTGAAAGGAGATATGCGTTCGCCAATTCTTTGTTTATATGGACCTCCGGGTGTTGGTAAAACATCGTTAGGGAAATCTATTTCAGAAGCGATTGGACGCAAATATGTACGTATGTCGTTGGGTGGTTTACATGATGAATCAGAGATTCGCGGTCACCGTAAAACCTATATAGGAGCGATGCCAGGACGAATTTTACAGTCAATTAAAAAATCTGAATCGTCTAATCCAGTTTTTGTTTTAGATGAGATTGATAAAATGACAGCGAGTGCGCATGGAGATCCTTCATCAGCAATGTTAGAGGTTTTAGATCCAGAGCAAAACTCAACTTTTTATGACAATTTCTTAGAAATTGGCTACGATTTATCGAAAGTATTTTTCATTGCGACTGCCAATAATATTGGAGATATTCCAAGTCCGTTACGCGATCGTATGGAGATGATTAATATTGCAGGTTATACAATCGAGGAAAAATCTGAAATCGTAAAACGTCACCTTTTACCAAAACAATTAACAGAACATGGCTTGAAAGAGAAAGATGTTGTGTTAGGTAAAAAAGAAATCGAATATTTGATTACGGGTTATACACGCGAATCTGGAGTTCGTAAATTGAATCAAAAAGTTGCGAAATTAGTTCGTTCGGCTGCAAAACATATTGCGTTGGAAGAAGAATTTAATGCTAAATATTCAATTGAAGATATTTCGAAAATCTTAGGCCCTTCTATTACGCCAGACCAATACGAGAACAACGAAGTTCCGGGTGTTGTGGTTGGTTTAGCTTGGACAAGTGTTGGAGGAGATATTTTGTTTATCGAATCTATTTTATCGAAAGCGAAAAATGGAGGGCTTTCGATTACAGGAAACCTTGGAACTGTGATGAAAGAATCTGCGACAATTGCGTTAGAATATATCAAAGCGCATGCGGATGAATTAGGTATCAAACCAGAAGTGTTCGAGAATTATAAAGTCCATATTCACGTGCCAGAAGGAGCAACGCCAAAAGATGGACCATCTGCCGGAATTACAATGTTGACGTCTTTGGTTTCGTCTTTTACACAACGAAAAGTGAAAGCAAAATTGGCAATGACAGGAGAAATCACACTTCGTGGAAAAGTTTTACCAGTTGGTGGAATTAAAGAGAAAATTTTGGCGGCGAAACGTGCAAATATCAAAGAAATTATTTTATGCGAAGACAACCGAAAAGATATCGAAGAAATTAAAGCAGAATATGTAAAAGGAATGACTTTCCATTTTGTAAAAGAAATGAAAGAAGTTTTGGAAATCGCTTTAACAAATCAGAAAGTAAAAGGAGCAAAGGTTTTGGATTAATGTGAAATCTTCTCAAAACAAAAAAAAGGAACTCAATTAGAGTTCCTTTTTTTTTGTATATTAATCAAAGAATTAATACTTCGAATATGCGTGTAGCTTTATTATTTATCTTAATATTCTTATCTGAACTTTGTTTGTCTCAAGTACAAAATAAAACGGAGATTTATTCAAGAATTTCTGAAAATGATTATTGGGGTTATGTTGATAATAGAACAAAAGAAATAAAAATTCCACTTGGTAAATATAAATTTATGAATCCTCTAGATCAAGAAAATATGATTCTTGCTAAGAAAGATGATAAAGAAGGTTATATTGATATTAATGATAATATTTTAATTCCTTTTATTTACAATGATCTAAGTGTTTTTTCTGATAATGGTTTAGCAATTGCTCAAATTAAAGATAAGTTTGGTGCAATAAATAGAAAAGGAGAGGTTGTAATTCCATTTATTTATGATCGATTAAATTATTTTTACAAATCAGGATTAGCAGTAATTATAAAAAATGGAAAATATGGATTTGTAGACAAAACAGGAAAAGAAATTGTGTCATCTATTTATAATTCTGTTGATCAATCTATGAATGATAGTATTTTATTTGTAAAGAATAAGGAAAAATGGGCAATTTTTAATAATGAAGGAAAACAATTAACTGATTATATATTTGATAATCATGCAGAGGAGGTTATTGTGAAACCTAAGAATAGTTTTGGAAATGGAACTACATATTTTATAGATGGTTCTATGAAATTGTCGAAGAATGGTAAAATTGGATTTTTAGATAAGAATTTAAAAGAAGTATTAGAGTTTGGGAAATATGATAATATTTTAATTTTCAATCAAAAAGGTTTAGCAATAGTTGAAGATAAATCTAAATATGGAATTATAAATTCTAAAGGACAAATTGTTTTAGATATTATTTATGATTCAATTTCAAATGATGGATTTTATGGAAATAAATTAGAAACTTATGTTATCAAAAAGGAAGGTAAATTAAAATTACTTTCTAAAGATTTAATTTCAATTTCTGGTGACAAATGGTTGAAAAGTATAAATTTTCGAGAAGCTGTTGTAGAAAATGATCAATATATTTTATTGTTTGAAGTTGAAGACTTTAATAAGAAAAAAGGAATATTAACTTCTGATGGACGAGAATTGGTGAAAATAGAAAACGAAGACGTTTTTTTAGTAAATGAAAATAAAATTGCTGTGATAAAAAAGAATAAAAAGATTTATTTGTTCAATATTATTCAAAAAACACTTTCAAATACTGAGTTTACAAATTACTATCATTCAACTGATGAGGGATTTATTATTTTAAAAAAGAATAAATTATTTGGAGTTGTTGATACTTTGGGAATTACTAAAATTCCACCAATTTATGGAGCAATAGAAGCTGTCTATAATAGACAAAATAATTTTATCGTTAAAAAAAATAAGAAATTTGGAATTATAGATATTAATCAAAAAATAATTGTTCCAATAGAATATTCTTCTATTTCTAATTGGGTAGAATATGGACCTGAAGAACATATTGTTACTAAAAATGGTTTATCTGGTTTGATAACTCGAGAAGGAGAGGTTTCAATACCTTGTATTTACAAAGATTTTAGTTATGCAAACGGTTATTTTTTTGTTAGTAAACAAAATAAATTTGGAGCTGTAGATAAGTCGAATAATCAGTTAATTCCATTTGAATATGATGAATTGAAATTTAATTGGAGTGATTTTTATTTTAATTATGAGAATAAACCAATTACTATAGCTGTTATAAAAAAAGGAGAGAGAATGTTAATTGATCTGAAAAATAATATAATTAAAACGAATTTATCTCAAGAAGAATGGGATAAGTTTGGATTGTATTAGCCAAAAAGGAACTCTAATTGAGTTCCTTTTTTTTTTGTATATAAATCTATAACCAAATAAAGTTTTTAGCTTTTTCACTTTCTGGATCAAACCATTCATCACTTATTTCTTGAAAAATTGGTTTTCCATTTTGATCTATTTTGATTTGAATCAAATCTCCAATAGGTGCTCCATGTAAATATCTTAATCGACCTAAAGAATCGAATTTTATTTTGTTATCATGAAGTAACTTTTCATATTTTGGAAAAAGAGAAATGTTATCTTTTGTTATTCTAATTTGATTCATAACAAAGTTTTAATCTTACTTTATTTTATAAGCAATTCCCCAAAAAACGGGCATATTAAAAGGACCGCTGTATTTTCCGTAACCTGGAATAACCAAAGGATCAATTCCTTGATCTTTTTTACCACCAATATAAGCTGCAGGATGCAAAGCTAATTCACCATAAAAATTTTTGAAAATCTCTACACGTCCACCAACCACAGCTTCTATCCAATAACTGCTTACATTCGCTTTTGGCAAACTTCCTGTTCCTGTAATCTCATTCGATTGTAAATCTCTAATCGGATAACTATTGATGGTTTGCGAATATTTAGAATACGCAATTCGTCCACCAATGTAAATTCCGTTCGATTGATTTTCTACATCTTGCGTTATAAACCAGTTTGCACCAAGTTTTGCAAAAACGCCGTCAACATCAACATTCCAATTGATTTCATTAAACTTATTTTTCTCGAAACCAGCTTCTATAACAGCATGCCACTTATTATTGATTTGATAAGAAGCATAAGCGCTAACACCTTTTTTATCGTTGAAAGCAGAAACAATCGGATTGAAAACATCTACACCGATAAAAATATCATGGTGTTTTTTCTTTGGAATAGAATCTGTAACGGAAACTTTTGTCGAATCAGTTTTATTTTCTTGACCAAATGCAAAACTAATTGCGCTCGTTAGCAAAAAGCTTAATAACAGTTGTCGAACCATCTTTAATTTCAGTATTTACAGTTTCTATTTTCTTTATCCAATTTCCAGCTCCATTTGCAGTTTTCGTCACCAATTTTACATCAACTCCTTTAAAAGTTAATCCAAAACCACAAGCTTTAGAAGTATAGCCATTTCCAAGTGTATCGTATTTTAAAATCAATCGATCACGTTTTGCAGGGATTGTTCTGATGACTTTACCCGTTATAGAATCTTTTACATCTATATCTGGACCTTGCGCTATAGTATAATAAATTTCTTTTTTTGAATTATTACGCAAAGCAATTCCGAAACTCGTTTTTCCTAAAGCAGAATTTTTTTCGATTAAGACAGTATCTTTACTCGTTCCTGTAGCTTCTCTAATTCCTTTTGTAATCGAATCATTATAAACATACGCCCAATAATAAATCGAATCTTCTAAAGGAACATTTGTTCCATCATAATACATATCAGCAACCATGCGAGGAACATCACCTTCGTCAGTACAAATATCATCGTCTTCGCAACTATAAAATGCTAAAGAAATTATAGAAGCGAAAATTGAATAAGCCAGAAAACGTTGAATATTTTTCATTTTTTTTGATTGAATTTTAAATTCGCTCTAAAAGTACAATATTTTCTACATGATGTGTTTGCGGAAACATATCAACTGGCTGAACTTTAACAATTTTATATTGATCTTTCATCAATTCTAAATCGCGCGCTTGTGTAGCAGAGTTACACGAAACGTAAACAACACGTTTTGGATTCATGAACAAAATATTTTCAACCACTTTTTTATGCATTCCATCACGTGGAGGATCAGTAATAATTACATCTGGAATTCCGTGTTCGTTGATAAAATCTTGATTCAATACATCTTTCATATCACCACAATAGAAATCGCAATTATCAATTCCATTGAATTTTGCTGCCGCTTTTGCTGCATCAATCGCTTCTTGAACAGATTCTACACCAACTACTTTTTTAGCTTTTTTCGAAACGAATTGCGCAATTGTTCCAGTTCCTGTATATAAATCGTACACTAATTCATCTCCAGTTAAATCTGCAAAATCACGTGTTAATTTATATAATTCGTAAGCTTGTTCTGGATTGGTTTGATAAAAAGATTTTGGACCAATTTTGAAATTCAAATCTTCCATCTTTTCCATAATATGATCTTCTCCAGCAAAAACTTCGATATCTAAATCATAAACAGAATCGTTTTGTTTCGGATTAATTGCATACAATAAAGAGGTGATTTCAGGGAATTTATCTTTCAAGTTTTGTAAGAAAGCTTCACGATTTTCTTTTTCTTCACGGAAAAATTGAACTAAAACCATTACTTGTCCATTCTGAGAAGTACGAATCATTAATGTTCTTAATAAACCTTCTTGATTTTTTAAATCGAAGAAATCTAAGTTATGTTCTAATGCAAAACGTTTTGCTTCAACACGAATCGCATTCGAAGGATCACGTTGTAAGTGACATTTTGTAACATCCAAAACTTTAGACCAAGCACCAGGAATATGGAATCCAACTACGTCACGGTCGTCAAATTCTTTCCCAGACTGAATTTCTTCTAACGTTAACCAACGTGCATTAGAAAAAGTAAATTCTAATTTATTACGGTAAAAATATTGTTCTTTAGAACCTAAAATTGGAACAATTTCAGCATCTAAATCTTTGAAACCTCCAATACGAACCAAATTGTTAACCACTTCGTCGTGTTTAAATTTAAGTTGCGCATCATAGCTCATATCTTGCCATTTACAACCACCGCAAACACCAAAATGCTCACATTCTGGCTGAACGCGATAAGGAGATTTTGCGTGAATTTCGATTGCTTGTCCCTCTAAATAGCTGCTTTTTTTCTTCAAAACGTGTACATCTACAACGTCTCCTGGAATCGCACCTTTTATCAGAACCGTTTTTCCTTCCTCTGTTTTACCAACTGATACACCTTTTGCACCAGCACGTAAAACTTCTATATTATTTAATATGATTTTTTGTTTCGCTTTTCTTGACATTTTGCAAAGGTAAGGAAGTCGTCGAAATATTCAATTTTTTATCTTTTTTTGGAATCAATCTTTGTATTTTAAATAATATTTTTATTTTTACAATATAAAATCTATCGGTTTTATAGATTATTATTTTGTTTGATAAATTTATTTAGAATAATTTTCATAAAATAGTGTAAAAAATAGGTTTGTTATTTAAATTATTCTATTAATTATGTTTATTTAGAAAAATAATATAATTTTGAAATCAGAAATGAAACAAGAAAAAATGAAAAATTTAGTATTTAATATGTCAATGTATATGTGTCGCTCTTTACAAGAGGAGGAATATGTTGTGATGTATTAATTACGAAAATAATAATTCATGAACTCCTCCAAAATTTTGAGGAGTTTTTTATTGTCAAAAAATAAGTTAGAAAGTTAGAAAGAATGTCAAGTCAAGAAAAAAATTATTTAAATCAGCTAGAAGACGAAGCAATCTACATTTTGAGAGAAACAGCTGCTCAATTTGAGCGTCCAGCATTGTTATTTTCAGGAGGAAAAGATTCGATTGTTTTGATTCATTTAGCTTTGAAAGCCTTTCGTCCAGGGAAATTTCCTTTTCCTTTGGTGCATGTAGATACAGGACACAATTTTCCTGAAGCGATAAAATTTAGAGATTATTTGGTCGATAAAATTGGCGAAAAATTGATTGTTGCCTCTGTAGAAGATGCTATAAAAAAGTATAATCTGAAAGAAACTGCTGGTCGTTTTCCTTCTCGTAATGCCTTGCAAACGTATGCGTTGTTAGATGTAATCGAAGAAAATGAGTTTGATGCATGTATTGGAGGAGCGCGTCGTGATGAAGAAAAAGCACGTGCAAAAGAACGTATTTTCTCGGTTCGTGATGATTTTGGTCAATGGGATCCGAAACTTCAGCGTCCAGAATTGTGGAATATTTTGAATGGAAGAATTGAAAAAGGACATAATGTACGTGTTTTTCCGATTAGCAATTGGACAGAATTAGATGTTTGGAATTACATCAAACAAAATAACATCGAATTACCAAATTTATACTTTGCTCATGAACGCGAATGTATTGTTTACAATGATAAATTAATTGCGACTTCAGATTTTATTCAGCCAAATGCAGATGATAAAGTTGTGATAGAAAAAGTACGTTACAGAACGGTTGGTGATATGACGTGTACAGCGGCTGTACCTTCGGATTCTTCTACGATTGACGATATCATTACTGATATTATTAACACAAGAATTAGCGAAAGAGGACAAACTCGTTTGGATGATCAATTGTCAGAATCAGCGATGGAAGACCGTAAAAAACAAGGTTATTTCTAAGTCAAAATTTTTTTAAACAAAACTCTATAATATCTATAGGAATTAAGTAAAATGAATACATTAAAATTTATAACAGCAGGAAACGTAGACGATGGTAAAAGTACTTTAATAGGGCGTTTACTTTACGATTCGAATAGTATTCACACCGATCAATTGGGTGTTTTAGAAAAACGTAAATCAAATGAAGACGACGAAATTGATTTGTCTTTGATTACAGATGGTTTACGTGCCGAGCGCGAACAAGGAATTACAATAGACGTAGCGTATAAATATTTTTCGACTGCAAAACGAAAATTTATTATTGCTGATGCGCCTGGACATGAGCAATATACACGAAATATGATTACAGGTGCTTCAAATTCAGAGTTGATTATTATTCTGGTTGATGCACGAAAAGGAATCACTTCTCAAACAAAACGTCATGCAAGCATTGGTTCGTTAATGGGAATTAAAAAAGCAATTATTGCGATTAACAAAATTGATTTGGTTGATTATTCGCAAGATATTTTCGAAAAGATAAAAAATGATTTTCAACAAATTCAAGATCAATTGAATTATGATGAAGTAACTTTTATTCCAGTTTCTGCTTTGGTTGGCGATAATATTGTCGAAAAATCTGCGAAAACGCCTTGGTATAATGGTGAAACATTATTGCATCAATTGGAAACAGTTTCGATTGAAACAGATAAAAATTTAGCAGCGCGTTTTCAGGTTCAATGGGTAATTCGCCCAAAAGATGAAGAACATCACGATTATAGAGGTTATGCGGGACAAATTTTGAGTGGAGTTTATAAAGTTGGGGATTCTATTAAAGTTTATCCATCAAATATCGAATCAAAAATTGTTAAAATAGAACGTCATTTGGAAGAAGTACAACATGCTGAAGCAGGAGAAAATGTTGTGATTCATCTCGAAAATAATATAGATATCAGTAGAGGAGACTCAATTGTAAAAACTTCCGAAGAACCGCAAACGACAAACGAACCAAAGGCTTGGATTTGTTGGTTAGACAATAATGCATTGCAACAAGGAAAAACGTACGTTTTGCAGCATCGTTTTCATTCGGTTCGTGCAAAAATCAAAGCAATCGATCAACAATGGGATATTAATAATTGGGAATTTATTCCATCTGAAGAAATCAAGTTAAATGATATTGGACAAGTGGTTTTGAAAACAAATCAACCTTTATTTTTCGATTCTTTTAAAGAAAATATTCATACAGGAAATGCCATTTTGATTGACGAAACAACGAAAAATACAGTCGCTGCTTTGATGTTTATTGATTAAAATTCGTCAGTTCGAGTGATTTTTAGAAATGAAATGTATAAAAATTGTATCGAGAACTAAGATGAATTTTATTTTCCATAATTTTTTATCGATACAAAATTCCACTCGAATTAATGGTTTCATTGATAAAATTATCTAAAAGCACAAAGGTTTAATATATCAACTCAATCTTATCAATCAACTAATTTATTACAAACATGCAAACAACAATAGGAAAAGTAATTTTGGCTGGCGCTGGTCCTGGAGATCCAGAATTGGTGACGCTCAAAACATTAAATTATATCAAAAAAGCAGATGTTATTTTGACAGATCGCTTGGTTTCTCCAGTGTTAATAGACGAATATGCGTCGAAAGATGCGTTGGTTATTTATGTCGGAAAACAATGTTCGAAAGGCATTCATACGCCCCAAAAAGATATCAACGATTTGATGATTGAGTTTGCAATGCAAGGAAAATTAGTGGTTCGATTGAAAGGAGGTGACGCTTCACTTTTTTCTAATATTTTGGACGAATTAGAAACCTTGAAAAAAAATCATGTTCCGTACGAAATAATTCCAGGAATTTCGGCTGCTTTTGGTGCTGCTGCTTACACAGGAATTCCGTTGACAGCACGCAATCATTCGAAAGGAGTTCGCATGTTGACGTTGTGCGATTTGAAATCTATTGAAGATAAACAATGGAAAGATTGGGCAAAAACGTCTGATACATTGGTTTTTTATATGAGTGGACAACGTTTACAAACTTTAGCCGATCAGTTAATTTTGAATGGAATTGATACCGAAAAAGGTTTAGCAGTTATTCAACAAGCGACAACTCCAGATCAGAAAACACAAGTTTTTACTTTCGAAAATATTGTAGAAAACCATTTACCGACCTTCGATTTTGTACCAACTTTAATTATCGTAGGTCATGTTGTCAATTTGCATCAATCATTCGCTTGGTTTGATGAACAGCCAACTTCTAATTCATATTTTGATAACCATAAAACAACAATTTCTTATGCTAGCTAACGAAAAATTGAACTTAGTAAAAAGTTTAGTAAAAGAATTATCACGTGACGAAATTATTTGGACAAATGGTTATTTGGCTGGATTAGTTGCGAATCAGACACAAGATGAGCCGAAAGAACAAAAGGTTTTAACCTCAATCAAACCTACAATAATCTATGGAACTGAAACAGGAAATGCGAAGAAATTAGCCAATCAATTGCTTGGAATTTTTAAGAAGAATAAAATTCAAGCCAAAGCAATTGATGCGTTTCAATATCCACTCGAAAAAATTGAAAAAGAAGAGTTTTTAATTCTAATTTTTAGTACGCAAGGAGATGGAGATTTACCTCAAAATGCGCAAAAATTCTATGATAATTTGAGCAATTCTGACCTAAAATTGAATCAAACAAAGTTTGCTGTTTTTGGTCTGGGCGATACGTCTTATCCGTTTTTCTGTAAATCAGGAGAAGAAATCGATGAATTATTTGGAAAACTAGGCGCACAACGCGTTTTCGATTTGGTAAAAGTAGATTTAGATTATCAAGAAATTGCCGAAAATTGGTTTGCGGATATTTTAAAAACTATTCAATCAGAAGGAAGTTCAATGGTTGTACAACCTCAAAAATTGCAAAGTTCTTCTACGCAAAAAAAATCGTATGGAGGAATTGTAAAGCATAAAGTTATTTTGAACGATAGAGGTTCGAATAAAGAAACCTATCATATCGAAATAGCAGTTGATGAGCAAGTCGATTACGAACCAGGTGATGCTTTGGGTGTTTATCCAAAAAATAATCAAACCGAAATTTTAGAGATTGCAAAGCTTCTCAATGAAGAAAATCGCGCTCAAGAACTTGAAGAAAAAAATATTAGAGCACTTTCTAAAAAATCAATCGATCAATTTGCAACAATTTTGAATGTAGAAATTCTCGAAACTAAAATTGATTTAATTGATTTGTTGATAAAATATTATTCGTCTGAATCTACAATAAAATTTGATGATATTTTAAATCTTTTGCATCCAATTGCACCACGTTTATATTCGATTTCATCATCGAATGAAGCACATGATAATGAAATTCACTTAACGGTTAGTCTGAATACTTTTTTAGTTTCAGATCTACAAAAAACTGGATTATGTTCTCAGTTTTTAGCAGATTTTGAGCAAGGTAAATCCATAGAATTTTACATTCATAAAAATAAAAACTTCAAACTTCCAGATGAAAATCAATCGGTGATTATGATTGGTCCGGGAACAGGAATTGCACCTTTTCGTAGTTTTTTGACACATCGTGATGCGATTGGTGCAGAAGGTAAAAACTGGTTGTTTTTTGGTGAGCAACATTTTGTTTCGGATTTCTATTATCAAACTGAAATTCAGGAATGGCTTTCGACAGGAGTTTTAAGCAAATTAGATACAGCTTTTTCGAGAGATCAAAAACATAAAATTTATGTACAAGATCGAGTGAAAGAACAAGGAAAAGAGCTTTACAATTGGTTAAAGGATGGTGCTTATTTGTATGTCTGCGGTCAAAAAGACGGAATGAGTACAGATGTAGAAAGTGCTTTGATCGAATTAATTGCAAAAGAATCAAATCAAGATGAGGTTTCAGCGAAAAATTTTCTAGAACAATTAGAAGAAGAAGGTCGCTACCAAAAAGATGTCTACTAATCAACCAACAATTAACAAAATGAGTATAGAAAAACAATCTCCTATAGAAGGAATTAAAATAAAAAGTGACGGACTTCGCGGTACGTTAAAAGAGAGTATAGAGCTGGATAATCACACTGGAAATGTACGTGCAGATGACGAAGCTTTGGTGAAATTTCACGGAATGTATGTGCAAGATGATCGTGATAGACGAGAAGAACGTGCAGAAAAAAAGTTAGACAAATTGTATTCATTTATGATTCGTTTGCGTATTCCGGGTGGAATTATTGACGCTGATAAATGGTTGGCAATTCACGAAACTTCTGAACAATATGGAACAGGCGTTTTGAAAATTACAACGCGTCAAACCATTCAATTGCACGGAATTTTGAAACATCAATTGCGTCCAACTTTACAATCGTTTGACCAAGCAAAGTTAGATTCTATCGCGGCTTGTGGCGATGTAAACCGAAATGTAATTGCGAGTTCTCATCCGTTGGTTTCGCCAATTCACGCTCAAATTCATACATATGCAGATAAATTATCAAAACATTTGTTGCCTAAAACACAAGCGTATTATGAGATTTTTGTGGATAATGAAAAGATTTACGAACGCGAAACAGAGAAAGATGATTTGTACGAAGATCGCTATTTACCTCGAAAATTTAAAATTGCAATTGCTATTCCGCCAACTAATGATGTAGATGTTTTTGCAAATGATTTGGGACTGATTGCGATTATCGAAAATAATGAATTGAAAGGTTTCAATATCGCTGTTGGTGGAGGTTTGTCTACAACTCACGGAAATCCAAATACATATTCGCGTTTAGCAACCGAAATTGGTTTTGTTGATTCTGAAGAAAAAGTGTTGAAAGTTGCTTATGAAGTGTTGACTATTCAGCGTGATTTTGGGAATCGTGGCGATCGAAAATTAGCGAGACTAAAGTATACAGTTGATAAATTAACGGTAGATGGTTTCAAGTCTGAATTAGAAAAACGTGTTGGTTTTAAATTAGAGCCTTCTCAGCCATATCAATTTACGGAGCGTTCTGATATTTATGATTGGCGACAAGTGAATAATGGAACGTGGTATTACACTTTATTTGTGGAGAATGGAGTTGTACAGCCTAATCAGAAAGCATTTTTACATGAATTGGCTTTATTAAATATCAATAATTTCATTTTTACAGCGAATCAAAATTTATTGTTAGGTGAAATTTCGACTGAGAATAAAGCTAAAGTTGAACAGCTTTTAGAAAAATATTTTATTCACAAAGATATTAGTGAGCTTCGAAAAAATTCGATGGCGTGCGTGGCTTTACCAACTTGTCCATTGGCTTTGGCGGAAGCACAGCGTTATTTACCAGAATTAGTGACTAAAATAGAGCCTTTGTTAGAAAAACATCAACTTCAAAATGATGATATTTCTATTCGTATGACGGGCTGTCCAAATGGTTGCGGTCGTTCGTATGTTTCGGAAATTGGTTTTGTAGGGACTTCTGCTGGACATTATAATTTGATGTTGGGAGGCGATCGATATGGTGTTCGTTTGAACAAAATTTACAAAGAAAAAGTAAATGAAACTGAGATTTTGAATGAGTTAGACCAAGTTTTCGAAAGTTATACAAAAGAAAAAATAGACAATGAAACATTCGGAGATTTTACCTATCGAAAATATTTTTCGGTTAATTAGTTAAATCGCTTTAAGAACAATGAAAAATAATTTATTCCCGATATTTTTAAAAACAGAGCATTTGCGCTTCCTGATTGTTGGCGGAGGAAATGTAGGATTAGAAAAGGTTTCGACGCTAATCAAACAAAATCCTTCGGTCAATTTGAAAGTTGTAGCAAAGGAATTTAAACAAGAATTGAAAGATGTTTTTTCACAATATCCATCAATTCAATATGAAACTCATGCGTTCGAATCGAGTGATTTGGAAGATGTAGATTTAGTGATTGTCGCAACTGATAATAAAGAAACTTCGAGAGAAGTGAAGCAAAAAGCAAATGCAAAAGGAATTTTAGTTAATGCAGCTGATCAGCCAGATTTGTGCGATTTTTATTTAGGTTCGATTGTGAATAAAGGTCATCTTAAAATTGCGATTTCTACAAATGGACAATCTCCTGTTATGGCAAAACGTTTGAGAGAATATTTTTCTGATGTTATTCCAGATTCAATTGATGAAAACATTGAAAGTTTAAATAAAATTAGAAATAATCACAAAGGAGATTTTAATCAAAAACTAACTGATTTGAATCATTTAACTTCTTCATTTGAAGGAAAAAAATCGACAAAAAAATACAAACGTTTAGTAACCGAAATTACATTGATATTTTTTGCATTATTCTTAGGATATGCTTTGTCATCAATCGTGAGTTTTTCGGAAGCGAAAGATTTTGTGATTCACATTCCAAATGTTTTTTATATTATGTTGGCGGTTGGTTTTTTCGCTCAAATGGTCGACGGAGCCGTTGGTTTGGGATATGGTGTAACCTGTTCCACAAGCATGATGTTATTTGGCGTTAATTTGCCTTCAATAAGTGGTAGTATTCATACTGCCGAAATGTTTTCGAGCGGAATTAGTGGTTTTTCGCATTATAGATTTGGAAATGTAAACAAAAAATTATTATTGGCATTGGCTATTCCAGGCGTTATTGGAGCAGTTTCGGGATCATTATTATTGGTTTATTTGGGAAACAAATACGAAACCATTACTTACGGAATTTTAGCTTCGTACACGTTAATCATCGGAATTCGATTAATTATTTTAGCATTCAGAAAAAAAATCGAACGCAAAAAAGTAAAACGAGTTGGGTTTTTAGGATTTGCAGGAGGATTTTTAGACGCCTTTGGTGGAGGTGGTTGGGGACCTGTCGTGACATCAACTTTATTAGCAAAAGGAAAAAAATCGAACTTAGTAGTAGGAACAGTTAGTTTAGCCGAGTTTTTTGTGACACTCTCTGCATCGTTGACTTTTTTTGCAGCTTTGGGCGTAAGTCATGGTTTTATCATTGCAGGTTTAATAATTGGAGGAGCTTTAGCAGCGCCAATTGCAGCGAAATTAGCAGGCAAAATACCTCAGAAAGTAGCTATTTTGGCTGTAGCTTTTTTAGTGATCACATTTAGTATTCGTATTCTTTTTAAAATTTTCTAAATTTTATATATCATTTCTAACAATCAAAACACTCTTCATCTCGCATGTTGAGTGTTTTTTATTGTTCATTATTTAAGACATATTTAGTTAAAATATATTTTGTGACAGGTTTCAATGTTTTACCATTTTCGGGATGTAAACCGTAATTTGTATAAAATTCTACTTCACCATTTTTCTTTGTATACCAAACTTTATCAAGTGCATTTTCAAAATTTAAAGTATCAGGTTTTGTGATTTTCTTCAATTGAAAAACAGTTTCGTTATATGGAACAGCATTCATTTGTGGAGAAGTTTCTTCGCATTCGATTTTTTCATAATGATTTTCTTTCCAAATCATACAAGACGAATTTTGATTGAATGAATTAAGAAATAATCCTCCACTAGCCAAAATAGTTGCAATGCCACTTCCAGCAATTATTTTATTTCGTTGAAGTTTTATTTTCTCAAAGAAATTATTCTTTTTTGATGGAAGATTAATTATTGATTCTTCTTCAGAAATATTATCATCTATTATTGGTTCTACCGATGCGATTTCTTCTACATTAACTTCTTTTTCATCACTTTTTGTCAGCTGATTTTTTTGATTAAAATCTCCAAAACTTTCATAATCGATATAATGTGCAAGAATATTTAATAAATCAGGACTTATTTCCTTCTTTAAATTATTTTCTTTCACGAAATCATCAAAATGTCGAGAGAAAGATTTGCTTGTTATAGGATAATTATAATCATCTGAAATTACTTTTTCTAAATGAACAGACATTCCATTTTTACTTGAACTCCCACATTCATTTTTTGCTTTCTCAAAAACTTTTTCGAATAGATCTTTTTTCGTAGACATTTCACTTTTAATTCTTTTACAAAGTAGACAAATTTTGGACAAAATAAATTACGGTTTCCCGTAAAACGGGCTGTCCAATAATTGTCCAAAACTTGTCCATTGTTTGTCTAACAGCGACTTTGTGTTCTGTATTTACTTTGCAATAGAAATCAAAACAAAAACAAAAAACTTGATTTCTGAAAACGTAGTCTCGAAAATAGTTGAGGTGATTTGAAGGGAAGCATTTTTCCTGAATTGTTCTCAAGACTACAAAAAACTTCCTACTAAAGAAGCGCTTCTTTTTTCTCGTGTACACTACTCGCAATCTGTTTTGTGAGGAAGAGCACCTATATCAAAAAATTAAAAATTTAAGCTATGTTAGAATTATTATTCGCTTTATTGGGATTCTTTTTACCAAATCAAAATGCAAACACAATTTCACAAGATCAACATCCAGTTGTACAAACTTCATCAGATAGTATAGACGGTGATACAAATGGAGAAAAAGGGGATGTTCCTGTGAAAAAATAAATCATCAACGGATAGAGTAATCTATCCGTTTTTTGTTTAGCTTTAGGTTGTAAATATGGAGATTTGAGAAAAATTTTATTTTTTTATTTTATACTTTTTATTATTTCATGTCAACAGTCTAAAAACAAAGAGATTGAGCAGGATAATTTAGATAATAAAGCTTATGATAAAGCATGGAAGTTTTATGAAAAACAAGAGAATGATAGTGCTTATGTTTATTTTAATAAAGCATATTCAGAATTTATAAAACTGAATAACAAACATCAAGCATCAAAATGTATGATAAATATGGCTTTTATTTCTAAAGATCAAGGAGATTGGTTTGGAAGCCAAGAATTAATTATTTCTTCGGTAAAATTATTAAACCCTAAAATAAGTGAAGAAAAAGAAACACTTTCTAGTGCATATAATATTTTAGGGCAAACTTCTCATGATTTAGGAAATTTTAATGATGCTATAGATTATTATCAAAAAGCAATTGATTTTTCTAAAGAAAAAGATGTTTATATTATCAATCAAAATAACATTGCAAATAGTTATCGTTACGATAAGCAGTATGATGAAGCGATAAAGATTTACCAAGAATTACTAAAAGATAAGAATACAATTGAAAATCCAAAAGAATATGCGCGAATTACTGATAATTTAGCATATACCAAATGGTTAAAAGACAATAAGTCCAATGTTATAAATGAATTAAATAAAGCGTTAAATATTAGATTAAAGGAAAATGATTTGTGGGGACAAAATGCAAGTTATGCGCATTTAACAGATTATTTTTCAAATTTAGATTATAAAAAAGCCTTGGACTATGCTAATAAAAGAAAACAAATTGCTTTCGAAAATAAGAGTGCGGGCGATAAATTAGAAGTTTATCAACAACTTATTTTATTAGACAATCCTACAAATGCAAAACAATATTTTGAAGCTTATCAAAAGCTAAACGATAGTATTCAGTTAGAACGTAACAGAGCGAAAAATCAATTTGCGTTGGTGCGTTATGATTCGGAGAAAAATCGTGCAGATTTTTTGAATGCTGAAGCAGAGAATGAAAAGAAGAAAAATGATATTTTAAAACTTTACATTCTAATCGGTTTATTGATCGTTTTGTTTGTTTTTGGATATTTTTTGTACAGAAAAAGAAAGCAAAAATTAGAGCAAGAGAAAGTTTTGTTGCAACAAGAAAAGGTTTTGGAAGTCAAAAAAACAGAACTGAAATATTCTAAAAAAGTACACGATAAAGTGGCGAACGGAATTTATCATGTGATGTCTGATATTGAGAATAAATCAGAATTTAATCGTGATCAAATTTTAGATAAATTGGAGGTGGTTTATGAAATTTCGCGCGATATTTCCTATGATAGGATTGATGAAAATCAACAAGAAAATTTTGCAGAAAAATTAGCACAATTGATAAGTTCTTATGATTCGGAACAAGTCAAAATATATTTGATTGGAAATGAAAAAGAACTTTGGAGAAACGTAAAAGATTATGCTAAAACAGAGGTTTTCTTAGTGATGCAAGAATTGTTGACGAACATGAAAAAACATAGCGAAGCTTCACGAGTTATACTAAATTTTAAAGAAGAAAACCAACAAATTATTATCAATTATTCAGATAATGGAATTGGGATTTCGGACTTAAAACCTAAAAATGGTTTGCAAAATACGGTTTCACGTATTTCTAATCTAAACGGAGATGTTATTTTTGAAACTGAAAATGTGAATGGTCTAAAAATTAAGATCATATTTCCAATTCAATAACCTAAATAAAAAGTATGTTTAAAAAAGTATTAATTGCAGAAGATTTTGAGAGTTTTAATATTTCGATTCAGAAAGTTTTAAAAGATTTACATGTAGAAAATCCTGATTATGCTTTTTATTGTGATGATGCATTCTTGAAAGTGAAAAAAGCATTGCACGACAATCAACCTTATGATTTATTGATTTCTGATTTGTCTTTTGAAGAAGATCACCGCGAGCAAAACTTGAAAGGAGGAAGAGATTTAATTGAAGCTGTAAAAGCAATTCAGCCAAATTTGAAAATGATTGTTTTTTCGGTAGAAAAGAAAGCGGATATGGTGGATAATCTTTTCAAGGAATACCATATAGATGGGTTTGTGGCGAAAGGAAGAGAAGATTCGAAAGAGTTGAAAAAAGCGATACAAACTGTTTTTGCGGGCGGAATGCATTTGGAATTGGACATGAAACGTAGTATCAAACAAAAAAATACGTATGAAATAACTTCGTATGATGTTACGTTAGTTTCTTTGCTTTCGAATGGAATTTTGCTAAAAGATATTTCAAATCACTTAAAACAAAATAATATCAAACCTGCAAGTCTAAGTAGTGTAGAAAAGAGATTGGGCTCATTAAAAGAGTCGCTACAAATTACAAGTAATCATCAATTGGTTGCGTTTTTCAAAGATTTGGGAAGTATTTAACCCAAATCTTTACACCATTTATCTACAAAAATCTGTTGCAATTGCTCAATTTCTTTTTCGTAAATCGTATTTTTTCGTGAACCAAAATAGAGTGTATTTTCCAACGGTTTTTCACCTTGCCAAACCAATTTTATTTTACCAGAATTTAGTGCTTCTTGACATAAAAAGTCGGGAACAATAGAAAAGCCATTTCCATCGCTCAAACAACGAATAATAGAACTGATATTTGGGACAATATAATTTGGTTTGAAATCTGGATGTTCTTTAAAATTTTCTTTCCAAAAATGTTGCTCCGCAGCAGCTAATTTTTGAATCGGTTCTAAAATAAAATTATACAAAATTTTTCCTTTTTCAGTCGGAACCATTTTTCGCGCCGATCGATCAAATAATTTGTAGCCTGTATAGGCTTCTAACGAATTGAGATGTAAGATAACACCAGGTTGTGAAATAAATAATTGTTGTGCAGCAGCAGATAAAGTTCCAGTTTCGTAAATTGCTTTAAACGTTCTGAACCATTCAAGATTTGATTGCTTAACTTCTAAATTTTAATTTTCATCATAAGGTAAATCGTCAGGATCTACATCAATATAATCGGGGTTTGGTAAGGTCGAAAGTCGATACGCTTTTATTGTTTTCAAATCCAATAAATTTGCTTTTACAACATGATGCATTCCGTCCATCAATTTTCCATCAGGACAAATAATTATTGGATAATTTAAGTCTGAATCATTAACCAATTTTATATGTTGTGTGATAGAACGACATGTCGGAGAATCTCCTTCTTCATTATACCAATAGGTTTCTTCAAACTCTTTTATTTTAGTCAAATCAATATTTTCGATTTCTAATTCCTTTGTTAGAGAAATTAGATTGTCTACATCCCACGCATATAATTTGTTATCAATTGTTCTAAAATGATATTGTTTTCTCATTCTATAATAATTATGATACAAATATATAATTTGAGTTATTTTAATAATAGAAAAACTTGTCGGAATTTTGTCTTATCAAAAAAGAAAATACAATGAAAAATGTTTTTATCATAAACGGCGGTCTTAAATATGCACATTCAGGCGGAAAGCTAAATCATTCTATTACAACTTGGTCAAAAGAAGTTTTAAAAGATTTAGGATTAAATATTCGAATAACAGATATTAATGATGAATTTGACCCAAAAGAAGAAGTTGAGAATTTTAAATGGGCAGATTTGATTATTTATCATGTGCCAATTTGGTGGTTTCAAGTTCCTTTTCGATTAAAGTTTTACATAGATGATGTTTTTACAGCAGGACACAATAATGGAATGTACGCAAGTGATGGCCGTTCACGAAAAAATCCTGCAATTAATTACGGAAAAGGTGGATTGATGCACGGAAAAAAATATATGGTAACAAGTACTTGGAACGCGCCAGAAGAAGCTTTTACGTTAGAAGGTGAATTTTTTGAGCAAAAATCTGTTGATGAAGGTGTTTTATTTGGATTTCATAAAATGAATGAATTTACAGGAATGACAAGATTGAATAGTTTCCACTTTCATGATATCGAGAAAAATGCAACGCTAGAGCGGATTGAAGCTTATCAAAATGAATACAAATCATTTTTGAAAGCTGAAATAGAGGATGAGTTTGCTGTGATTTAGAAAATTATAATTAAAACAAAACCCTCCATTTTAGGAGGGTTTTAAATTTTATTCTGCAAGAAGTTTTTTAATATCTTCTTTTAAAAATTCTATTTCAGGATGGTATTTTCCACCAAGAGAAGGTTCTTTTCCTTCAGGGTCTTTATAATTCAGTCCCGAATAAAACAACATTGGAACACCCATTTTATCATATCGACTTCTGATATTTCCTTGTTTATCAACCAATGCAAGTTTTCCACTATGATTTAGACCTTCGGCAGTTGTTTCATCTTTTCCAACATAAATATTGAATTTATCCGAAAGTTGTTCAATATTTTCTCGATTCGAAGTTAAATAATGCCAATTCGGAGATTTTACACCAATTTGTTTTGCATATTCTAACAATCGAGCAGGTGTATCTCGTTTTGGATCAATCGTAACCGAAATAAAACCAAGGTTTGCATCATTTATTTCATCTTCTATCGAACGTAAATTATGGCTCATCACAGGACAAATCGTTGGACAACTTGTAAAGAAAAATTCTACAACGTACACTTTTCCTAACATATCACGATTTGTAATCGTTTGATTATTTTGATTCGTCATCGAAAATTCTGGAACTTTCATTACGGTGTAAAGTTCGTCTTTTGGCTTATTTTTTAACCAAAAAACAGTTCCAATAACGCCTAAAATAATAACAATAACGGCTATTAATTGTTTATTCATGAATATGTTTTTCTGGATTTTTTAGAAATTCTTCTTTGCACATTGTCGAACAAAAACCATACGTTTTTCCTTGGTAATTAGCTGTATCACTCAAATGTTCCGCAGTTTTCATTCCGCAAATTGGATCAACTTCGTTCACAACCGCAACATCCAATTTAGTTGCTGCTTTCATTTCTTCGTGAGAAACATGTTTTACTTCAAAATTCTCTTGTTTTGGTTGCTCTTTGTTACAAGAAAATAATGCAAACCCTACTACGATTAAAGTGAATATATTTTTTAAGTTTTTCATTTTAAATTGTTTATTTGTTTTTAATTAAATTAAAATTCGTCAATTCGAGTGATTTTTAGAAATATTACTTCGATAAACTAAGTACAAGTATTTCTAAAAATTGTATCGAGAATTAAGATGAATTTTATTCGAATTGACGGTTTTTTTCATCGAAATCTAGAAATAAAAACTAAACAATTGGCGGATGAAAAACTAAACGAATAATATAATCAGAATTAATATCTAGATAATAATCAGTTGATAATTTATTTTTTTGCGTAAAATATTTTTTTGGAGAAATAATTTGTTTTTGAGGAACAATCGCATCTAAAATTTTGACCGAATTTTTGACAAAATGATTTTCTGACTGATTCTTTTCACTTTTCGAAATTTCATCTTTCAAATAGCAAAAACCATTACAAAGTAATTCAGGTTTTTCTCGATTTTCACAAAGTTTATTTGCGATTTCTTTATAATTCAAAACATAATCTATCATCGGCATTAAAGGACGAAATGCGATAGAAAATATGAGTGATATGAAAAATAGTATGCGCAAAAAACTAATTTATTGACAAATTTAACCAAATTGATTGAGGTTGAATATGATAAAATTTATGATTTTAAAAGAAAGATTTATCATAATCTTCACTTTTATGTTCTGTAAAATTTTTACCTTAAAAAAGATTTTACAATCTATAAATATTTATGAAAAAAAGTAAGATTTTAGATTTTACAACAACCGAAGAACTAATGCATTTTTTAGTTGAAAATCAAGAAGAAAATCCTCTCTATAAAAATGTGATAAAGAAGTTTGAATACGAAAATGAGTTACTAAAACTGCAATCAGAATTAGTAAATCTTCAAAATTGGATTTCGACAGAAAAGAAAAAAGTTGCAATCATTTTCGAAGGGCGAGATGCTTCAGGAAAAGGAGGAACAATTCGCCGTTTTCGCGAGCATCTTAATCCGCGTTCTATGCGTGTTGTTGCATTGAATAAACCTACAGAAGTCGAGCAAAATCAATGGTACTTCAATCGTTATATCAAAGAATTACCAAATGCTGGGGAAATTGTTTTTTTTGATAGAAGTTGGTACAACAGGGCGGTTGTAGAGCCAGTTATGGGGTTTTGTACAGAGCAACAATATGAGCAATTTATGGTGCAAGTTTCGGAATTTGAACATATGTTGTACGAATCAGGGACATATATTATCAAATTGTGGTTTTCTGTGACGAAAGAGGAGCAGCAAGCACGTTTTGATTCGAGGTTAAATAATCCGCTTAAAAAATGGAAATATAGTCCAGTTGATGCTAAAGGACAGGAACTTTGGGACGAATTTTCGCATTATATCAATCAAATGTTTACGCGTACGCACAACTCTTTTTCGCCTTGGATTATTGTCAATGCAAATGATAAAAATACTGCAAGATTAGAAGCTATTCGTTATGTGCTTTCTTTGTTTAATTATAAAGGAAAAGAGGATGCTGAAGTAAATTTGATGGTGGATCCAAATGTGATTGAGCGTTATTATCGAATGGTAAAAGAACTAAATCATTAATTTTAGATAGTAAGAAAATGGAGTTAAAACCGAAAGATTTAAAATTAATCGAAACAAAAAAAGGTCTTGTTGGACTTTTGCAATCTGATCATGGGAAATTGAATTTTGCGAAAGCCTTGCGTACTGTAAAATATGAAAATAGGATAGAGCAATTACAAGAAGAATTGATAAAATTACAAACTTGGGTAGCCGAAAATAAACGGAAAGTAGTGATTGTTTTTGAAGGCCGAGATGCAGCTGGAAAAGGTGGCGCAATTCGTCGAATTGTAGAACATTTAAACCCTCGTGAGCATAGAATTATAGCACTTCCAAAGCCTAATGAAGTAGAACGTGGACAATGGTATTTTCAACGTTATGTTCGTCAACTTCCTCGTGAAGGAGAAATAGTCTTTTTTGATCGTTCTTGGTATAATCGTGCTGTTGTAGAACCTGTTAATGGTTTTTGTTCTAATGACGAATACGAAACGTTTATGAACGAAGTGAATGATGTCGAAAAAATGTGGATTAATTCAGCAATATATTTGATTAAAATTTATTTTTCGATTACAAAAGAACAACAAGCAAAACGTTTTGCAGATATTGTAAATTCACCAACCAAACGATGGAAGTATAGTTCTGTTGATCAAAAAGCGCAAGATTTATTTGATGTTTATTCCGCTTATAAAGATGTAATGTTTGAGAAAACAAATACAGATGTTGCTCCTTGGAAAATCATTGATGCCAACAAAAAGTACAAAGCTAGAGTAGAATCGATGGAATATATTTTGTCTAAAATACCTTATGAAGATAAAAATAAACGTATTTTGAAACATCAAAACTTAGAAGAAGAAAATTAATCATCAAATCTATAATTATGGCCGAATTTGATTTAAACGATTTAGAAAAAATAAATAATAAGCAAGAAATCATTGATTTTTTGGTTAAACATGATATTATAAAAGAAAAGAAGTTCAAAGAACAACTTGCTTATGAGAAAGAACTGAAGGAACTTCAAGAAAAATTGTTAGAAATACAATCTAAAGTTATTCAGGAGAATAAACGTGTATTAATTATTTTCGAAGGTCGAGATGCGGCTGGAAAAGGAGGAACAATTTCGAGAATAACAGAATTTCTAAATCCAAAAAAATATCGTGTTGAAGCATTACCAAAGCCGACCGAAATAGAACAAGGACAATGGTATTTTCAACGATATTTTAAAGAATTACCAAATGCAGGAGAAATCGTTTTTTTTGATCGTTCTTGGTACAATAGAGCGGTTGTCGAGCCAGTTTTTGGATTTTGTACAGAAGATCAACATTCAAAATTCATGAAACAAGTTGTAGAAGTAGAGAAGCTTTTGCAAGATGATGGAATTATTCTGATTAAAATTTTTCTTTCAATTTCGAAGGAAGAACAAGCAGAACGATTACAAGAGCGAAAAGATGACGAAATGAAACAGTGGAAATTAGGAGCATTGGATCAAAAGGCACAAGAGTTATGGGACATTTATACCAATTATATCGATAAAATGTTTCAACAAACAGGAACAGAAAGTTCGTCTTGGCTAGAAATTGTGACAGATGATAAAAAAGCTGCTCGACTTTTAGCGATGAAATCAATCATTGCTAAATTAGAAAATAAAACTTTTGAAAATGAATTAGTAAAAATTCATTCATAAAAGAAAGAGAATCATTTGTATAATCAAGATTTTTGATTAATTTTGCACCCACATTGTTCAACCTCTGACGAAAGACGTTTAAGTTGCTCAATTCTAATAAATTGAAATTATAATAATGGAAAATTTAGTAAAATACGTACAAGAGAAATACGTAGCTAAAAAAGAGTTCCCAGCTTTCGCAGCAGGTGATACTATTACAGTTTATCAAGAAATTACAGAGGGTGGAAAAACTCGTGTTCAGTTCTTTAAAGGGGTTGTTATCCAAAGAAGAGGACAAGGAACTACAGAAACTTTCACAATCCGTAAAATGTCTGGAGATGTTGGTGTAGAGCGTATCTTCCCAGTTAACATGCCAGCGTTACAAAAAATTGAAGTAAACAAAAAAGGTAAAGTTCGTAGAGCTCGTATCTTCTACTTCAGAGCATTACGTGGTAAAAAAGCTCGTATCAAAGACGCTGCTTACTAAAAACTGCTTTTTTAGGAAAAATATAAAATCCGTTCGATTATCGAACGGATTTTTTTATTTTAATAATTTTTTAAAAATCTTATTTCTCTATCCCATAATACTTATGACTTTTCTTTATCGCCCATTTTTCTTTGAAGTTAATCCATTTTCCTTGAAATAGTTTACGCATTAATTTATCGGTGTAACGCATAATAAAAACATGATAAACTGTATTCATTACTTGGAAAAACTCATTAGGAAAAGCACGTAAAGACATTGAGAATCCTGCTTCTAAATAGCGATTATAATGCCAATAACCACGCGGGATAAATAGCGCATCACCGTGATTCATGACAAAATCAAAACCTTTTGCGTGTTTTAAAGCAGGGAATTTTTCGTAATCGGGATGATCATAATCGATTTCGTAAATGGTATGTACCGAAAGTGGTACTTTATATAAAGCTTTGGATTGTTTTGGATCAAACAATAAAATTTGTTTATCTCCTTGAAATTGAAAATGAATAAAATCGGTCATATCTACATCATAATGCATCAAAACTTTTGCTTCACTTCCTCCAAAAAAAAGAGTAGGTAAACGCTCAAAATACTTTAAACCAAGATCAGGGTAAGTAAAATTTTTGAGTAATTCGGGAATTTTATCTTTGATAATAAAAAAGAAAATTCTTAAATCAGAGGGCTCTTTTTTGATTAAATCCACATACTCATTAAACTTCATATGCGTTGCAGGAGTATCCGAGCTTTTGTTAGCATCAGCAGGTTTGCTGTCATATAAAGGCACAATTTGTTCTCCAGCTTTTTCTTTGATATAATCGAGATTCCATTTGTCAAAATCCTTCCAATTCTTCGCATAACCTTTCAATAACAAAGGTTTTCTTTTTTTGAGATAATTTTTGATAAAATCTTCTTTCGAAATTGATTCAACTGTATCAATAGCTTGAAATTGCATACGTTTTAAAGTATTGGATTACTCAAAAATAGAGAATCTATCTGAATTAAAAACAAAAAAGCCAACATATTGTTGACTTTTCATTTATTCTGTTTCTTTAACCATTCGAATCAGATGCGCCATATTCCGGATGACGCTATAATGTTTTTTAACAAATGGATTTTCTTTGTTCCAAACATATCCTGCTAAAACAGCACAAATTTTTTCTTTGACATCAGGATTTTCAGGTTGATGGAAAAATAATTCTTGCAAATTTCCGGTATACCATTCTTGTACATAAGTGGTAAAAACATCGATTCCTTCTTTCATATAATCTTCGTAATCGGTTTGCCAATCAACTTTTTCACCATTTATTTCTTTAATAGCAAGTTTCGCAGCTTTCAAACCACTTTCTGTTGCGAAACAAACGCCAGAAGAGAAAACAGGATCTAAAAACTCGGTACTATTTCCTGTTAAAACATAACCATCGCCAAACATTTTAGTTACCGCAGCAGAATAATTTTTTAACCAAATTGGATTAAATTCAAATGGTAAATTACCAAAGCGATTGACGTAAAAATCGGATTTTTGAATTGCATTTTGCAAAGCTTCCGTTGTATCTTGATTGGTTGATAATTGATTAATATAATCTGTTGGGCCAACGATTCCGACACTTGTTTTTCCATTCGAAAAAGGAATTACCCACAACCAAACTTTTGTTTCGATAATATCAAATGAAATCTGCGTTCCCTCTCGACCTTTAGGGCGACGAACATCATCAATATGCGTGAAAATTGCTGAATGAGGATTTAGTTTTGATGGGCTATCAATATTTAATAATCGTGGTAAAACACGACCATATCCACTCGCATCAATTAAAAATTTTGCATTGATTTGATAAGTTTCTCCATTTTGTTTTTTAACAGTTGTAATCGAGTTTTTTCCTTCAAATTGAACATTAATTACCTCTTCATTAAAACGTAAATCAGCACCTTTGTCTATAATTGCATCAGCTAAAGTCATGTCAAAATCAGCGCGTGGAACTTGCCAAGTCCAATCTTTTCCTTTACCAAATTTTTTACTGAAATCGAAAATACAAATCTGTTCACCTCGAATAAATCTCGCACCAGGTTTTACTTCGAAATTTTGTTTCTCTAAATATGGTAACAATCCAGCTTCTTCGAAATGATCCATAGAGCGAGGGATTAAACTTTCACCTACAACAATTCTCGGAAATTGAGTTTTTTCTAAAACAATAACTTTAATGTTTTTTTCTCTTAAATAGGCTGCTGCAACCGATCCCGAAGGTCCTGCACCGATGATTAAAACATCTGTATTTTCAATCATGACTTTTTGTATAGTTTTTTAATTATTTTTGCAACTGATTGAGGGAGTAAATAACCAAAATCGATAAATCTTTTACCTAATCAATAACATGACAAAATTAACAATTGACACTATAGAAAACATACTTTTTGAGAATAAAAAATTATTGCTCGATAAATCAACATTTGATCGTGTGGAGAATAGTTTTAAATTCCTGAAAGAATTTTCAAAAAATAAAATAATTTACGGCGTAAATACAGGTTTTGGACCAATGGCACAATATCGTATTGAGGATGAAAATACAATTCAGCTTCAATATAATTTAATCAGAAGTCACTGTACAGGAATTGGAGAACCGTTGACGTTAGATCAAACAAAAGCTGCGGTTATTGCACGTTTTAATACGCTTTCATTGGGATATTCTGGGATACATCCTTCAGTTTTAGTATTGATGCAAGAATTAGTGAACCGTGATATTTTACCTGTTATTTATCAACATGGAAGTGTAGGAGCGAGTGGAGATTTGGTTCAATTGGCGCATTTAGCTTTGACATTAATTGGAGAAGGTGAAGTTTTTTATCAAGGAGAAATCAAATCGACGAAAGAAGTTTTTGAACTTGAAAATCTTCAACCAATAGAAGTTCATATTCGCGAAGGTTTATCAATTATGAATGGAACTTCGGTAATGACGGGAATTGGAATGGTTAATTTGATAAAAGTAAATCAATTAATTAATCTTTCGATTACGTTAAGCTCGATGATGAATGAGATTGTTCAATCTTTTGATGATCATTATTCAAAACCATTGAATGAAGCTAAACAACATGCTGGTCAACGTTATATAGCGAATAAAATGACCGATTTTTTGAATGACAGTAAATTAGTCAAAAAACGTGCTGATGAACTATATCAAGAGCGTACCGAGAAAATTTTTGAAGAAAAAGTACAAGAATATTATTCGTTGCGTTGTGTTCCTCAGATTTTAGGACCAATTTATGATACATGGAATGCCGCGAAAGAAGTGTTAGAAAATGAAATAAATTCGGCAAGTGATAATCCAATTATCGATGTAGAAAATCAAACTGTTCATCATGGTGGAAATTTTCATGGCGATTATGTTTCATTAGAATTGGATAAATTAAAATTAGCTGTTACGCGTCTATCAATGCTAAGTGAACGTCAATTAAACTATTTAGTTAATCCAAAAATCAATAATATTTTACCTCCTTTCGTTAATTTGGGAACGCTTGGTTTTAACTTTGGTTTGCAAGCTGCTCAATTTACGGCGACTTCTACAACGGCAGAAAATCAAACACTTTCTACGTCGATGTATGTGCATAGTATTCCAAACAATAACGATAATCAAGATATTGTGAGTATGGGGACAAATGCAGCGACGATTTGTGCAAAAGTGATTGATAATACGTTCGAAGTGTTGACGGTTCAGAGTTTGGCTGTAACGCAAGCGATAGAATTTTTACAAATACAAGATAAATTATCTTCGAAAGGAAAAGCTTTTTATGATTCGATTCGTAAAATTGTTCCTGCGTTTAAAGAAGATGAGGTGATTTATCCTTATCTTAAGGAAGTGAAAAATTATTTACTGAAATTTTAAAAATATATTGATGAGAAAATATCTTTTATTATCATTTTTAACTGTCTTTTTTGAAATATTATCTGCACAGAAATTAGCATTAGTAAAAACAAAAAATAAAATTGGATTTATTGGTGAAAATGGACAATATTTAATAGAACCTCAATATTCTGATGCAAAGGATTTTTCAGAAGGACTTGCTGCAATTAAAAAAGGAAATTTTTGGGGATTTATTAATAAAGAAAATCAGTGGGTAATAGAGCCTCAATATTCCAATGCAAAGAAGTTTAATTCAGGAATAGCAATGGTTGAGATTGATAAAAAATGGAGATACGTTAATACAAAAGGTGAACAACAAAATTATCCTTTAACTGATAAAGTATATGATTTTAATGAAGGTGTTGCATTTATCCGAAAAGGAGATTTGGTCGGTTTAATTGACTATAATGGAAATGTACTTGTTGAGCCAACATATCATGTTATTAGAACTTTTATAAATGGATATGCGAAAGTAGCATTGAACAAAAAGTGGGGTGTAATTGATACAAAAGGAAATTTGATTGTCAACTTAGAATATGATGATGNNGTTGGAGAATTTAATCAAGATGTTGTTTGGGTAAAAAAGGGAGCTGATTTTGGAATTGTTTCCAATAATCAATTTATAGCTATAGAAGGAGTAGATTTTATTGGGAATTTTAACTCTGCTTCATACACTTTTGCTCGAAAAAATCATAAGTTTGGTTTTATAAATAAAAAAGGAGAGTGGATAATAACACCTATTTTTTCTAATGCAAAATCATTTTCTAATGGGTTGGCTCCTATTGAAGATAAAGGTAAATGGGGATTTATTAATGAACAAGGAGAAGTCGTTATTCAACCAAAATATAATAATGCAGAAGTTTTTAGTGAAATAGGATTAGCTCCAGTAAAAGAAGGTAGTAAATGGGGATTTGTCAATAAAGAAGGTAAATTAGTCATTCCTGCTTTGTATGACATCTCTGTAAGTTTCGGATTTTCACAAAAAGATAAAGGGTTCAATGGTAAATTAGCTCGAGTAAAGAAGCAAGGAAAGTGGGCTTTTCTTGATGAGAATGGAAATGTATTAGCAGATCAATGGTTTGATAATGCTGAACTTTTTAATGATTAAAAAAAAATAGATTTTATAAAGCATGAAATGTGCAATTGTAACAGGTGGTTCTCGTGGAATTGGAAAAGCAATTTGTTTGAAAATTGCCGAAGAACATGATTATCATCTTTTGATAAATTATAATTCGAATGAAGCTGCTGCGTTAGAGACTTTGAAAGAAGTGGAAGCATTAGGTGGTACAGGAGAAATTTTAAAATTTGATGTGGCTGATGCAAATCAAACACAACAAGTTTTAACAGAATGGACAGAAAAAAATACAGATGCAATTGTAGAAGTTATTGTTAACAATGCAGTGATTACGAAAGACAATTTGTTTATGTGGATTTCGCAAGATGATTGGTCAAATGTTATTAATACGAGCTTGAATGGTTTTTACAATGTAACTCACTTTTTTATTAATCCATTATTGAGAAATAGATTCGGAAGAATTGTTAATATAGTTTCTGTTTCTGGATTGAAAGGAACGCCAGGACAAACCAATTATTCTGCTGCAAAAGCTGCTGTAATAGGAGCGACGAAAGCATTGGCACAAGAAATAGCAAAACGTAATGTAACGGTGAATGCTGTAGCACCAGGTTTTATCGAAACGGATATGACAGATGAATTGGATCAACAAGAATTAAAAAAGCTGATTCCAGCCAATCGTTTTGGAAAAGACGAAGAAGTTGCCGATTTAGTAAGCTTTTTGGTTTCTAAAAAATCGAGTTATATCACGGGAGAAGTTATTAATATAAATGGAGGAATTTATTCTTAGATAAAATGAGCCAAAGAGTCGTAATAACAGGAATGGGTATCTATTCTTGCTTAGGAACATCATTAGAAGAAGTAACAGAATCTTTACATCAAGGAAAATCAGGGATTATTTTTGATGAAGAACGCAAAGAATTTGGCTTTAAATCTGCTTTGACGGGAACTGTTCCAGCACCAGATTTGAAACCTTTTTTGAATCGTAGACAACGAATTACAATTGGTCAAGAAACGGAGTTTGCGTATATGGCAACTTTAGAAGCATTGAAAAATGCTAATTTGACGGAAGAATATATCAAGACTAACGAGGTCGGAATTATATATGGAAACGATAGTGTTTCGAAAGCAATTATTGATGCAATAGATATTGTTCGCGAGAAAAAAGATACAGAATTAATTGGTTCTGGAGCTATTTTCAAATCAATGAATTCTACTATAACGATGAATCTTGCGACAATTTTTGAGTTGACTGGAATCAATTTTACAATTAGTGCAGCTTGTGCGAGTGGTTCGCATTCGATTGGTTTAGGTTATATGATGATCAAAGATGGTCTGCAAGAGATGATTATTTGTGGAGGAGCGCAGGAAATCAATAAATATGCAATGGCAAGTTTTGATGGTTTGGGTGTTTTCTCTGAAAATGAAGAGCATCCTGAGAAAGCTTGTCGTCCTTTCGACAAAAACCGTGATGGTTTGGTGCCGAGTGGAGGTGGAGCAACATTGATTTTAGAAAGTTATGAATCTGCTGTAAAACGTGGTGCGCCAATTATTGCTGAGGTTTTGGGTTATGGTTTTTCATCAAACGGTGGACACATTTCTACGCCAAATGTAGATGGACCAGCAATTGCGATGAACAGAGCGCTGAAACAAGCAAAAATTTCGGCTGATGAAATTCAGTATATCAATGCACATGCGACTTCTACGCCAGTTGGTGATGCAAACGAAGCAAAAGCGATTGACCAAGTTTTTGGAAAAACGAAACCTTTTGTAAGTTCTACAAAATCGATGACGGGACACGAATGTTGGATGGCAGGAGCAAGTGAGATTATTTATTCTAACTTAATGATGATGAATAACTTTATTGCACCAAATATTAATTTCGAAGAAGCAGACGAAGATTCAGCTAAATTAAACATTGTTAAAGAAACCTTAAATAAAGAATTTGATGTATATT
The DNA here is from genome assembly GCF_002453775.1 of Empedobacter sp. UBA6745. Lineage (NCBI taxonomy): Bacteria > Pseudomonadati > Bacteroidota > Flavobacteriia > Flavobacteriales > Weeksellaceae > Empedobacter > Empedobacter sp. UBA6745. The sequence continues at coordinate 95,943 of NZ_DKHL01000026.1, forward strand.
TGTCGAATTCTTTTGGATTTGGTGGAACAAATTCTGCCTTAGTAATTAAAAAATTTAACTCCTAATATGGTGAAAAGTCAAATCGCTGAAAAATTAAACGCTATCTTAATTGATGAATTTGAGGTTGATCCTTCTGTGATTTCAGAGGAAAAAAATATTAAAGAATCTTTAGATTTAGATAGTTTGGACTATGTTGATTTAGTGGTAATCATTGAATCTAATTTCGGTGTGAAATTAATTAAAGAAGATTTTCAAAATATGATAACTTTTGAAGATTTCTACGCAATTGTAGAACAAAAGTTAGAAAATAAATAACAGATATGAAACAATGGGATGGTCGTTCTAAAGGAACGGTCCTGGGATACAAAATATTTGTCAATGTTATGAAAAAGCTCGGAATTAAGGCTGCTTACTCAGTCTTAATTTTTGTAGCTTTTTATTATTTTATAACGACTTATAGCAGCAACAAATCTATTTACGAATACTTTCGTTATCGATTAAATTTTTCGGTTCTCAAATCAATTTTAAGTGTTTACAAAAGTTACTATACTTTTGGACAAACTTTGATTGATAAAACAGCAATTAATGCAGGTTTGCGTAACAAATATTCGTACGAATTTGATGGAATAGAATTATTGAAAAATCTATTGGGTCAAAAACAAGGTGGAATCTTAATTAGTGCGCATGTTGGTAATTTCGAAGTAGCTGAACATTTTTTTGCTGACATCGATTTTGATTGTCAAATCAATTTAGTTACAACAGATTTAGAACGAAATGTTATCAAAGAATATTTAGAAAGTATTTCGATGAAACCTTCGGTAAAGTTTATCTTGATTCAAGAAGATTTATCACATATTTTCGAAATTAATAATGCGCTTAGTCGAAACGAATTAATTTGTTTTACGGGAGATCGTTATTTTGAAGGAAATAAAACGATGTCAGAAGTTCTTCTTGGAAAAGAAGCAAATTTTCCTGCAGGACCATTTTCTATTGCTTCTCGCTTGAAAGTGCCTGTCGCTTTTGTGTATGTTATGAAGGAAAAAAATCTACATTATCATTTATATGCGCGTCAAGCAAATTTCAAACATCGTGATGCAAATGCACTTTTGAAAGAGTTTTGCGTCAATCTTGAAACTATTGTAAAAAAATATCCTTACCAATGGTTTAATTATTTCGATTTTTGGAAGTAAATTAGAGCAGAATATGAATTTTCAAACCACTAAAAAACCTAAACCTTTACATGAAATGCAAAGTATTAGTTGTTTATTACTCGCAGTCAGGACAGTTAAAAGAAATTGTCGATCAAACAACATATGATTTAGTTCAAAACCAAGATATTAATTTAACGAAATACAAAATAGAAATGGAAGAGGAGTTTCCTTTTCCGTGGGATTTTTATTCTTTTTTTAATGCTTTTCCAGATAGTTTTCTTCAAAAAGATAAGAACATTAAACCAATTCCGACAGAAATCTTGAATCAGAAATATGATTTGATTTTACTGTATTATCAAGTTTGGTTTTTATCGCCATCTATTCCAATAAATTCGTTTTTAAGGGATAAACAAACACAACAAATTTTAGAAAATTCTAAAATAATTACAATTAGTGGTTCGCGAAATATGTGGTTCTTGGCACAGGAAAAAATCAAAACAATCTTGAAAGAACGCCAAGCAAAATTAGTTGGAAATATTGCATTGGTCGATCATACGCCAAATTTAGTAAGCGCCATGACAATTGTAAATTGGATGTTTTCGGGCGTTAAAAAACGAATGTTCAATTTATTGCCTTTGCCAGGAATTAGTGAAAAAACTATTCAGGAAAGTAGAAGATTTGGTAAAATTATTCTAAATTCAATCCAAAATAATAATTACTCTAATCTACAAGAAAACTTAATTCAATCTGGAGCCGTTGAGGTAAAACCTTTTTTAGTTTCTGTGGATACAAAAGGAAATCGAATGTTTAAAGTCTGGTCTAAAATTATTGATTCTAAACAAGGTATACAGCGAGAAAAGTATTTGAAATTCTTTTATTATTATTTAATTTTAGCTATTTGGATAATATCTCCACTAGTAAATTTGTTATATATTATATTTTATCCGTTCAACTATTTTAAATACAAAAAACAGGTAAAATATTTTCAAGGAATAGAATAATATGCAAAATGTATATATAACGAAAACGTCGAAGTTTTTGCCAAATCAACCAATTTCAAATGATGAAATGGAAGATTTTTTAGGAAAAATTAATCAAATTCCTTCAAAAGCTCGTAGAATCGTTTTAAGAAATAATGGAATCAAAACGCGTTATTACGCTCTCGATAAAACTGGAAATGTCACACATTCTAATGCCGAATTGACGAGTAATGCAATAACAAATTTATTTGATGCACAGTTTACAAAAAATGAGGTAGAAGTGTTGTCGTGTGGGACTTCAACGCCAGATTTGTTGTTGCCTTCTCATGCAGCGATGGTGCATGGTTTATTGCAAAATAATGTTTCGATAGAGTTAAATTCTTCTTCGGGAGTTTGTAATTCGGGAATGAATGCGCTGAAATTTGGCTATCTTTCAGTAAAGTCGGGTAATTCTAAAAATGCAATTTGTTCAGGTTCTGAGCGAGTTTCTACATAGATGAAAGCTGAAAAATTTGAGCATGAACTTGAGAATTTGAAAGAATTAGAAGAACAACCAATTATAGCATTTAAAAAAGATTTTTTACGTTGGATGTTATCGGATGGTGCCGCAGCTTTTTTATTGCAAAATCAACCAAACGAAGATTCTATTTCGCTTAAAATTGAATGGATGGAATCTTATTCTTACGCGCACAAATTGGAAACGTGTATGTATGCCGGAGGTGATAAATTACCAAATGGAGAAATGAAACCTTGGAGCGATTTCTCTTCGAAAGAATGGTTGAAAGAATCCGTTTTTTCATTGAAACAAGATGTCAAAATTCTGAATGATAATATTTTGATAAAAGGTGTAGAAAGCATGAAAGCTGCAATGGATAAACATCAATTATCTTCAAATGAAATTGATTATTTATTGCCGCATGTGTCGTCAAATTATTTTGTTCAAGGTTTATATGACGAATTTTGTAAGAAAGACATTCATATTCCGTTAGAGAAATGGTTTATGAATTTAAGCAAAGTTGGAAATGTGGGTTCAGCGTCTGTTTTTTTGATGCTTGACGAACTTTTTCAAGACGGAAACCTTAAAAAAGGAGATCGTATTATGCTTTGCGTACCAGAAAGTGGTCGTTTTTCGTATTCGTACGCTTATTTAACAGTCGTTTAAAAAATGAATAAAATACAATTACCCAATCATACGATAGAATTTATCAAACAATTGATTCCACAACGCGAACCAATTATAATGGTAGATGCTATTTTTGAATATGAAGAGGGAAAAGTTGTTGGAGGCTTAACGGTCAAAAACGATTCGATTTTTGTCAAAAATAATCAATTGATAGAATCTGGAATTTTAGAACACATGGCACAAACAGTTGCTTTGTATACAGGTTATCAATTTTATATTCGAAATGAATCGGCTCCAACTGGATATATTGGCTCGATGAAATCAATAGAGATTAATCGTTTGCCAAAAGTGAATGAAAATTTAACAACAACAGCAACTATTTTGCACGAAGTAATGGGAGTGACTTTGGTTTCGATTGAAACAAAGATAGAAGGAGAAGTAATTGCAAAAGGAGAGATGAAAACAGTGATTGCAGAAACATAATTTTATGAAAGTAAATCAGCAAATTGATATTCAACAATTTCTTCCGCATCGTGAACCAATGCTTTTTGTAGACACGATTTCTTGGATTGAGAAAACCTATGTTGAAGCTTTATTTACGATAAAATCGGATCAATTATTTATTCAGAACGAATATTTTACTGAAGTCGGTTTATTGGAAAATATGGCGCAAGTTTGTTCGACAATTATCGGACAAAACTATTTTATCAATTTTTCTGATGTACACAAAGGCGATGTAATCGGCTTTATTAGTACGATTAAACAAGCCGAAATTATGCAATTACCAAAAGTTAATCAAACCATTATAACAAAAGCAACGTTGTTAGAAGTTTTTGATTACGATGAATTTACAATTAGTTTGATGCAAGCAAAAGTTATCTTGAATGACGAAGTAATTGCGATAGCTACAATGAATTTAATGCTTCAAAACCATAAAAAATGAAACAATCAGAAGTACCACAAGATAAAGGACATCTCAAGGATTTCAACGAAGTTTATTACGCAATTGATGAACAGGGAGAGTTTTCTCAAACATTGAGTGCGGGTTGGGAAGCAAAAAATATTGTTCAATCCGAAACTTTAAAAATTTTGGATGAACGCACAGAGGAAGCAAGACAAAAAGTAATGGATGGAAAAGCAAGTCCAATTTTATATTTCATGGAATTGAAACGCATGGATTGGGAAATTTTGTCTAATTATGTCGGAATTTGGAAGATTTTTGTCAAAAGACATGCAAAACCAACTGTTTTCTCAAAATTAAAAGAATCAACACTAAAAAAATATGCCGAAGCTTTTGAAATTTCGGTTGATGAATTAAAAAACTTTGATGGAAACCATAACTGATTTTAAACATTTTCAATCAGCACATTGCGAAAATGGAGTTGCCTCCAACTTATTAAAAAATAAAGGAATTGAGATTTCAGAACCGATGATTTTTGGGATTGGTTCTGGTCTTTTTTTTGTGTTTTTACCTTTCTTAAAAGTTAATCATGCGCCTGCGATTAGCTATCGTCCAATGCCAGGAATGATTTTTAATCGTGCAGCTAAGAATCTTGGTATAAAGGTTAAACGTCATAAATTTCGCTCTACAAAATCAGCTCAGACTTTCTTAGATGAGCAACTTTTAGCCAATCGACCTTGCGGTTTACAGGTTGGTGTCTACAATTTGACATACTTTCCTGAAGAATATAAATTTCATTTTAACGGACATAATTTAGTTGTTTTCGGAAAGCAAGATCAAACGTATTTAATCAGTGATCCTGTGATGCAAGAAACGACAAAATTGACTGAAAATGAGTTAGAAAAAGTTCGTTTTTCGAAAGGAGTTTTAGCACCAAAAGGACATTTATATTATCCTGAATTTATTCCAGAAAATATAGATTTTGAGAAAGCAATCAAAAAAGGAATCAAGAAAACGTGTCGCGAAATGTTAGCGCCAGTTCCGATTGTTGGTGTTCGTGGAATTAGAATGGTTGCGAAACGAATCAAAAAAATGCCAAAGAAAATTGGGAACGCAAAGACAAATTATTTTCTGGCACAAATGATTCGAATGCAAGAAGAAATTGGAACAGGAGGTGGTGGTTTTCGATATATTTATGCTGCTTTTTTACAAGAAGCTTCGCAAAAATTGAATCAACCAAATTTGAATGATTTTGCCTTAGAAATATCTGAAATAGGAGATAAATGGCGAGATTTTGCTCTGAATGCATCAAGAGTTTATAAAAAACGGAACAATTCGCAAGATATTTACGATGTGATTTCGGATCAATTATTGGAATTAGCCGATTTGGAAGAATCGTTTTTTAAACGTTTAAGAAAAGCAATTTAGCCACAGATGATTGAAATTGAAAAACTATATAAAAAATATAAAAATTCTGATGTTTTTGCGTTAGAAGATTTTTTTTTGACGATAAAACAGAACGAAATTCACGGTTTACTTGGTCCAAACGGAGCAGGAAAAACAACCTTGATGTCGATACTTTCTGGATTGATTAAACCAACTTCTGGTAATGTTGTGATTCAGAATTTAAATCAAAAAACAGATTTAAAAAAGATTCAGAAAATCATTGGAATTGTTCCGCAAGAATATGCATTGTATCCAACTTTGACGGCAAGAGAAAATTTAGAATTTTTTGGGAAAATTTATAAAGTTCCTTCAAAAGAATTACACGAAAAGATTCATCTTTTGACTGAAAAAGTAGGAATGAATAAGTTTTTAGATATAAAAATTGATTCTTTTTCGGGAGGAATGAAGCGTCGTATTAATTTATTGGCAGGAATTCTTCATCAGCCAGAAATTCTCTTTTTAGATGAACCAACTGTTGGCGTTGATATTCAATCAAAAATTGCGTTATTGGATTATTTACAAGAATTGCATCAGCAAGGAATGTCGATCGTTTACACATCGCATCACATGGCAGAAGCCGAAGATTTTTGTACGCAAGTTACGATTATGAATCAAGGAAAATCGATTGTAACAGCTGAACCGAAAGAATTAATCAAGCAAGTAAATGCGTATAATTTGGAGGAAGCTTTTGTTAATTTAACTAAATTATCTTGATATGTTGAGCCAACTTTTAGCATGTATTAAGAAAGAAATTTTGTTACTCATTCGCGATATTGGCGGATTGGTGATTCTTTTTATTATGCCTTTGATTTTGGTTATTACGGTGACTAAAATTCAGAAAAGTACTTACGATTCTTTTGCAGAAGCGAGTATTCCGGTGCTATTTATTGATCATGATCAAGATAGTATTTCCGCACTTGTAAAAAAACATATTTCAAATTCAGGAAATTTAAAAATTGTAACTGAATTAAATGGAAAAAAATTAACGGAAGATGAACTAAAAACTGAAGTTTTTAAAGGTAAATACCAAGTAGGAATTGTAATACCAGCGCGATTGTCAAAAGATTTGAATTATAAAATCAATCAAAATGTTGAGAAAATTCTGAACGAATTTGCTTTTGATAGCACGCAAGTGAAATATAATCAACAAGTTAATCCAAAGACGATTAAATTATACTTTGATCCCGCGACTTCGCTGGCTTTCAAAGAAAATGTGTCGAATGTTTTGGATAAATTAATTACAGATACCGAGAATAAAAGTATTTACAAAGCATTTCAACAAGAAATGGGATCTGATGATTTAGGCTTTCAAAATGAGAAGTTTATTCATTTTCAAGAGATTGTTCCTGAAGATTCTAAATCAGTTTTGAAACCAAATGTTACACAACATAATGTGCCAGCATGGACATTATTTGCGATATTTTTTATCGTAGTTCCGCTGTCAATCAATATTGTAAAAGAGAAAAGTTTAGGAACACACATTCGATTATTAACAAGTCCAATGCCTTATTCTGTGCAAATTATAGGTAAAACGATTACGTATTTAATCATAAGTTTACTACAATTTACCATGATTTTATGTGTCGCTAAATTAGTTTTTCCATTAATTGATTTACCAGGTTTCAAAACGGATGGCATATTATTTTCGATTTACGGATTAACTGTATTCGCTTCTTTAGCAGCAATTGGATTAGGACTTTTAATTGGTACAATTGCGAAAACTCAAGAACAATCTGCACCTTTTGGAGCGACTTTGGTGGTTATTTTAGCTGCAATAGGCGGTGTTTGGATTCCAGTTTTTGCGATGTCAGATTTTATGCAACATTTCGCGAAAATATCACCGATGAATTGGGCACTTGATGGCTATTATAGTTTAATCCTGAGAAATCAATCTTTTCTTCAGATAGTTCCGAATATTATTTTGTTAACTTTGTTCTATATTATTACCTTGTTTGCCGCTATATATTATGATAAGTTCAGAAGAGAAGATTAAAACATTAGTACATAATTCCAATTTCGCAGTACGATTTAATGAAACCGATCCGTTGGGAATCGTGTGGCATGGGAATTATATTACGTATTTTGAAGATGGAAGGGAAGCTTTTGGGCGTCATTTTGGGATTAGTTATTTGGATATTCAGAAAAGTGGATTTGTAACACCAATTATTAAGTCGATTTGTGAACACAAATTTCCGTTGAAATATGGTGATATATGTAGAATAGAAACGACTTTTGAAGATACTTTGGCAGCAAAAATGATTTTTAAATTCAAGATTTTCAATCAAGATGAAAAGTTAGTTTGTATTGGAGAAACAATTCAAGTTTTTTTAGACAACGAAGGAGATTTAATGTTAACATTACCACCATTTTTTGAAGAATGGAAGAAAAAAGTAGGATTGTTGTAATGGAAAAAGTTTACATTAATCGTGCGAATATTTTAACGCCTTTCGGAAATTCTATTCAAGCGAATTGGAATGAATTAGTGAAAGGAAATTCTGCTGTTTCTGAAATTGATTCTTTTGGACATTTAAAAAATTTTTATGCTGGAAAAATTGATGATGAAATTTTCTTAAATTTAAAAGAGCAAGTTGAAGATAATCAGATTTATACTCGATTAGAATTATTTGGGATTTTAGCTTTTCAATCTATTATTGATAAATCCAAAATTTCACAACGAACTGCTTTTGTAATTTCAACAACAAAAGGTAATATTGATCAACTTTTTGATTCGTTAGAAAAAGCTTCAATTCCAAATTTTGCAAAGAAGATTGCAAACTATTTTGGATTTAAAACTGAACCAATTATTGTTTCAAATGCTTGTGTTTCGGGAGTTTTAGCGGTTAATATAGCAAAGCGTTTCATCGAAATGGATGAGTTTGATGATGCATATGTTTTGGCTTTGGATGAGTTGACAAATTTTGTTTTGACAGGTTTCAATTCATTTCAAGCAATGGATTTTGAGTTGTGTAAACCATTTGACAAAGATAGAGTAGGTGTGAATTTAGGTGAAGCTGCCGTTTGTGTTTATCTTTCTAAAAATCAAGAAAAGAATAGTTTTCAGATTTTGGGTGAAGCTTCAATTAACGATGCAAATCATATTTCTGGACCATCTCGAACGGGTGAAGGCTTGGTGTTGAGTATAGAGTCGGCGATGAAGGAAGCGAATATTTTATCAAATGAAATAGATTATATTTCGGCTCATGGAACGGCCACTTTGTATAATGATGAAATGGAAGCAATTGCTTTTAATCGTTTACAAATGGAATCGATTCCGACAAATAGTTTTAAAGCTTTTTATGGACATACATTAGGCGCTTCTGGATTGTTAGAATTGATTATTTCGATGAAGCAATCACAAGAAAATTTGATTTTGAAAAGTCATAATTTCAATGAATTAGGAGTTTCAGTTCCATTAAATGTTTTGAAAGAAAATCTTCAAAAAGAAGTCAATATTATTTTGAAAACTTCATCTGGTTTTGGAGGAAGTAATGCTGTAATTATTCTAAAAAAAGTTCAGAATGACTAAAGTTGAGATTAAAAACGAACAAGTTTGGTTGAATGATGAACTTTATTTTGAAGATTCTTCAGGAGATTTTGGTATATTTTCGAAAAATTTCTTCAAATCTTTCGAGATTGATTATCCAAAATTTTATAAAATGGATCATCAGAGTGAATTAGCTTTTTTAGCTGCCGAAATTTTATTGAAAGATGAAAATACATTGAACGAAAATCAAGATATTGCATTGGTTTTTGCAAATCGAAATTCGAGTTTAGAATCAGATTTGAAAGATCAACAAAGTATTCAATCTACGGATGAAATTTTTCCGAGTCCAGCAGTTTTTGTTTACACATTAGCAAATATTTGTTTGGGTGAGGTGAGTATTCGTCATCGATTGAAAACCGAAAATGCTTTTTTTATTTCGGAAAATTTTAATGAAGAACAATTAAAAAAGTATGCGAATTATTTAATTCAAAAAAATAAAGCAAAGAAAGTTGTTTTGGCTTGGATAGATTATTTACAAGGTGATTACGAAGCGAAAATGTACTTAATAGATTAAAAACAATATTAGTTAACAATAAAAATACTATGGAAAATTTAATTAACGATTTGAAAGTTAAAATCATTGAAATTTTAAATCTTGAAGATGTATCAGTAGAGGATATCAAAAATGATGATCCTTTATTTGGAGATGGTTTGGGATTAGATTCAATCGATGCTTTGGAGTTGATTGTTTTATTGGATAAAGAATATGGAATCAAAATTACAGATCCAAAAGAAGGAAAAACGATCTTTCAATCGGTAGGAGTAATGGCAGATTATATTGAGAAAAATAGAACAAAATAATGCATAAAAAAGTTGCAATAACAGGAATGGGAATTATTTCGGCAATTGGTAAAAATGTCGAAGAGAATTTCGATTCATTAATTCATCAAAAGCATGGCTTATCACGCCTCGAAAATTTTGATTCTATTCATAAAAATGAAATTTTTGTAGGAGAAATTAAATTATCGAACGATGAATTAGCAACTTTTTTAAATTTATCTCCAGAGAATAATTTCTCTCGAACAGTGATGTTAGGACTAATTGCTGTGAAAGAAGCTCTGCAAAATGCAGGAATCGAAAACGTAAATGAAGTCAGAACTGGATTGATTTCTTCGACAAGTGTGGGAGGAATGGATAGGACAGAAAATTACTTTTTGGATTATGAAAATTTGCTTGAAAAACAAAAGTACATTTCGAGTCATGATGCTGGCGCTTCTTCCAATCAAATTTCAAATGAAATCGGTTTGAAAGGCTTTGTTTCGACAATTAGTACTGCTTGTTCTTCGGCTGCGAATGCGATTATGTATGGCGCGCGCTTGATTAATTCAGGTAAATTGGATCGAGTGATTGTTGGCGGAACGGATGCATTGTCAAAGTTTACCATGAATGGATTCAAAAGCTTGATGATTCTGAGTGATGAATTTAATCAACCTTTTGATGAAAATAGAAAAGGTTTGAATCTTGGTGAAGCAGCTGCTTATTTGGTTTTAGAATCAGAAGAATTTGTTCGAAAATCAAATAAAAAAGTCCTTGGTTATTTGATTGGTGCAGGAAATTCGAATGATGCATTTCATCAAACAGCTTCTTCTGAAAATGGAGAAGGAGCGTATTTGGCGATGAGAAAAGCATTTGAATCAGCAATTATTCAACCAACTGAAATCGATTATATCAATGTTCATGGAACTGCAACAAACAATAATGATTTAACAGAAGGACGAGCTTTGAAGAGAATTTTCGGAGAAAATGTACCAAATTTCAGTTCTACAAAACCATTCACAGGTCATACATTGGCTGCTGCTGCGAGTGTAGAAGCAGTTTTTAGCTTGTTGAGTCTTCAACATAATCTTGTTTATCCAAATCTTAATTTTCAATCTCCGATTGAAGAGTTGAATATCTTTCCTACCACAAAACTGGTAAAGAAAAATATTAAATATGTGTTATCAAATTCGTTTGGTTTTGGAGGAAATTGTTCAACTTTAATTTTTTCTAAATCATGAAAGAAGTATTTGTAAACGGATTAGGTTTTGTAAATTCGCAATTTATAGATGAAATTACGAATGATTTTCTTCCTTTAGAAACTTCCATTACAAAGGCAAAATCACCTTCTCTTAAAGATATGATTTCGCCAGCGATGAGCCGTAGAATGGCTTCTGGAGTAAAAATAGGAATTTATTCTTCTCTAAAAGCTTTGAATGATGCAGGAATTGAACAACCAGAGGCAATAATTACAGGAACGGCTTTAGGTTGTTTGGTAGATTCTGAAAAGTTTTTGACAAATATTATTCAAAATAAAGAAGAGTTTTTAACTCCAACGGCTTTTATTCAATCTACGCATAATACGGTTGGCTCTCAAATTGCTCTGCATCTTGGTTGTAATGCATACAATTTTACGTATACAAATGGTTTTAATTCCTTTGAAAATGCGCTTTTAGATGGTTTTTTACAAGTAGAAAATCAAGAAGCAAATAACGTTTTGGTTGGTGGAATTGATGAAATTGGAGAACGAACGTATCAATTGTTACAATTAATTGGTGAAATAGAATCAAAAGATAATCAAGGAATTAAATATAGTGAAGGCGCACATTTTTGTGTTTTATCTAATAAGAGAAATGAAAACTCTTATGCGAAAGTTTTAGATGTTTTTATTTTAAATCAATATGAAGATTTGTATTCCGAAATTCTAAAATTTATTCAATTGAATCATATGAATTTAACCGATATTGATACGATTATTTCTGGTGAAAATTTATTGAATATTAATGATTTAAATAAAATAGAGTTATTTGAATACAAAGAATTTATTGGAGAGTTTGGAACTTCTTCTGCTTTCGGATTTGTGTTAGGATGTGAATTGCTGAAAAATCAAATTTTACCAAATCAATTCAAAATGAATGATGTAAAAGCTGAAAGTTATAAAAATGTACTTTTGGTGAATGGGCATAAAGGCCAGGATTTAAGTTTAGTATTGCTTCAATCGATATGAACAGAGTTGCTACAATCCTTTTTGTAATTATACTAATCTGTTTATCAATTGGTTGTTTTACAAAAGGTTTGTCTTTTTTTTATTTATTGATACCTTTTTTTGTTTGGTTAACATTGACAATTTTTGGTGCTTTTGAAATTCGATTCAACTATTTTTTGAAAGCTTATTATCGAGGGAATAATCATACTGAAAAAATAATTTCTCTAACTTTTGATGATGGACCAACAGAATTTACGCCGAGAATTTTATCGATATTAGAACAAAATAATGCAAAAGCAACTTTTTTTTGCATTGGTAAACAAATCGAAAATTATCCTGAAATTTTTCAAAAAACTCATCAGTCAGGGCATTTGATAGGAAATCATACTTTTCATCATTCTTCTAAAAATGGTTTTTATTCTGCTGAAAAAATTGTTGAAGAAATCGTTTCTACCAATCAACTTATTAAAGAAAAAATAAACGTTACAACTAAAATTTTTAGACCACCTTTTGGTGTAACGAATCCACATATAGCAAAGGCTTTAAATAAAACACAACATAATGTAATTGGTTGGAATATTCGTTCTTTGGATACGGTTATCAATGATGAAAAAAAATTATTGAACCGAATTACTCGTCAAATAAAGCCTGGTTCTATTATTTTGATGCATGATACTTCGGACAAAACGGCGAATGTTTTAGAGCAATTATTTGTATTTTTACAAAAGGAAAATTATAAAGTAGTTCCGTTAAATGAACTCTTGAAAATTGATGTATATGAAAACTAAAATCTTCATTTTATTTGCTTTTTTTCACTTGACAATTTTTGCGCAAGAAAGTAAAATGAGTAATGTTGAAATTGAAAATTTCAAAAAAGATATTATAACTGATTCTAAGAAAATACAGACGTTGACGGCTGATTTTACACAATATAAAGTGATGAGTTTCTTGGATAAACCAATTGTTTCGAAAGGGAAATTGTATTTACAAAATCCGAAAGCGATGCGTTGGAATTATACTCAACCGATTGATTATAATGTGATTTTTAACAATGGAAAAATCTATATTAATGATGAAGGAAAAAAATCGAGTGTAGATTTGCAAGGAAATAAAAAATTTGAAAAATTAAATCAATTAATTGTAGGAAGTGTAAGTGGAAATTTGTTTGATACAAACGATTTCATTATAACTTTTGCGAAAACTGATAAATCTCGAATTGCGAAATTGCAACCAAAATTAAAGGATGTAAAAAAGTACATCAAAGAAATTCAGTTGACATTTTATTCTGGTCAATCAACGGTTACAGAAGTTAAATTAATTGAACCTTCGGATGATTACACAAAAATTTTATTTACCAACAAATCTTTAAATAAAACAATCAATGCGTCTGTTTTTAATCCTTAGTTTTTTCATTTTAACTTCTTGTGGTACGGCTTACAAAATTGCTGATATACAAGAACAACAAAAGGATGAAAGGGAGTTTTTGAACCCATATTTTAGTTCAATTGATAAAGAATATAGTTACCGTTTCAAGATTACGTTCATGAAAAAGGAAATGAAAGGTAATTTTGTTGTGAAAAAATTGGGTTATAACTCGCATCGTGTGGTAATGACGTCTGATTTTGGGAATACGTTATTTGATTTGTCAGTCACAGACCACGATTATACCTTGAATTATGCGATGCCAGATTTGAATAAAAAAATGGTTGTAAAAACTCTTGCAGATGATTTACAAGCTATTTTTAAAAATGATTTTCAAGTTGATGAGCGTATAAAAACGACAAATCAAACGATTTTAAAATCAAAAGAAGTGAGTTTAATTTTTGCTAAGAATGAATCAAATTATTTTCAAGAATTGGTTCATTTAAAGAATAATAAAATAAAAACAATTAACCAATTTTCGACAGATTTAACAGATTTTCCAGAACAGATTTCAATTAAACATAACCACTTCAATTTAAGTATTACACTTACAAAAGTAAATATACAATTAGAGGAAGAATAAACTAACGTACAAATCATCTTTTTTTAGATTATATTTGTAATTCAAAACTATTACAAATGCTTATTCCTAATCTATATACCATTAAAAATACTGAAAAAATTGATGAAAATAATTTTAAAGTTCAAATTGAATTGAATCCAAATCATCAAGTTTTCGAAGGTCATTTTCCAAATAATCCAATTACACCTGGTGTTTGCATGATGCAGATTATAAAGGAAATAACAGAAGGTTTTGTTTCGAAAGATTTGTTTTTGTCTAAAGTTTCGAATGTGAAATTTATGGCGACAATAAATCCGTTTATCAATCCTATTTTGGATTTGAGTTTGAATGTTGTTTGTGAAAATAATGAAGTGAAAGTGAAAAATTCTTCATTTTTTGAAACGACAAATGCGTTGAAATTTAGTGCAATTTATAAAGTTTTGGATTAATGAAAACTCTATTATCTATCTTTTTATCGGTTTCATTTTTCTTTGGATTAACTTTATCCGAATTGAGAACAGATTTTGAAAACGCTTCGAAATCATCAAATAATGTATCTATTTTGTATAATAAATTAGATGATTATTCGGGTGATAATCAAACAATTATTGCATATAAAGGAGCCTCTAAAATTCTGAAAGCAAGGTATATAAAAGATAAAGAAACAAAGAAACAATATTTTACGGATGGAGCAACTTTGATCAATAATTCGATAAAAAAGGACTCGAAAGATGTTGAAAACCGTTTAATTCGATTGATTGTGCAAGAGAATATTCCAAAATTTATCAAGTACAATCAAAATATACAAGAAGATAAAACATTCATTGTCGAAAATTATAGTTCTGCACCAAAAGAAGTAAAAACTTTGGTGAAATCTTACGCTAAAAAATACAATACTTTTACAGCGCAGCAGCTGAAAAAACTAAATTAATCAATGGATTTTTCGATTATTCGACATAAAATAGACGAACAAAAAGTTTGTGTACTTATTCCGACTTACAACAATCATAAAACATTGAAACGTGTGATTGATGGAGTTTTGGAGTACACGAATCAAATTATTGTTATAAATGATGGATCGACGGATTCTACTTCCGAAATTTTAAAAGATTATCAGAATCAGTTTATTGTAGTTGAACTCTCTGAAAATAAAGGAAAAGGTAATGCACTACGTATTGGTTTTAAAACTGCGCGAGAAAAAGGCTACCATTATGCATTGACAATCGATTCGGATGGTCAACATTTTCCGCATGATATTCCAAATTTTATTACAGAATTAGAGCAAAAAAATAAGCCTGTTTTAATTATTGGAAGTCGTCAAATGGAGCAAGATGGCATTCCGAAGAAAAGTAGTTTTGGAAATAAGTTTTCTAATTTTTGGTTTTGGTTTGAGACAGGAATTAAGCTGAATGATACACAATCTGGTTATCGTTTGTATCCATTGAAATTTATTCCGAAAAAGTTTTGGACAAATAAATTCGAATTCGAAATTGAAATCATTGTACGAACAGCTTGGAAAGGAATTGAGGTAACGAATATTCCAATTGATATTTTGTACGATCCAAACGAACGTGTTTCACATTTTCGTCCATTTCAAGATTTTACGAGAATTAGTATTCTGAATACTTTTCTGGTTTTTTTGACGATTTTTTACATCAAACCACGTAATTTTTTCTTCAGTTTCAAAAAAAAAAATATTCGAACATTCATTAAAGAGGATATCTTAGGAAGTAATGATAGTAATAAAGTAAAAGCGCTTTCAATTGCTTTGGGGATTTTCCTTGGAATTGCACCATTTTGGGGCTTTCAAACTTTTTTATCCATTTTTTTAGCATCAATGTTTCGCCTAAATAAAGTCATCAGTTTCTTTTGTTCCAATATTAGTATTCCGCCAATGATTCCGATAATTATTTATCTTTCTTTGTTGACAGGTGGATTTATTTTGCAGGACAATTTTCATTTGGATTTGAGTTTGGTTTCTTTCGAAATTATTAAGAAAAATCTTCTTCGTTACATTGTAGGAAGCCTGGTTTTAGCAACTTTTTGTAGTATTGTTAGTGGAATTGTAAGTTATTTTTTATTAACTTATTTCAGTCAAAAGACAATTAAGAATGCATAAATTTTTCTATAACATATTTTTAAAAATCAGAGCGAATAAATGGTTGAGTGTATTATTTTTTATTCTCTTTTTAGTTGGTTGTGCTTTTTTTGCAAATCGACTAAAATTTGAAGAAGATATTACGCGAATCATTCCGAAAGATGAGAAAAATGATGCAATAGCAAAGGTTATTGCTCAATTAAAATTTACGGATAAAGTTGCGGTGATTATCGAAAAAGAAAAAGCTGGAACATTGGATGATATGACGGCTCAGGCAACTGATTTTTTAGATAGTATTCAACCGTTAAATAACTATTATAATGACATTCAAGGGCAGTATGATTTAGATAATTTTGCTTCGACTTTTGATTTTGTTCATCAAAATTTACCACTTTTTTTAGAGAAAGAAGATTATAAAACGTTAGAGCGAAAATTGTCTAAAGATTCGATAGCTTCTATTGTTGAAAGTAATTATAAAAGCTTGATTACCCCGACTGGAATTGTTTCGAAAGAGTTTATGTTGAAAGATCCGCTTGGATTGACTTTTGTTGCGTTAAATCGTTTAAAAGAAAA
Organism: Empedobacter sp. UBA6745; assembly: GCF_002453775.1. NCBI lineage: Bacteria > Pseudomonadati > Bacteroidota > Flavobacteriia > Flavobacteriales > Weeksellaceae > Empedobacter > Empedobacter sp. UBA6745. Next base: position 112,705 of record NZ_DKHL01000026.1, read on the forward strand.
GAATTTGACGGATGATTTCGAGGTTTACAATGGATTTATTGTAACGAAAGATCATTCGAAATTATTTCTTTTTATCAATCCTAAATTTTCAGGAAGTGAAACAGAACATAATACCGAATTTGTCAATCGTTTAGAGGAAATTCAACAACATTTAAATCCTGAATATAGCGGGAAATCAACATTAAGTTATTTTGGTTCAAGCTTTATTGCAGTTGCGAATGCAAAGCAAATTAAACAAGATATTATTACAACTGTTTTGATTTCGATGATTACATTAATGGTGATTTTAATGGTTTTTTATCGAAAAATTTACATTCCAATAATTATTTTTATTCCTTCCGTTTTTGGTTTTTTCTTTGCTTTGGCACTTTTGTATTTTATTCAAGGTACAATTTCTGCAATTTCATTGAGTATTGGAGCAGTTTTATTAGGAATAACGATTGATTATTCGTTGCATATCATGACGCATTATAAGCACAATAGTGATTCAAAGACTTTATTTAAAGAGATTACAAAACCGCTTATCATGAGCTGTACAACTACAGCGATTGCATTTTTGTGTTTACTTTTTGTGAAATCGGATGTGTTGAAAGATTTAGGAATTTTTGCTGGAATAACAGTTATTGTTTCTGGTGTTTTTTCTTTATTGATTATTCCACATTTATATCATCCAAAACAAGATGCGATTGAAAATAATTCTTCAATAATCGAGAAGTTAGCGTTCTTTTCATTTCATAATAACAAGATATTGATTGGTGCTTGTGTTCTTTTGATTATTGTGAGTTGTTTTACGTTTAATAATGTCAATTTTGATAAAGATTTATCTAAATTGAATTACGTTCCAACCGACCAAAAAATAGCCGAACAAAAGTTAGAGACTTCGTCTAATTCTATCTCAAAATCATTGTATGTTGTAAATTATGGAAATAATGTCGAAGATGTTTTAAATCAAAATATAGCGTTAACAAATAAGTTGCAAAAAGCAGAAGGTAAGGATGAGATTTTAAGTTATAATTCCATTCAATCGTTAGTTTTGCCAACTTCTGTTCAACAAGAAAAAATAAAAGACTGGGAAAATTTCTGGAATTCAGAGAAAGTGAATTTTGTGAAGAATGAATTTATCAAGGATGGAAAAAAATATGGTTTCAAAGAAGAAATTTATAATCAATTTTTCTCAATTTTTGATAAAGCATATCAACCTTTAAAATTAGAAGATTATCGCGCGTTTAATCCATCGCTTTTTGAAGAATTTGTTTCGCAAAAAAATGGTTTTTATACGATTTCTACTTTAGTCAAATTAAAGGAAGAAAGCCGAGAAAATTTCATCAAACAATATCATAATAAAGAAACAATTGTAATTGATCGTAAACAGTTAAACGAAAACTTTTTAGGAAACCTAGTAACAGATTTTAATAATCTTGTCAACTATTCGTTTATTGCTGTTTTATTAATATTGTGGTATTTTTTCCGACGTATCGAATTGGTGATTATTAGTGCGATTCCTATCGCATTATCAGGTTTGGTTACAGCTGGATTGATGGGACTTTTTGATATTAAACTTAATATTTTTAGTAGTATTGTTTGTACGTTGGTTTTTGGTCATGGTGTCGATTTTAGTATTTTTATGACGAGTGCTTTACAAAAAGAATATACGACTGGAAAAGATGAAATGCCTACTTATCGAACTTCGATTTTGTTAGCAGTTATCACGACAATTTTAGCAATTGGAGCGTTAATTTTTGCTAAATCCAGCTTTAAAATCAATCGCATCAGTTTCTTTGGTTGGAGTTGTAGCAGCACTAGTGATTACATTTATTTTCTACCCAATTTTATTTCGATTTTTTATTTCGAATCGACCAAAACAAGGTAAAAGTCCAATGACGTTGTGGTTGGCAATACAAAGTGGAATTTTCTTTATTTATTTTGGATTATTTGGTACAATAACGTCTTTGATCCTTCGATTTTTGATGCTTATTTTACCAATCACGAAAGAAAAAAAATATAAACTTTTTGGTTGGGGAATGTCAACTTTTATGAAATCTGTGTTGATGTTAAAACCAACGGTTGTCAAGAAAATTATTAATCCAAATCAAGAAGATTTTAAGAAACAGTCAATCATAATTGCGAATCACACTTCGTTCTTGGATACGTTGGCGATTGGAATGTGTACGCCTAAAATTGTTTTTTTGGTAAATGATTGGGTTTATAAATCGCCGATTTTTGGTGAAGCTGTGAAAATGGCTGGTTTTTATCCCGTTTCAAATGGTGTTGAAAATAATATTGAAGAGATTAAAACTCGAATTGGGAATGAGTTTTCGTTGATGATTTTTCCTGAAGGAACGCGTTCTCGAACAAATAATATCAATCGTTTTCACAAAGGTGCATTTTATTTGGCGGAGAAATTGCAACTTGATATTTTACCAATTTATATTCATGGGAATTCTGAGATTATTCCGAAAGGAGAATTTTTAATTTTTGATGGACATATTTATTCAATAATTGGTAAAAGAATTGCTTGGAATGATGAAAATTATGGATCAAATTATTCGGAGCGAACGAAAAAAATCAGTAAAGAATTTAAAGTTAATTTTCAAGAAATTCGAAATCAACATGAAGATGAAAATTATTGGAAACAGAAATTATTTTTAAGTTTTTTGTACAAAGAATCTGAAATAATTCAAGTTGTAAAAAAGGATTTTAGTTTGAATAAATCTGTTTATCATCAACTGAATAATACATTTACGAAAGATGAAAAAATAGTTCATTTTTCGAATGATTTTGGACAAATTGATTTTCTATTATTGATGCAACAAGCCAACCGAAAAATAATAACGTTTGTAAAAGAGGAAGAAAAGCGAGAGGTTGCTGCAACAAATTATATTACAAAAATCCGTTCGTTAGAATATCGTTCTAATTTTAACGTTATAGATGAATATACGACGCTTTTAATTTCAACTGATATTGAGAATATTTATCAAGAAACAATAAATCAATTTGAGAAAATTGTTGTTTTAAAGAATAGAAATATTGACGAATCACTTTTTACAAGTTTTGTCCAACAAACAGAAACAAATGAATACACAGTTTACACAAAATAATTTTGAACCTCATTACGATGTAGTAGTGATTGGTAGTGGTTTGGGTGGACTTGTTTCTGCGCTTATTTTGGCAAAAGAAGGGAAGAAAGTTGTGGTATTGGAAAAGAATAATCAGTTTGGAGGAAATTTGCAAACTTTTGTTCGAAATAAAACAATTTTTGATACTGGCGTTCATTATATTGGAGGTTTAGATAAAGGAGAAAACTTGTATAACTATTTCAGTTATTTGAATATATCCGACAAATTGAAACTACGTCAGTTGGATAAAAATGGTTTTGATATGATTTCGTTTGATGATGATTCTCAGGAATATCCAATAGCGCAAACGTATCAGAATTTTGTTGATCAATTAGCTCATCTTTTTCCTAAAGAACAAGAAAATTTAATCCAATATAGTAATAAATTAGAAGAAATATGTTCTGCTTTTCCAATGTATAATTTGAATATCGGAACTTTTGCTGATGAAGAAGATTTTTTGTCGATTAATGCGAAAGAATACATTGATTCTGTTTTTACAGATGAGCGTTTGAAAGCAGTTCTGGTGGGGAATAATTTTCTTTATGTAGGACAAGCAGAGAAAACGCCTTTGTACATACATGCGCTTTCGGTTAACTCTTATATACATTCGGCTTGGCGATGTGTAAATGGAGGAAGTCAAATTGCGAAACTTTTGATCAAAGAATTAAAGAAATATGGCGGTGAAATTTATAAATACCAAGAAATAAGATCATTTGTTCAGAACGAAAATGAAGAAGTAATTGGTTGTGAAACAACAAAAGGAAAAAGTTTCTTTGGTGATTTATTCATTTCGAATATTGACATTAAAAAAACAATAGACATGTTAGGCGAGCGTAAGTTTGGTAAACCATTTTCTCGACGTGTCAAAAGCTTGGAAGTAACGCCATCTGCATTTACTATTTATATTGTTTTTAAGCCTAAAAGTTTTTCCTATATCAATCATAATATTTATCATTTTAACTCAATAAATGATGTATGGGATAGCTACGAAAAACCTACAAACGATTGGCCAAATACATACATTGCAACATTTAGTATGGATCAAAAAGATGAAGAATATTCGGAAAGTATGACGGTTATGACATATATGACGTTTGATGAAGTACAAAAATGGGAAGAATCGTATAATGTTGAGACTAACGATAATTATGGGAAAAGAGGAGAAGAATATGAAGAATTTAAACGTCAGAAAACTGAATTAATCATTCGTAAATTAGAGAAAAAATTTCCTGATATTAGAGAAAAAATTTCTTCAATTCATACTTCTACGCCTTTATCTTATCGCGATTTTATTGGTTCTGAAAAAGGAAATATGTATGGGTATTTGAAAGATAGTAATCATCCGATGAAAACATTTATTTCACCAAGATCTAAAGTGAAAAATGTGTTTTTTACTGGCCAAAATGTCCGTGTTCATGGAGTTTTGGGTGTAACGGTTGGTGCATTTGTAACCTGTTGTGAAATCCTTGGCGCTGACTATCTAATGAACAAAGTTCATCGTGAAATAAAACTAAATGCGAATGAATAAAACCATTTACTTTTTTACGCTTATTTTTTTTACGCTTATATCTTGTGGTGTTAGAAAAAGTTTAGAAAATCGTCCTGATTTGTCTACTTTTCAATCAAAACAATACAGTAGAAATGAAATCAATGATTCACTTTTTTATATTGAAAATAATTTTTTAAAGAAAAATAAAACGCAGAATTGGGAACTTTTTGTTTCCGGAGATCCGTTAGAAATTGGTCAAAAAACAGGCGTTTTAACGAAAGAATTATATGCTTTTCAAGAGCAATCTTTTATGAATTTGATAACTGATTTTATTCCTTCTGAAAAACGCAGAAAATTTCTTTTTAAAGTACTCAAATATTATAATCGAGATTTACATAAATATGTCAACAATGAATATAAAGCACAAATTTATGGACTTTCTGAGTCTGCAAATAGCCGCTACGATTCGTTAATAGACAAATATAATCGTAATCTTTTTTTACATGGGGCGCACGATATAGGACATGCTATGCATGATTTGATGTTGGTTGGTTGTTCATCTTTGGCTGTTTGGGATAATAAATCTGAAGATGGAGGCTTGTTGATTGGTCGCAATTTTGATTTTTATGCAAATGATGATTTTGCGAAGAATAAAATAGTTTCGTTTGTCAAGCCAAATTCTGGTTATCCCTATATGTCGGTGACTTGGGGCGGAATGATTGGTGTTTCGTCTGGAATGAATTTGGAAGGGCTTACAGTAACGATAAATGCTGGAAAATCTTCTATTCCACTTAAAGCAAAAACGCCCATTTCTCTCGTTGCTTTAGAGGTTTTACAATATGCCTCAACGATTGATGAAGCGGTTGAAATAGCAAAAACTAAAAAGGTTTTCGTCTCTGAGAGTATGATGATTGGTAGTGCAAAAGATCATCGTGTTGTGTTGATAGAAATTTCTCCTAAAAAGTTTGGTGTTTATGAAGTTCAGAATCAACCTTATTTAGCTTGTACGAATCATTTTCAGAGTGATGTTTATTTGGATGATAAGCGAAATAATACGCAGAAAGAGGAAAGTCATTCGGTTTATCGTTTTGAAAAAATTGAAGAGCATCTTTCGAATGAAAATAAACTGAATCCAACTAAAATGGTTGATTTATTACGAGATACAAATGGTTTGAAAAACACCAAATTAGGTTACGGAAATGAAAAGGCTTTGAATCAATTATTAGCGCATCACGCAGTTGTTTTTCAACCAGATAAACGATTGGTTTGGGTTTCATCAAATCCATATCAATTAGGCGAATTTACAGCTTATGATTTGAATAAAATTTTTAATGATTCTATTTTAAATTATACGTTAAATGTAGATAGTTTGAGAATTGAAAAAGATATGTTTGTATTATCTGATGATTATTCTAATTATGAAAAATACCGTGAGCAAACGCATGAAATCAACAAGTTGATAAAAGAAAATAAGAAGATTGAGGAAACTTTTTTAACAAGTTATATTCAGAATAATCCTGATTTTTGGTTGGTTTATGACAAAGTTGGCGATTATTATTTTCAGCAGAAAGATTATCAACAAGCGAGTTTTTATTATAAATTAGCATTGACAAAGGAGGTGACTACAGTTCCTGATCGAAATAAAATTCAGAAAAAATTATCCAAATGTTCTCGAAAAACGCGTTAACATCCATAGAACTTCAATCTATAGAAGAGATTAAAGAATTTCAAAATCAGAAACTTCAAGAACAGATTAAATATCTTGCGACGCATTCCAAATTTTATCAAGATTTATTCAAAAAATATCAAATTGATTGGCAATCTATTCAAACAACAGAAGATTTAAAATTAATTCCTGTTACAACAAAGAATGATTTACATCAATATAATTTTGATTTTTTATGTGTTCCGTCAACTGAAATCATTGATTATTCCACAACTTCTGGAACGTTAGGTGATCCTGTAACCTTTGGTTTAACGGATAAGGATTTGGATCGTTTAGCAACAAATGAAATGAATTCTTTTCAACGAATTGGTGTTCAAAAAGGTGATGTTGTACAGTTGATGACAACGATTGATCGTCGTTTTATGGCTGGTTTGGCGTATTTTCTTGGTTTGAGAAAAATAGGCGCAGGCGTTATTCGAGTTGGCGCTGGTGTTCCGCAATTGCAATGGGATTCTATTCTAAAATATCAACCTAAATTTTTGGTTGCTGTTCCATCTTTTTTATTGAAAATGTTAGATTATGCAGAGAAAAATAATATTGATTATCAAAATTCATCTGTAAAATCGGTTTTGTGTATTGGTGAATCGTTGCGTGATAAAGATTTGAATTCGTCTTTGTTGACGCAAAAAATAAATTCGAAATGGAATATTAAACTTTTTTCGACTTATGCTTCAACCGAGATGGGAACCGCGTTTACAGAATGTGATGAATCGGTAGGAGGACATCATCAGCCAGATTTGATTATCACAGAAATTTTAGATGAGAATAATGAAGTTGTACAAGATGGTGAATTAGGCGAATTGACAATTACAACTTTAGGAATAGAAGGAATGCCTTTGTTGCGTTTCAAAACAGGTGATTTGTTAAGAAAACATTCCGATAAATGTAAATGCGGGAGTAATTCGTATCGATTAGGACCAGTTGAAGGTAGAAAACAACATATGATAAAGTACAAAGGGACAACTTTGTATCCACCTGCTTTACATGATATTTTGAATCATTTTGATGAAATTAAATTACATTTAATCGAAATTTATTCAAACGAATTCGGAACTGATGAAATTTTAATTCGATTAGTTTCGTCAGATGAAACCGATGATTTTTTAGCGAAAATAAAAGATTATTTCAGAGCAAAACTACGTGTAACGCCTTCAATTAAATTTGAAACTTTCGAAGAATTACAATCAATTGTTTTCAAACCAGAAAGTAGAAAACCAATTACGTTTGTTGATTATAGAGAATAATTATTTTAAAATATTTCTCTTCCATAATAATTAAAACACTACATGAATAAATTACTAAAAATAACTTTGTTGATTGTTTTATCGATAAAGATAAATGCTCAACAAATTATTACAACTGATATTGATAATTTTTGGAAAGCTTATGATAGTATCAATAAAATGAGTGATGATAAAGTTTCAACGTTTAAAAAAATGTATTTAGATGATGGAACAATAGGATTGAAGGATTTTGCGAAACACAAAGAATTCAATGAAACTAATTATGTAACAGCTTTTGCGAAATATCCAGAATTTTGGAAAAGTATTCGAAAAAATACACTTGTTTCAAGTAAACAAATTCAAAAAACGGAGAAAGCTCTAAAAGAATTTAGAAAGCTTTATCCTAACCAATCGAAAGGAAATATTTATTATACAATTGGAGCTTTACGTTCTGGAGGAATGCCAAATGGAGCGGATTTAATTGTAGGCTTAGAGAAAGTAGTTGGAGATAAGACAACTAATACATCTGAATTTGAGAATAAGACTTTACAGAATATGTTCCAGTTTTCTAATCCTTCGTTATTAGGTTTTGTAAGTGTACACGAGTTTATCCATACTTTTCAGAAAGGTAGTGAAGTAAATGTGCTTGCGAAAGCTATAAAAGAAGGTTCGGCAGATTTTATAGCAGAATTAGCTCTTAAAGAAAAGTATAATTCACATTATTTAGATTATGGTTTTAAGAATTATGATTTAGTAAGAAATCAATTCAAAAATCAACTATTCAGTCAAAATTTTCAAAATTGGTTTTATAATAGCGAAACAAACGAACATCCTGATTTGGGATATTTTGTAGGTTATGCAATTTCTAAGAATTATTATGCGAATTCGAAGAATAAGAAGCAGGCGATAAAAGACTTGATTGAACTGAATTATGAAGATGAAAAAGCTGTATTTGAAGTATTAAATCAATCAAAATATTATTCAGAAGAATTGAATATAGAAGAATTGAAATTAAACTATGAAAAGAATCAACCTCGTGTAGTAAAAATTATTGAGTTTGAAAATGGAGCGCAAAATGTTGATACAACATTAAAGCAAATACAAATTGTTTTCTCAAAGCCTTTGAATGATAAAGTTTCAATCAATTTTTCTAAAAATGGTAAGGACCATTTTCCATTAAATAAAATTGTTGGATTAAATGCTGATAAGACAATTTTAATATTAGAAATGGCGAATTTACAAGCAAATACTTTGTATGATTTTTATGTCACTAATCGTTCGACTAGATCATTAGATGGTTATCCTTTTATAGAAGAAGAATATAAAATTGAGTTTAAAACAAAAGAATAAATTTAGAATAAAATCAAAAAAGTCCACTGAAAAGTGGACTTTTTATTTGAAAATATCTTATTTTAAATAAGTATCAGAATTTCTTGCAGGGCTTTTAACCTCTGGCCATTCTTGTTGTTTTCCATCTCTACCAGTAGGTAAAACTCGGCGCTCACGACTTACTAAATCCTTTTCTTGATCTGCCATCATCGTTAAAGTTGCACTCAAAATTGCATTTGTTTGTACTTCTTCAAAAACGATTTTATCATACGTATCTTTGTTTGTGTGCCAAGTATACGTACCGTAACCCCAATTTAACGAACTAAGTCCGAAAGCTGGCGCTCCTGCAGCGATAAAAGATGCATGATCCGATCCACCACCACTTGGCATTCCAGGGAAATCTGTCTTGATTTCTTTTGTAATAAAATTAGGAACAGCTTGTAACCAACGCGTCATGTATTCATATGATTTTTCGAAACCAGATCCATTGATATTTACTACACGCCCTGTTCCGTTATCTTGGTTAAATACAGCTTGAGTGTTTTTAATAATTTCTGGATGATCTTCTACAAATGCACGAGAACCATTCAATCCTTGCTCTTCACTTCCCCATAAACAAATCAAAATTGTACGTTTGTTATTTGGATATAATTTTTTGATGGTACGAATCGTTTCCATCATTGTAATAGTTCCAGTTCCATTGTCTGTCGCACCCTGCGCACCATCCCAAGAATCAAAGTGAGCAGAAAGAATAATGTATTCGTTTGGTTTTTCTTTTCCTTTAATTTCTCCAATAATATTGAATGTTTTCGCAACTCCATTGTGTTTAGATTGAGCATTAACAGTCAATTTTGGAGCAGTTCCATTTTCAGCTAAACGATATAACATTCCGTAATCTTCATTCGAAATATCTAACATTGGAATAGTTTTCGTTTTTGCACCAAAAATTCTATTTGCACCCATAATTCCAGTCCAATAAGAAATTGCAACTGCAGCAGCTCCATTTTTCTCAAAAACTTCTGGAAGTGTATTGTTGTTGTAACCTGTCACTTTGATAGAATTTGCCCAAGCTTCAGCTTCAGCTTTTCTTGTATCAGTAACTTTTTTATACAAATCCTCTAAACCAAAATCTTTGTATTGATAATCAGAACGTCCATATGATTGGTTTTGTGACATCAAAACAACTTTCCCTTTTACAGAAGGTAACCACGCATCAAACTCGGCTTTTGTTTTGAAAACTGGCATCGCAACAACATCTGCATTCACAGCTTTTTTAGTTGCTGGTGACCATGCTAATTGAGTAGCTTCGATAGATTTTGCTCTTGGATACGTCATATCAACATGCGTTATTCCGCGCTCCCATGCTTTCCATGTCCCATAATCTTCACGGCGTGCATCAATTCCCCAAGATTTCAAAGTTTTAATTGCCCATTCTCCTGCTTGATCCATTTGCGGAGTTCCTACTAAACGAGGTCCGATTCCGTCTAATAATTCGTGCGAAATTTTTTTCAACTGCGAATTATTTTGAATTTCGGTTACAAAACTTTGTACAGTTGGATCTAATTTTTCTTGCGCTTGCGCATGTACCGCAATAGACGATAATACGATTGTAGAGTAGGTTAATGTGTTAATCAATTTCATAATTAAAGTAATTTCGTGTGATAAATTTTACAAATTAGGTCTAAAATAGAATATTTTGTGAAATAAAAAAAGACATCCGTAGATGTCTTTCATGTATTTGTGTTTTTTTGAAAATATAATATTGTTTTTTAATTATCTTTCATCTTAATGAATCGATTATTTTGCAGCACAAATATTTTATCAGGGTTATACGCATGACTCTTTTTTGATTCTTCATTTAATGGAAAAACCGTAATTGCTAAAACAGGAAAATCATTGAAACTAAATATTTGTAAATTAATATTTTTATATAAATATTTGTCCTGAGAAAAATTTGCGTCAAGTAAATTGTAATAATTAATTAATTCGATATCGCTCATAATACTTTCGGTTAAATTTTCTGGATGATAACCAACAAATAATAAACCTCCCTGACCATGCAGCATTGCATAAATATTTTTTTCAATTTCTTTCGGACAATTTTTTTCTAAAAACTGAACATAATCAAAATCTTGATAATGAAAAAGATGGTCGTAAAGACAATCTAAAATAAATTCGCGGTTCGAAATATTATTTATAAAAAATTGTCTTGTTGGGTTATTCCACAAAAAAGGTGTGTCTAAAATTTCAAAATGATCAGCCTTAATATCAAAACTTGAGAATAGATTTTTATTTAATTTTATTGCATCTATTTGTTCTTCAAAACCTATTTTTTTTAGTAATTTATATTCGTTTATTAAATTGTTAAGTTGTTCAGAATAATTGATCTGTTCAGAATTTCGTAAAGAATAAATTTCATATTCGTTATCTTTTTTTAAAGTATCGAAATCTTCATTTAAAACAAAAGACAAACTAATTCCGTAAGGAAAAATAGTTTCATTTGGAGTGATAAAAATAGCTTCTTGATTAACTAGTTTTAAACGTTTATAATTATTTTCGTTAGGAAAATTGATTTCAGTATTTATTCGATCAATTGCTTTTGGTTGAATGAAATTACTTTCAATTTGTAGCAAACCTTCATTTGAAATAATCTCGATGTAATTTTCAAGAAAACTAAAAGCATTCAACCTGTTTTTTAATCCATTATCCGAATTAAATTCAGTTATTTGAAATTCTTTTGAGCTTGTGCAAAAACGTGTTTTTACAACGTAAGTTATTGTAGATAAAATGTTTTTGTGCATAGTTGAATTTTAGTCTTTTGTAAATGTAAAAGATTAGTTTTTAATAATTTTCACTAAAAAGCACTTTTTTCTAAAAATTATTAAGTGTTTTTGTTAAGAACTTTTTCATTCCGTTTTCGATAAAATAGTTACTTTTTTGAACATTGTTTTTGAGGAAATGATAAAATTATAAATTTGATTTAAACAAAAATCCTCAACTCCGAAGAATTGAGGATTTAATAACCAACTAAAATTAACTATATCTATGAAATTTGTATGCTACGTTTTTCTTTTGGTAAAGCTTCTTCTTTTTTAGGTAAAACTAATTGTAAAATTCCGTTTACATAAGAAGCTTCTATTTTGTCTTCGTTTATGGTTTCTGGCAATGTAAATGCTCTTTTGAAACTTGAAAAATTAAATTCTCTTCTCGAAAATTTTTCATCTTTTACTTCTTCATTTTGTTTAAATTCTGATGAAATTTTCAAAATATTTTCATCAATTTCAATTGAGAAGTCTTCTTTGTTTAAACCTGGTGCAGCTAATAAAATCTCGAAACTATCTTCATTTTCTTTGATATTTACTGCAGGAAATTGATTTTGAGAATTTACAAAAGTTTCAAATTTTGGACGCATTGCGTTTTCAAATCCAAAAGGAAAATAATTTGCTCTGTTTTTTCTAACTGTATTCATGTCTTGTATGTTTAAATTTTTGATTTCATTGTTCATGTTTACTTCTTTTCAAATTACATGCAAAATGATTTTATCGGACAAAATGACTTGTTTTGTAAGGTTGGTTATGTCAAAAAGTCCGAACATTAAATTTAACGCATAAAAAATCCTGAAAAATTGACTTTTCAGGATTTGAATTTATTTTAGAATGATCTAAAAATCTATTTTATTTGAATACATCGTCTAAAACTTTTGCTAAACGAATTCCTCCTTTTAACAATTGATCTTCGATGATAAATTTATTATCAAAATGGTAACGGTAACCTAATTTATCGTCCATTTTTACTCCTGCATAGATATTGTTTGCAAGAATGTACGAACCATAAATCCAATCAGCATAAGTACCTTCTTTCATTGCTTTTTGACGTTCTTTTGACGCAATATCCAATAAATTAGAATATTCTGTGTAAGAATAGTTTTCGTAATCTACCAATTTAGAATCCCAAACGGTGTGGATATTTACTTTATCACGGAACCATTCAACTTTGATACGATTTCCTCCCAAATCATCTGGGCGACCAACGTGAAGTGGTTGATGTGCATCACCAAGAATGTGAATCAAGAAATATAAATCGTGTTGTTTTTGCTCGATTGTAAGGTTTTTATTGTTTTTTAATTCATTCATTAAAAACAAACCTTTTTTGTACATGTTTTCATTTGAAGTTTGCTCTAAAGCAGCATCAAATTGTTGACGATTTAAATCTCCAGGAATGTTAACATAGTGATAAGAATCTGCATGTTTCCAAGAATCATCAGACTTGATAAAATCTGGCCAGTTTGCCCAATAAGCTAACTTTTGTGGACCAATAATTTTTGTAATTTCTTTACGAGTTTTCTTGCTAATGTGTTGTTCTGCAATTTGAGAAACCACTCGGTGACCTGTTAATCCCCAAGCTAAAGCACTTTCTGAAGCCAAAAATGCACCTAAAAGCATTGCGCTTCCTATAATTTTTTTCATTGTGTGAGCTCGATTTTTGACAAAGGTAAGGAAAGTTAATTATTGATGAATTATGATTAATGCTATTAAAACAATGTTTGATTATATATTAATGGGAATAATTCTAAATCAAAAGGACTATTAGTATTTGTACAAAATATAAGAGGTAAATCTTCGTAAGTAATCAAGCACCAACTTAAATCATCAGGAAAAAGAAAGTAATTAGAATCGAAATCTGAATTTTTTTGAAAATCAAGATATTCTGAAATTAAAACATTACTATTCCTTTGCTTATAATTTTCTTCCCAATAAAATTCCTCGATATTGCTGATATATAAATGTAAGGTTTGAGAATTTATAATTTTATTTAATCCTTTATCTATACAATCAATTGTTTGATTCTCTAGAAATTCAATTGCCGGATTATCTTTAAAATTATCTAAAATATTTATATTTTTTTCAAGTTTAAGTTTTTGAGAAAGTTCATCAAGATTTATTTCTCTGTAAAGATTACTTTTTTGAGGATTAAGAAATAATCCAAATTCTCTTTCAATCTTTATTCTTTGGTTGATTTCTTCTATGGTTAAGTTATTTGATGGATATTTTTCGAAAGGAAAATCATCTATAATTCCAATTTTCCAATGAATCATATAATATTTTTTAAATAAATCTGGAATAATATCAGTTAACGTTTCTATATTTTCGTTGCTTTTATAATCTTTTATCCAAGAGAATTGATCCATAATTAGCTTTAATTATTCTCTAAATTTAATAAAAATCGTCTTTAAAAGTTCTTTTTTTGGAGATTTAGAAATTTTCTAAAAAAAACTTTAAAAAAATATTAATTCAACAAACCTTGATAAACAGACCGATTGTTGTATTTTTTATTTATAATACTAAAAATAATTCAGTACTTTGTTTTGCATAATACTAAAACTTTTATATATATTTGTATAACAAAATAAAACAAGCCGTTCTTATGAATATAGAGAAAACAAAAGTTCAGATGCGAAAAGGTGTACTGGAATATTGTATTCTCAGCATTATCAAAAAAGGGGATGCGTATGCATCTGATATCATAGACGAATTGAAAAAAGCAGAGATGATTGTTGTTGAAGGAACATTATATCCGCTTTTGACAAGACTTAAAAATGATGACCTTTTACAGTATCGCTGGGAAGAATCAACGTCAGGACCACCTCGCAAATATTATGCACTTACAGAGTTAGGTGAAAATTTTTTAAAAGAATTAGCTGAAACTTGGGAACAGTTAATTGAAGCCGTGAATAAAGTAACCACAGAAACGCACAAAAATGGATAAAACAGTATCAATAAGTATAGGAGGATTTTCTTTCGTGTTAGACGAAATCGCCTATAATAAATTAAAGACCTATTTACAAGATGTAAAAACTTCTTTGAGAGGTACGGAAGGTGTAGAAGATATTATTGAAGATGTAGAAATCCGTATTTCTGAATTATTTCGTGAACGATTAAAATTTAGAGAAGTCGTAAATGAAGATGATATCAATTTTGTAATTGCAACAATGGGACATCCAGATCAATACAAAGTTGAAGAAGATGAAGAGAACGAAAAAACGTCTACAAATTCATCATACAATTATTCGTCAAATAATCAATCGTATGGAGGACAACAAACAAGTGCGAAACGTTTGTACCGCGATCCAGATGATACAATTGTAACAGGATTATCTGCTGGTTTGGCGCATTATATGGGCGTTGATCCTTGGTTTGTACGTTCTATTTGGTTAGTTCTAGGAGTTTTAGGAATTTTTACAGCAGGTGTATCGTTTTTCTTAGTAGTGTTCTGTTATTTTATCTTGTTAATTTTTGTTCCAAAAGCAAAAACAACATCAGAAAAGTTACAGATGTACGGACAACCAGCAAACATTGATACATTAAAAAAAAACGTAGAACAAGCCAGTGAAGCTGTTGTAAGTGGAAGTAAAGAATTGAGTAATAAATTAGGAGGAGCCTTTGGCGTTTTTGGTCGAATTTTACTTTGGTTCATCGGATTTATCATTTTAAGTTCAGGAATTGGATTAATCATTGGAGGATTCTTTTTCTTCTTTACAACTTGGACAGAAATGCCAACAGAATTATTCGGTTACCTTGTTGAAGAGGAATGGATGAGTATGGCAGCCAAAATATTTGGAGGAATATTAATGGTAATTCCAGGTGTTTTATTGACAATTTTAGGTGTAAAATGTTTCTGGAATAAAGTTAAAGTAAGTAAAGCTGTCATTTTTGGATCAATCGCTCTTTGGTTTGTTGCATTATTTGCAATCATTGGAATTTCGGTAAGTACAGCAAGTAAATTTAGAAGTAATGTTGAAATGACCGAGGATAAAATTTTAAATATCCCATCAGATACACTTCAAATTCAATTTGTAAACAACGAAGACGGTAACTACAAATACAGCGGTTTTAATAAATTAGAACAATTGATTGACGAAAATGGAAATTTAGTTATTCCGATTTATAAGACATTTGATATCGAAGAAAGCAATGATAATAACATTCATTTAGAAATTCGTTACTCATCAAAAGGTGGAAGTAAAGAGGAAGCAAAGCGTAATTTAGAGTCGATCAAATACAATTATCAATTGAATGGAAACAAGTTAAATTTAGATAATTTCGTTAAAATTCCTAAAGATGGTAAGTTTAGAGAGCAAACAGTTGATATCAAAATTTATGTTCCTAAAAATAAAGTAGTATTTGTTAAAAAATCTAATTCAGTAAATTTGCGTTCTGGACAATATGACACAGATTATATTAACGATGTGAATAACAATTATTTTGGATATAATGGAAAAAAATTCGTATGTTTGAATTGTCAAAAAGATTCAGATTCTGAGGACGATATCAATCTTGATTCAGAGGATCTAAACATAAATGTAAACGACGGAAACGATTCGGCGAGAGTTAGAATCGATAAAAATGGTATTCGTATCGAAAGTAAAGATGGTTCAGTAGGACTAAATTTACCAAGAACCGAAAACAAAAAAGAAAAATCAAACCAAGAAATACACTATAAAGATGATACAGATTCTATTAACATTAACTACAGAAATCATTCAAATAATCGTTGATTTCTTTGCGTAGACTTAAGAAGTATTTTAATTAATAATATTCAAAAAGAGACATTTCATTTCGGAATGTCTCTTTTTATTTTTGGTTACTTTGACTAATATCCGTTTCGAGTTTTGTATGTTTGCAAATGCATAAAGCATCATTTTATGAAAAAAATTTTAGGTAAACTTTTGTACTCATTAGGAGGTTGGAAATTAGATAATCATCTCGATTTATCGAAAGTAGATAAATGCGTTTTGGTTTGCGCTCCGCACACTTCCAATTGGGATTTTTACTACACTATTTTGGCTTTTTGGCAAATGGGAATTCCAATGAAAATGTTTATCAAAGATGCTTGGACAAAGCCTTGGTATGGATATTTTATCAAGAAAATGGGCGGAATCGGAATTGATCGTTCTCAACGACATAATATGGTTGATTTTGCTTCAGATATTTTAAAAAAATCAGATAAATTATATTTAATCAATACACCAGAAGGAACACGTTCTCGTGCAGAAAAATGGAAAAATGGATTTTTCTATATCGCACAAAAAGCAGATGTTCCGATTGTTTTGGCTTATTGTGATTTCAAGAAAAAACGAGCTGGAATTTCAAAAATTGTGGATACAGAAAACAGAACTTTAGAAGATGTGATGGATGAAATTCAAGATTTTTACAAAGATGTTACGGCGAAACATCCAGCACTTTATAACCCAAAAATACATTAAATCATGAACGAACAAGATATTTTACAGAAGTTCAACGAAATGTCGAAAAATACATTACTTGAAACTTTAGATATAGAATTTACGGCAGTTGGAGAAGATTTTTTATCAGGAAAAATGCCTGTAACGCCTAAAGTTCATCAGCCTTTTGGTTTGTTGCACGGCGGCGCTTCTATCGTTTTGGCAGAAACATTGGGAAGTACTTTGTCTAATGTTATTCTAAATTCTGATGATTTTGTGGCGGTTGGTCAACATGTTGACGCAAATCATCTTCGTCCAAAAAAGGAAGGAATAATTTTTGGGCATGCAACAGTTGTAAAACAAGGTCGTACTTCGCATTTGATTAAGATTGAAATCAAAGATGAAAACGATAAATTAATCTGTTATACACATTTAACAAACGCCATTATTTCTAAAAAACATGTTTAAAAAATTTCAAGATAAACTTGAAAGATTAATCCAGAATCAAAAACCATTTCTACTTTTTAGAAAACCAAATTCTACACAAGTGGAGTTGTGGGAAAATAAAAGTTTAGAATCGGCTAACAAGTTTATTTGTAATAGTTTCGATAATACAAAATTGATTGAATTTAATGATGATGAGGTTATAGAAATTTCGATTGATGAATTACCAAATTTCGAACTTTCTCTACCAGAATCTGATCAAAATGAAGCTATTTCGTATGAAAATTATATTAATTTAATTCAAAAAACAGTTCAAGAATTACAAAGTGATTCACCAACTAAAAAAATTGTAATTAGTCGAATCAATTCACTTCCAGAAACGAATATTAATTTAGTTGAAACGTTCAAAAATTTGCATCAACATTATCCAAATGCCTATGTGTATTTGCGATTTGATGCAGAAGAAGGTTGTTGGATTGGAGCTTCGCCGGAGCTTTTATTGAAAGAAAATAACCAATTTATACAAACTGTTTCTTTGGCTGGAACAAAAGCAAAAGAAGATGAATGGACAGAGAAAGAATATCACGAACAACAAGTGGTAACCGATTATATTTCGTCAACTTTAGAACCTTATACATCTTACATCGATGTTGATGGTCCATTTTCTGTAAATGCTGGCTTTTTTGAACATTTGAAATCATTTATTTCAGCTCAATTAAAAGACAAATCGCAGCTATATGATTTGTTGAAAGCCTTGCATCCAACACCTGCTGTAGGAGGAATGCCAAAAGATCTTTCAAAAGATTTTATCTTAAAAAATGAAGGATATGATCGTACTTTTTATGCTGGTTTTATGGGCTTTCAAAATAAAACAGAATCAGAGTATTTTGTGAATCTTCGATGTGCGAAAATCTTTTCGAATAAAGTTAATTTATATGTTGGAGGAGGTATAATGCCTGATTCTATTCCTGAAAATGAATGGCGAGAAACAGAACTGAAATCAAAAACAATAGGAGAGTTGTTGGTGAAATCAAATCTAAAAAATAACCTATAGTTTTATTAACTTTATTCTTAATTAATAGAAAAGCCTTAATTTCGAAAAGTTAAATTTTTAATCAAAAAACAAAATATATAATGGCAACAATCAATTGGCAAACGGTAAAGGAGTACGAAGATATCACGTTCAAGAAATGTGATGGTGTTATGCGTATTGCGTTTAATCGTCCTGAAGTTCGTAATGCATTTCGTCCGAAAACTGTTTTCGAATTATTAGATGCTTTTCAATTAGCAGAAGAAGATCGTGAAGTTGGTGTAATTTTATTAACAGGAGAAGGACCATCTGCAAAAGACGGTGGTTGGGCTTTCTGTTCTGGAGGAGATCAACGTGTTCGTGGTGCAAAAGGTTATGAAGGACAAGATGGTG
This sequence comes from Empedobacter sp. UBA6745, assembly GCF_002453775.1. Lineage (NCBI taxonomy): Bacteria > Pseudomonadati > Bacteroidota > Flavobacteriia > Flavobacteriales > Weeksellaceae > Empedobacter > Empedobacter sp. UBA6745. The sequence goes on from NZ_DKHL01000026.1 coordinate 131,676, forward strand.
TTGGACGTTTAAATATTTTAGAAGTTCAGCGTTTGATTCGTTTTTCGACTAAAGTTGTTGTAGCTGTGGTAAACGGTTGGGCAGTAGGTGGAGGACATTCTTTGCACGTGGTTTGTGATATGACATTGGCTTCTAAAGAACACGCAATTTTCAAACAAACTGATGCAGATGTAGCTTCATTTGATGGTGGTTACGGTTCGGCTTATTTGGCTAAACAGGTTGGTCAAAAACGTGCACGTGAAATCTTTTTCTTAGGATTGAATTACTCTGCACAAGAGGCTTACGATATGGGAATGGTGAATTTAGTTGTTCCACATGACGAGTTAGAACAAGTTGCTTTTGATTGGGCACAAGAAATTTTAACAAAATCGCCAACGGCAATTAAAATGTTGAAGTTTGCATTCAATTTAGTGGACGATGGTTTAGTTGGACAACAAATTTTTGCTGGTGAAACTACGCGTTTTGCATATGGAACAGAAGAGGCTGTAGAAGGTCGTAATGCGTTCTTAGAAAAACGTCCGAGAGATTTTTCTAAATTCCGTTAATAATATTGATAAAATATAGATTAAAAGCGATGTTCAACATCGCTTTTTTTATTTCTATAAAATCAATTACATTTACTCAAAACCTAATTAATCTGTGACAATAGATTTTCCTGTATCCATCGAAATTTTTGGACATTCGGTCTTAATTCATCCTATTCTCGAATCGGTCGGAATTTTTATTGCGATGCGTTATTACGCATTTCTACGAAAACGTAACAAATCAAGTTTAACAACAATCCAATCGTTTAGTATCATTATTGGAGCATTAATAGGTGCACTTTTGGGTTCTAAAATTATTGGAACATTAGAAAACCCGCAAGCCCTTTTGGATGCAAAAAATCAGTTTCTTTATTTTTGGACAAGTAATACAATTGTAGGTGGATTAACCTTTGGTTTGATTGGCGTAGAAATCACAAAAAAAATTATTGGCCATAAAGAAAGTACAGGCGATTTGATTGTTTTTCCATTAATTTTAGCAATGATAATTGGTCGAATTGGTTGCTTTTTAACAGGTGTTTACGAACAAACGTATGGTATAGAAACAACTTCAATTTTTGGAATGAATTTAGGCGATGGATTGATGCGTCATCCCGTTGCGTTGTACGAAATTGTTTACCTTCTTTTGCTTTGGATAGTTTTGAAGATTATTCAGAAAAAATATATTTATCCTTCTGGATATCTATTTCAAGTCTTTATGTTGGCTTATTTTTTATTTCGTTTTTGTTTAGATTTTATCAAACCAATTCATCCATTATTTTTAGGTTTAAGTTCTATACAATTAACATGCGTTTGTGTCATAATTTATTATATCTTTAAGTTATTACAAACTAAACCTAAATACATAAAATGATCTACGCAGTTATTTTTGCAGAAGGCGGTCTTGGAAGTGATTTTATTTATATTATCATTGCTATTTTGTTAGTGATTGCGATTATTGGTGGCGCTGTTGGGACATTAATTTCACTAATTATTAACTCAATTTCTGGACATAGAAAAGAAACAAAATATTATTTAATGGTTTTCGGAATGTGTGCTTTGATAACACTTATTATCTCGGGAATGATTTGTGGAGGAATGTAAAACGTAGCCAATGTTAGCAGTTATTTTTGCGCAACAATTTATTCATACAGATGATATTGTTATTTTTTTATTATTTGTAGCATTTATTTGGAGCAAGTCTTATTGCTCTTATTAGTTTAATTTATCAATCAATTCAAAAGAAAATTAATATACAACGATTAGTGATATTATTTTTTGGATCACTTATAGGATTGTTTTTATTATTTATAGCTTTAATCTATCTCATTTTTGATGGATTTTAAGTACTTAAAACTCATACTATGCCAGTTAGAAATTACACTTATTACGATTATACAATAAGCCTTTGCCCAGAATGTTTGAAACGAGTTGGTGCAAAAATTATCATTGAAGACGAAAATGTTTTTATGACAAAACGTTGTCCAGATCATGGTTTTTTCAAAACAAAAATTGCAACTGATGTCGATTATTACAAAAACATCAGAAATTATAATAAAGCTTCAGAAATGCCTTTGCATTTTGGGACGCATGTTGAATATGGTTGCCCGTACGATTGCGGTTTATGTGTCGATCACGAGCAACATTCGTGTTTATCAATTGTTGAGGTGACGGATCGATGCAATTTGACATGTCCAACTTGTTATGCCATGTCGTCGCCACATTATGGTTCTCATCGTAGTTTGGAGCAGATTGAAGCGATGTTTGATACAATTGTAAAAAATGAAGGCGAGCCAGATGTTGTCCAAATTAGTGGCGGAGAACCGACGATTCATCCGCAATTTTTTGAGATTATGGAAATTGCCAAATCAAAACCGATTAAACATTTGATGTTGAATACAAACGGAATTAGAATTGCAAATGATCCTGGTTTTGCCGAAAAATTAGCAACTTATGCGCCTGAATTTGAAATTTATCTGCAATTTGATTCATTCAAAAAAGAAGTTTTAGAAGATTTTCGAGGAAAAGATTTGACAGATGTTCGAATGAAAGCTTTAGAAAAATTGAATGAATTAAATCTTTCTACAACTTTGGTTGTTGTGTTGCAAAAAGATAAAAATATTGATGAAATAGGGAAGATTATTGATTTTGCGCTTAAACAAAAATGTGTGCGTGGCGTGACGTTTCAACCTGTCGAAATTGCGGGAAGAAATAGAGATGATTCGGCTCACGAAAAAATTACATTAACAGAAGTTCGTCAAGAAATTATTGATCAATATCCACTTTTCAATTCAGATGATATTATTCCAGTTCCGTGCAATCCAGATGCTTTGGCGATGGGTTATATGCTGAAATTGAATGATGAGGTAATTCCGCTTACACGTTATATTAATCCTGCGGATTTGTTGAATAACGAATCGAAAAATACAATTGTCTACGAACAAGATGAACAATTGAAAGTACAATTATTAGACATTTTTAGTACAGGAATTTCTGTTGATAAAGTGCAACCAAAAGTAAATCAATTACTTTGTTGTTTACCAGAAGTTTGTGCACCTGAATTGGATTTAGATTACGATAATTTGTTCCGAATAATCATTATGAATTTTATGGATGCACATGATTTTGATGTTCGTGCTGTTAAAAAATCTTGCGTACATATCGTCAACAAAGATTTGAAATTAATTCCATTCGAAACAATGAATTTATTTTATCGCGACGAAAAAGCTGCTTATTTAGAAGAATTGAGAAAAGAGGATAAAGTGTTGTTTTAGATGATGATGACAAATTGCTTATTTTTTGGTGATAGTATTACTTACGGCGAATATGACGGGGTTTTGGGAGGTTATGTAGAAATTTTGAAACGTTATTGTCATACAGAATTTTATAACAACAATGCAAATGAAGTCAATTGTTTTAATCTTGGAATTGGAGGTGAGACAACAGAAGGTTTAATGAACCGATTTGAAGTTGAGACAAAAGCACGTCTTTCTCCTGATGAAAATCTAATTTTCTTTTTTTATGGCGCAAATGATTTAGCTGAAAGATATGATGTAGAATTGGTTTCACTCGCTAATTTTGAATCAAATCTTTTTGAAGTAATTTCTCAAGCAAAAGAATTTACACCTAACATTTATGTGATAAGTATTTTACCAATTTCTAAAATGGTTGATGGAATAAAAGTTCCTGAACGTAAATTTCGTACAACTCAGAAAATTGAATTATATAATCAGAAACTAAAAGAAGTAGCGCTTCAAAATCAAATAGAATTTATTGATATTTTCTCACGTTTTAATTCAACTAAAGAAAAATATCTTTCAAAAGATGGTATTCATCCAAATGAAAAAGGATATCAATTTATTGCAAATCAAATAAAACCGATTGTTGAAAGGTATTTGTAAAAAGCACCTTTAAATAAGGTGCTTTTAATGATTTATTTTTTTAAAAATTTTGCTGAAGAATTACCTATTTTATAAATATAGTTTCCATTAGATAAATTTTGAACATCTATAGAAATTTTATTTTCAATAGGATTAAAGTCTTTTTTTAGAATCAATCGTCCTGATATATCATAAATTTCTACATTGTTTGCACCATTTTTAGGATTAACAATATTTAATGTTGATTGTGCAGGATTTGGAAAAGCTTGTAATTTAGAATTTTCTTTTACTTCTTCAATTGATAAAGACGAAGTAGGTAATAAGTAAACTTCTTGATATATATCTAAATAATCTTGTTTATTTACTTGTGAAATTATTAATTTATTTTTATTTGATTTTTCATCAAAAAATACAGTTGGATAGTAAGAAGAATAATTAGGAGAATTAGATAAATTTTTTATAATTTTCCCGTTTTCGTCAATAATTAAATATTTATAATCACTATCATTTCTTATCTCTACAATAAATTCATAATTATCATCTGTATTGAAAATATGTTTAGAGACAGATAACCAACGATCATATATATCATATGAAAAATGTAAAGAGTAATCACTTGGCATATCAACACTAATTGTTTTTATAATTGAATAATCAGAGTTATATAAAACAAGTTTATTATCATTTGTTGCTGAAACATAAGTAATATCCTTATTGTTATTTATAACAGAAACATATTCATTTTTAGAAAAAGTTTTTTCTAATGTAATTTGTGCAAATGAAATTGTAGAAGCCAATAATGCTCCAAAGAATAAATTTTTTTTCATAAATCTTTTTTTCAAAGATATAATTTAATAAATTTTAAAGGTAAAAAATTGTTTATCTTTTATCTTTATTCATTATAAATAACTCATTTTGGTTTTGTAACTTTGTTCGTGAAAGTTTATGGTAATTTTTCAAATAAAAAATTAGTATTAACAAACGAAATTTTCTTCGGGGCAAGGCGAAATTCCTTACCGGCGGTTATAGTCCGCGACTCCTTTAACTTTGTTATGGGACTGATTTGGTGAAACTCCAAAACCGACAGTATAGTCTGGATGAGAGAAGAAAATTGAACACAACTGAAAGTCATGAGTGATAAGTATTAAGTTCTGAGTAAAAACTCATGACTCACAACTTTGAACTTATTACTTAACAATGTGTTTCGCCCTGAAGTGATGTTTCATGATAAAAACAAAAATCAAATGAAAACAATCACACAATTTGGCTCAACAGCCAACGAAAGAATTGCAAATGCAATTAAAGATCTACAAAACGGAAAAGGAATTTTATTAATTGATGATGAAAACCGCGAAAACGAAGGTGATATCATTTTTCCTGCTTCCACCATTACAGCACCAGATATGGCTTTGATGATTCGCGAATGTAGCGGAATTGTTTGTCTCTGTATTTCGAAAGATAAAGCAAATGAGTTGGAGTTAAATCCGATGGTTGTGAATAACAATTCGCGCTTTCATACAGCATTTACAGTTACGATTGAGGCAAAAGAAGGTGTAACAACTGGTGTTTCTGCTACGGATCGTGTACAAACGATAAAAACGGCAATTCATCCTCAAGCAAAACCGACTGATCTTAATCGTCCTGGACATGTTTTTCCTTTAATCGCTCGTCCAAAAGGCGTTATGGAGCGACGTGGACATACAGAAGGAAGTATTGATATTGTGAAATTGGCAGGTTTGGGAAATGAAGCTGTTTTGTGCGAATTGACAAATGTTGATGGTACAATGGCGAAAGTTCCTCAAATTATAGATTTTGCCGAAAAACATGAAATGACAGTTTTGACAATTGAGGATATTTACGAATATCGTCTTCAATTAGAGGAGAAAAAACAATTAGAATTCGCTTAAATTAAACACTAAAATACATCATAAACTTTCAAAAATCTTCGGGTAGAAATACGCGAAGATTTTTTTTGATTTTATACAAATTTATTATCCAAAATCAAGGTAGTTTTGAATAAAATCAGTGTACATTTAAAAACTTAAAATTCAAATTACAAAATGACATCAGAGGAGAAAGTTCCATCCGTTTGGAAAAATAAAGAATTTATTCCATTCATATTTTTAAGGTTTTCCTTAATATTTGCTTTATTTATTCAGAGTACATCTGTTGCTTACGAAATTTTTAAAGTCACTCAGAAAGAAATTTTTCTTGGATTAATTGGTTTAGCAGAGTTTTTACCAATTCTTTTAACTGCTTTTTATGCGGGACAATTGGTTGATAAATTGGATAAACGGATGATTTTGGTACGAAGTATTGGTTGTTTTATGACTGCATCTTTTGTCTTGATGATTGTAAATTTTCCGTCAGTTCGGCAAGCAATTGGAATTCCTGTTTATTTAGGAATTTGTTATTTTGCATTTTTCATTTTGGGATTGACAAGATCTTTTAGCGGACCAGCTTTGTTTGCCCTTTTAGCTTTAGTTGTTCGCAAAGAAAACTACACAAAAGCAATTCCAGTTTCTTCGTCTGCATTTATGATTGGATCAGTTTTAGGACCTTTAGCAGGAGGAGTTATTTTAGCAAAATTTGGTATTGAAGCTGCTTTGATAACCGCTTTTACAATTATGTGTATTTCGATGGTCATGATATTGTTGATCTCTAAAAAACCAGCAGAATTATCTGAATCAGAATCGACAGAATCACCAATGACACGTATCAAAGAAGGTTTGAGATTTATTTGGGGAACACCAATTATCTTAGCTGTTTTGAGTTTGGATATGTTTGCGGTTTTCTTTGGTGGAGCAGAATCGTTGTTGCCAGCTTTCGTAGAAAAAGTACTGAATCAAGGTTCTGAAGCTTTTGGTTTATTACGTTCAGCACATGGAATTGGATCTATTATAATGATGTTTTTCTTGTCGATGATTCCAAGTTTATTGAAAGGAAATGTTGGACCAAAATTATTGGGAGCAGTCGCAATGTTTGGTGTTTGTATTATTTCTTTTGGATTTAGTCAAAATCTGTATTTATGTTTTGTTATTTTGATGTTTGGAGGTGCTTTTGATGCAATTTCGATGGTAATTCGTCAAAGTATTTTACAAATCAAAACGCCCGAAAATTTGAAAGGTCGTGTTTCATCTGTCAATTCAATATTTGTGAGCTCTTCTAACGAATTAGGAGCTTTAGAAAGTGGAATTGCCGCAACATTTTTAGGGTTAGTTCCAGGAATTATTTTTGGCGGAACAATGACAATTTTAACTGTAATTTTTATTGCTTTTTTCATCAAACCTATTCGAAAAGTAACTTTAGAATAAAATATTCATATAAAAAGAAGTAAAGGTTTTAAAATAAAGAAAAGCGAATCAAACGATTCGCTTTTTTGTTATCTTTAAGAAAATAATTATCAATGAAATCTATTGTTTACTTTTTACTTTTAGGATTTGGTTTGTTGAGTTGTAAGCGAGAATTATCGCAAGAAGAACGAGATAAATTGCATCAAGATTCGATTAATCAAAAGATTTTAGCAATGGGAATGAATGCAGATTCTTCGTTTTCTTATAGAAAGTATAACAAAGCTTTAAATGATTATTATAGTAAAGATTCTTTAATACCAGAACCTTCTTTTGATTTTGCCGAAGATCAATTTATATTTTATAATGATACTTTAATCTACTATTATAATAATGAGTTTCCTTATGATGATTTTTGTGGAACTCCTTCTTTTCAAGCTGAAAGGAATAAAGAAATTTATGAAGAATTTAAAGTTAAAAAGAAAGATCTAATTCTAATAAAATCGGATACAATAATTGATTTTATTAAAAGAATAGAACAGAAAACTGAAAAAGATAAAAGAATTCCAAAATCTATTATTATAGGAATAAATAAAGATTCAATTAAAAGTAAAGAGCTCCAAAAATTAAGAAAATATTTGATCAATACAGATTTTAGATATGTTTTTCGTCCACTTTCAACGCGCGAACGTTTGGTAGCCGATGCGAAATTCAATAATACTTCCGAAGATTTTTCTAAAATAAATTGGGATAGTGCTTATCACGAGGATTATAAGAAATTTTATCCAAAGAATTAAAGCGTCAATCCTTCCAAATCATCAATGGTTCCGTTGTAGATATTCACATCAACTTTATAACGTTTTACGCCATCTATGGTTGCTTTTTCGGTAAATTGCCAAAAATCCCAATGACCTTTCATTTCTTGCACCCAAAAATTGTAATTGGCAATCCAAATAATATAACCATCAAAATGATCTTGCAAATAATCTTCGAAATATTTGTCCGACGTATAAATAATCGGTTTGATATCGTAATGCTCTTCAACAATTTTGCACCAATTCTTAATTCCTTCCACCAAACGAACCATAGATTGTGTTCTCGGTAAGGTTTCAATATCCAAAACTGGAGGCAAATCGCCATTTTCTAATTTTACTTTTGCAATAAAATTCTGCGCTTGTAAAGTCGAATTTTCGTCTGGACGATAAAAATGATAAGCACCACGCAAAATATTATTTTCTTTTGCACCTTCCCAATTATCCTCAAAAGTCTCATCAATAGACGAAGTTCCCATTGTAGAACGGATAAAAGCAAAATTTATAGGATACAAATTGTAAATCGTATGCATTTTCGTCCAATCAATTTTTCCTTGATAATGCGAAACATCAACACCAAAAGTTTTGAGATAATATTTATCCATCACCTCAATATTTCGAATGTCAAATTTTGTAACTTTATCATCAACCAATTTTTCGCCTTTCAGCGATTTTTCTACAACCGAAAAATAGTAATGAATACCATGGCGATAACGATACGCAAAATAAACAACGCACAAAATCAGCAAACTAATTACATAAGTCGAAAGTTTGATTTTTTTTAATGTATTAAAAATAGATTGTTGTGTTTTCTTTTTACGAGGCATTTTAGTAGTTGAAATAGATAAATTCTATGCAATATTACTTCAATTTTCGATGATAAAAAAAGTAAAATCTTCATTATCTTTGTTCAGTATGAAAAAATGGATATTAGCAGCAAGGCTTCGCACATTACCACTTTCTTTGAGTGGATTATTATTGGCTGGATTTATTGCAAAATCAGAAGGAATCTTTCGAAATGATATATTTTTCTTATCACTTTTAACAACTTTGGCTTTCCAAATTTTATCAAATTTCGCAAACGATTATGGCGATGCGGTAAAAGGAACAGACGCAAATAGAGTAGGAGAACAGCGTGCTGTAGCATCTGGATTGATTACACAAAACCAAATGAAAGTTGCCATCGGAATTATGGTTGCGATTTCTTTAGCTTGTGTTGCTGCATTGTTGTATGTATCTTTTTATCCAAATGATATGAAATACATTTACATTTTTCTTGGCTTGGGTGTTGCGTCTATTTTTGCAGCAATGGCTTATACAATGGGAAAAAAACCATACGGATATATTGGTTTAGGAGATGTTTTTGTGTTCTTATTCTTTGGAATTTTAGCTGTTGCGGGTGGAGAATTTTTATATTCTAAAGTTTTTCAATGGCAAATTTTATTACCTGCAGCTTCGATGGGATGTTGGAGTGTAGCAGTGTTAAATTTGAACAATATGCGCGATGTGAAAAATGATGTCAAAAACAATAAAATTACGGTTGCATCAAAATTAGGATTTCAAAAAAGTAAATATTACCAAATGGCTTTAATGACGATTCCTTTTGCATTAAGCGCATTATATGTAACGATGTCACCACTTAAACAAGGTAAATTATCTGGTTTTGTATTTTTAATTTTAATCTTTTTTGCGAACGCCATTCGTCGTCAAATTTTCGCAGTAAAAGACCCAAAAGATTTCGATCCATTCTTGAAACAAGTAGCAATGTTAGCTTTATTTTTCGCTGTATTATTAGGATATAGCTTAATCGGTTTCGATTTTATTGATACTTTAATTCGTTAATCACAAAAAAATATATAATGAAAATTCAATACTTAGGACATGCCTCGCTTGCGATTGAAGCAAACGGCAAACACATTGTTGTTGATCCATTTATTACACCAAATGAATTAGCAAAAAACATCGATTTCAAAAGTTTAAAAGCGGATTATATTGTCATTACGCATGCGCATCAAGATCATGTGTATGATGTGGAAGAATTGGCAAAACGAACAGGCGCTTTGATTATTTCGAATGCAGAAATTGCTTCTTATTATTCGGAAAGAGGTTTGAAAGCACACGGAATGAATACGGGCGGTAAATTTAGTTTTGACTTTGGTTCGATTCAATCGACGATTGCATTTCATTCGAGTTCATTTGCTGATGGAACGTATGGAGGAGATCCGAATGGCTACATTATCGAAAGTGAAGGAAAGCGTGTTTATATCGCTGGTGATACAGCTTTGACATACGAAATGAAGTTGATTCCAGATACAATTGGACAACTTGATTTAGCAATTTTACCAATCGGAGATAACTTTACGATGGGTGCAAAAAGTGCTTCTATTGCTGCAGAATATGTGCAAGCAACTAAGGTTTTGGGTTATCATTACGATACATTTCCACCAATTAAAATTGATAAAGCAGAAGCGAAATCTATTTTCTTTTCGCGTCATATTCAATTGATTTTATTAGAAGTTGGTGAAGATTTAACAGTTTAAGAAATTCTTTACAACATATAAAAGCTCGAGATAATCTCGAGCTTTTTTTATTATTCTCCAATGTGAATATTATTTTTTTTCAAAATTTCCATAAATTTTTCTTCTTGATTATTCTTTTTCATCGCTTGATATGCAACCGAAATTACCGTTTCTGCATCAGATCTGTATGGAGAGTTATTTTCAATGTATTTATTATAGGCTTTACACATGTAATCTAAACCTTTTTCATATTCTTTAAGATCAACGATATACAAATGACCTAAACCGTAAAAAGTTTCAGGATTGTTAGGATAAATATCTGCAAACTTTTCATAGGCTTCTATTGCCGCAGTATAATTTTTTTGATGTATATAAGCCACTGCAATATTTTGTAATGGCATAGCGCCATAAGGATTGATTTGCAAAGATTTTTGATAAGCTTCTATTGCCTCATCATATCGTTCCAATCTTCTCAAATTTACCCCAAGATTATCCCACGCATAATAAAACTTCGGATCTTCTTTAACCGCATTTGCAAAAAAGTCTGCTGCAGATTTCCAATTACTTTCCTTTACAGCTTTCAAACCTTCAGAATAATAATCCAAAGCTTTTCTATTTTCAGAAGGGATTTCATTTTCTAATCCAATTTCACTTGAAGCAATAATATCTCTAAAATTATCGCAATTATCGAATAAATCTGACTCGATTGCTCTGTAATATTTTAGATATTCTCCACTTTTTTCATTTGTATCAATATTAATTTTGATTTCTTTTTTATCCTTTTTCTTTTTACCGTTTGTTTCAACTGAAATAGCACTTAATTTATCAATCATCTGAAAAGCTAGGACTTCTTCATCAATACAAGATTTGATTTTGTCATAAAGCTCTTTTCGATTATATAATTGATTTTGTTTTATTTTATGAAAACATTCGCAACTATTTTTAACAGCATTTGCTTTAAATTTATCAAAATCCGATTTTTTTTCTTGTGCAATAACATTGCTTACAGAGATTAAACTTATAATTAAAATGTAAAATTTATTCATAATGAGTATTAATATTTAGATAAATATACAATTTAATCGATTCAGTGGTAAAATAATACGATTCTAAATCCTATTGATAATAATTAATCTTTCTCATTCGATTATCTTTGCTGCAATTATTCGATAAAATTTATGATTACAGTTAATGATATTGCCGTTCAATTCGGTTCTTCAACGTTGTTTAGTGGAGTTAGTTTTGTGATAAACGAAAATGACAAAATTGCCTTAATGGGTAAAAATGGTGCAGGAAAATCTACTTTACTTAAGATTGTTGCAGGAATCAATAGACCTTCTTTGGGAAATATTTCAGCGCCAAAAGATGCGGTAATTGCTTATTTGCCACAACATTTGTTAACCGAAGATAATTGTTCTGTTCGCGAAGAAACGTCAAAAGCTTTTGCTGAATATTTATCAATGAAAAATGAAATTGATGAATTAAATGAGCAATTAACTGTACGAACTGATTATGAAAGTGATGATTATATGAAGTTAATCGAGCGCGTTTCGGAAGTTAGTGAGAAATTTTATTCGATAGAAGAAGTGAATTACGAAGCCGAAGTGGAAAAGGTTTTGAAAGGAATGGGATTTGCGCAAGAAGATTTGGATCGATCAACTTCTGAGTTTTCGGGAGGCTGGCGTATGCGAATCGAATTGGCAAAAATTCTTTTGCGTAAACCAGATTTGATTTTATTAGATGAGCCAACAAACCACTTGGATATCGAATCAATTCAATGGTTAGAGGATTTCTTGAAAAATCAAGCTAAAGCTGTTATGGTGATTTCACATGACCGCACGTTTGTCGATAATATTACAAATCGCACTATTGAAGTGACAATGGGACGAATTTATGATTACAAAGCAAAATATTCTGACTATTTAGTGTTGCGTCAAGATCGTAGAATTCATCAACAAAAAGCTTATGATGAGCAACAAAAATTCATAGCTGAAAATAAATTATTTATCGAACGTTTTCGTGGAACTTTTTCTAAAACTGAACAAGTTCAATCGCGCGTTCGTATGTTAGAAAAGCTAGATATTATCGAAGTTGATGAGGTTGATACTTCAGCTTTGAAATTGAAATTTCCAGCAGCTGCACGTTCTGGACAATATCCTGTTGTGGTTGAAAATTTAGATAAAACGTATGGTGATCATATTGTGTTTAAAGATGCAAATATGGTGATTGAACGTGGTCAAAAAGTGGCTTTGGTTGGAAAAAATGGTGAAGGTAAATCGACAATGATTAAAGCTATCATGAATGAAATTGATTTTGAAGGGAAATTAGAAATTGGTCATAATGCGCAAATCGGATATTTTGCTCAAAATCAAGCTGCTTTATTAGATGAAGATTTAACTATTTTTGAAACGGTAGACCGAATTGCTGAAGGTGATATCAGAACGCAAATCAAAAGTATTTTAGGCGCATTTATGTTCAAAGGTGATGATATCGACAAGAAAGTAAAAGTGCTTTCTGGTGGAGAAAAAACACGCTTGGCAATGGTAAAATTATTGTTAGAGCCTTATAATGTCTTGATTTTAGATGAGCCAACAAATCATTTGGATATGAAAACAAAAGATATTATCAAAGATGCGTTGAAAGAATATGAAGGAACGGTAATTTTAGTTTCCCACGATCGTGATTTCTTAGATGGATTGGCAGAGAAAGTTTTCGAATTTGGAAACAAACGTGTTAAAGAACATTTTGAAGATATCAAAGGTTTCTTAGCAACAAAGAAAATGGAAAACTTGAAAGAAATAGAAAAGTAAATTCAATTTTAGATATACAAAAAATCCTTTAAATGAGTTTTAAGGATTTTTTTAATGTTTCAAATTACCTTTACATTTAAAGAGATTACGGACTTTCTATTATGAATATTGAATACTACAAGCCGAAAAATAAAATTTTGCAGAAATATGTAGATGGGTATTATTTTATACAAGAGGATAAACAATCTGGAAGTGTAGAATATGAGACATTTCCGAACAATAATTTTTTTTATACAATCAATAAAAATACCATTGTGAAAGAGGAAAAAGAGAATATTTTTCTTAGTTCTTCTAACGATAATACAATTATTGGTTCTTTGGTTTTGAGTTATTCGAAGCCGATGAGAATTTTTTTATACGAATTTGTTCGATGAAATTACGATTTGTTTTAAACCATTAGGATTATTTCATTTTGATGTAACTAATTTTAATTCAGAAAGTAAAAAGACATTAATTGATTATAATTTGTTTGAAGATATAACAGAGTTTTCTGCCAAATTATTTGATTTAACGATGAATGAAAAGGCAATTGAATTAGAAAAATATTTGATTTCAAAGTTGATAGAAGTTGATTTATCTTTTATGGAAAATATAATTAGAGATGTTGAAAATGAAATTAAAATCGAAGATATTTCAACTAAATATTCAATTTCAAGGCAATATTTGAATCGAATTTTCAAGAAACATTTAGGAAAATCTCCTTCAGAATATAGAAAAGTATATCGATTCAGAAATTCTTTACTCAATAAAAAAGATAGTAAAAATTTAACTGAATTGTCATCAAATGATTATTACGATCAATCACATTTTATCAAAGATTTCAAATCAATCACAAAACTAAAACCGAATCAATTTTTTAAAGAAGTTGATTTAGAAAAGGACACACTTTTGAAATTTTTTGATTAGTTTACATTCTTACAATTTTGAATCTTTTTATTAAAATAGTTTAGCCAATAAATTATTGTTATATGATCAATTGGAAAAAGATTCATTATTTTACTTATACATTTTGTCGCTATTTTTTTAGCAACCATGATTATTTCTTACGCTTTTGCAAAAATTTTTGAAACTCAATTTATATCGCAACCATGTGTTTATGACAAGCCAATTGAAATCTTTCAGGGTTTGAACTTAAGTGGTTTTATTATGGTTATTCATATTGGTATGGTTTAATCTTTGCCTCAACGCAAATTATCAGTTCTTTGCTTCTATTTTTTAGACAAACAACAAGAATTGGTATCATCATTTTCTTAACGTTTATGGTTAATATTTTGCTGATGGATTTTGCTTATGATATTGATGGAGCAAAAGGAATGGCTGTAGTTTTAACCATATTGGCAATATTCGTTTTTTTCTCTGATTATAAAGAATTAATTAAATATTATTCTTAAAACGCCTCCTTTATTTGAGGAGCAAAGAACTGCTAAAATCAATAAAATAAGTAAACTGAAATTTATTTATATACCTCTTGTTTTCATAGGATTCTTTGTTTTGATTATAACGTTAAAAGATAAATTTTTAAGTCAAAATCAATTTTTTGGAGCTTGGGAAAATGTAGAAAATAATGAAAGAATTTATTTTGAATCTGCTAATACATTTCAAAAAGTGAATAATTCTACATTTAAACCAATTAATTCAGGAATGTATGATTTTGAAAAAGATTCAATTTATTTAAAAGTAATTCAAGAAGGAAACAAAAACCCTGAAATTATTCTTAAAGGAAAGTTTAATATCCATAATAATGTATTGAAAATAGAGACTGCTAAAGGAGTTGAAACCTATAAAAGAATTAGATAAAAATAAAAAATCCACTCAACTGAGTGGATTTTTTATGCTTGTTTTTTCACGAACTTCGTTAAAATAACGATTAATTGTCCGTCAACTTTTCCTTCAATTTGTTCGGTATTATCATGAACCAAACGAATATTTCGTACAGCAGTTCCAATTTTTGCATTGATAGAAGAACCTTTTACATCCAAATCTTTAATCAATGTTACGGTATCTCCATTCACCAAAATATTTCCGTTGCTATCCTTGTGCAAATTAACACTTCCGTCACCTTCATGATCTCCAGAAGCTTTTGCCCACTCCATGTTTTCGTCATCCAAATACATCATATCCAAAGCATCAGCAGCCCAAGATTCGTTTCTAAAACGATTTAGCATTCGCCAAGAAAGCACTTGTACGGCAGGAACTTCGCTCCACATAGAAGAAAGTAAAAATGATTCCCAAAATGAAGTATCTAATTCCTCTTTCTTTTCAATTTGGTTAATACATTTTTGTGTAATGTAGACATTTCGATCAGGATTACTACTCGCATCAGGATTCACTTCATAAATAGCCAAATTTTCTGTAACTCCCGTCAATTCGCATTGGTTACCACTTCTTTCTTGTAAAAATGTATCTAATTTCATGTATTGATTTTAAAACTTTTGCAAAGATAACCTTTATTTAGAATTTAAACTTTTAAGGTATTTTAATCAGAATTATTTAAATTCGTTAAGAATAAAATTCAACCTTAAAATATGTTAGTAAAGAAAAACTCGGGCGAGTTAATCCCATATGATCCAAAAGCTTTAAAACGTTCGTTAACGAAATCTGGTGCAAAAAAAGAGGAAGTTGAAGAAGTTTTCGAATTAGTTTCGAAAGATCTTTACGACGGAATTCCGACCAGAGAATTGTATCGTATAGCTTTTGCTCATCTTAAAAATTATAGAAATTCGTATGCGGCGCGTTATAGCCTAAAACGAGCTTTGAGAGATTTGGGACCAGAAGGATATTATTTCGAAAAATGGATTGGAAGAGTGATGCAAGCAGCAGGATATCAATCGTTGCATTCGGAAATTGTACAAGGAAATGCGGTGACGCACGAAATTGATGTGGTGGCTTCTAAAGGAGATCAATTGCTTTTCTGTGAATGTAAATTTAGAAATGACGAAGATGCCAAAATTTCGGTGACAACGCCTATGTATTTTTTATCACGAATGAAAGATGTAGAAAGCCATACGTATCATTTTTTTGGACGAGATATGAAACCAACAAAAGGTTTCTTGGTAACGAATGCGTATTTAACGACGGATAGTATAGATTTTGCAAATTATTATGGAATTGGATTGATTTCTTGGGATTATCCTGAAACAAATAGTATCAAATATTTGGTTGATAATGCGGCTTTGTATCCAATTACATGTTTAACGACTTTGACACCAGAGCAAGAAAAAGTTCTTTTGTCGAAAGAATGTATTTTGGTGAAAGATTTACAACAAAATAATAAGTTTTTAGATTCATTAAACTTATCCAATGAACAACGAAACGAAGTTTTGGAAGAAACGAATGAATTATTAGAAATCGAGAATTTCACCTGCGAGATTGCTTAAATTGAAATAAAAAAGAAGCTCAATATTGAGCTTCTTTTGCTTTATAATTCTTTAAAAATCTCAAAACTATCTTTGTGATCGCACCAAAATTCGTCCAAATTAATCATTCGATCTTTTAGAAACGGAATAATTTGCGGCCAATCAGTCTCTCTAAAAATACTAATGTTTTCTAAACGCATTTTTATTGTCGAAATCATTTTTCCATCTTCGTCATAATCTTCTTTTGTCCAAATCCATTTTTCGCCAAGATAACTTTCTAAAACATTTTCATATTCCTCAAACTGTTCATAAATCATCAGTTGGACGGACGGATCTGGATGCGAAATTTCAATAGAAACCTCTGCAAACTTACGCTCAACATCCGTTCTAAAATAAACACCTTTTACATCCGTTTTGTAATTTATCCAATTAATACGCGTTCCTTCGGCATTCATTTGCAATTTCATATACGTTCCATACGAAATCCAAAAATCCTTTTTTATGCGATAAGCATCTTCTTTTGAAAACAAATTGATTATTTTTTTACAAAAATCGGTTTAATATTCTATTCAACAAAATTTCGAGAAAAATAGCTTGGATTGATTCTTGTTCTATTACATTTGAATAAATATTTTTAAAAAATAAATATGAAACTATTTTGTTTCCTTGGTTTAATGGGAATTTTGGCTTTTTCTACTGTAAATGCACAATCTGTAGAAACGGTAAAATACGAAGCTTTGCACGAAAAAATAGCAAATTATAAAGATCAAGTTGTGGTGGTTAATTTTTGGGCAACATGGTGTGCGCCTTGTGTAGAGGAGATTCCGGCGTTTATGGAAATTAATGAAAAATATAAAGACAATCCAAATTTCAAGATGTTGTTGGTTTCGTTGGATCGACCAAAAATTATCGATAAAGTGAAGAAGTTTATGCTTGACAATAAGATAAATGCAGAAGTTGTTTTGTTGGATGATACAAAACGAATGAATGAATGGATTCCGTCATTTGATCCGAAATGGGCAGGAAATATTCCTGTAACAATCATTTATAATAAAGGCGAGAAAAAGGTTTTCCATGATCAAGTCATGACAAAATTTGAATTAGAAGATTACATTACCGAATATCTTAATTAAACGATAAAACTCCTAAAAATACTTTTAGGAGTTTTTTATTTTTTGTAAGTTTATACTAACATAAAACTACAAAAATGAATAAAAAACATATTAGAAAAGATGTTATTCAACATTTAATTCAATTGAAACAAAATGAAATTGATGCGTTAAAAGAATCTGAACAAATTTATGCAGAAGGTGCAGATTTGGACGAAGAATCAAGCTTAGAGTTAGATGATTTTGCACAACAAAGTCAATCGACAGATGCGGCGAGAAGTTTACGAATTCGTATCAATCAAGCAACCGAAGATTTAGAAAATTTCAAAGCGTTAAAACCTGAATTGATTGACGAAATTACAGAAGGAAATGTTGTGTTTACAGATAAAGTGAATTTTGTAATTGGTTTATCTTTCAAAGATTTTGAATGGGAAAATAAAAAGTTTGTTGGAATTAGTACACAAGCGCCTATTTTTGATGCTTTAGTAGGAAAACGAGCTGGAGATAAATTAGAATTTAACGGAATCAATTATACCATAGAAGAAATATTATAACATGCCAAAAATACATACAATCGATCTTAATTTTCAGAATGAAAACGAAGCAATCGCAACTTATTTAATCGAAACAGAACAAGGACCAATTTTGGTTGATCCAGGACCATATTCAACTTTTGAGAATTTGAAAGCTGGTATTGAAGCGTTAGGTTGGCGAGTAATCGATATCGAAAACATATTAATTACACATATTCATTTTGATCATGCTGGTGCTGCATGGAAATTTACAGAACATGGCGCAACAATTTTCTTAAATCCGATTGGTTTACCACATCTGAAAAATCCTGAGAAATTGTGGGAATCTGCAAAAATGATTTATGGTGATGATATGGATCGTTTGTGGGGAGAAATGAAACCAATTGACGAAGAATATTTGGTTGGTTTGGCAGATGGACAAAGTGTGGAGTTTGGTGATGCGGTTTTTCAGACTGTTTATACGCCTGGACATGCTGTTCATCACAATGCTTATGTGTTAGATGATGTTATTTTTACAGGTGATGTAGCAGGAGTGAAGATAGAAAACGGACCTGTTGTGCCACCTTGTCCGCCGCCAGATATTAATATCGAATTGTGGAAAGAATCGATTGCTAAATTGAGAAAAATTAATGCAAAAGGAATTTATCCGACGCATTATGGTTATCACGAAGATTTAGAAAATCATTTTGATCAATTAGAAAAATCGTTGAATGATTGGTCAAATTATATCAAACCAATGTATGATGATCAAATTCCGACCGAAGAAATTGTCCCAGTTTTTGTTGATCATGTCACAAAAAACTATAAAGATTTAGGTTTGACAGAAGATCAAATTCAAGTGTATGAATACGCCAATCCATCCTGGATGTCTGTTAATGGACTAATGCGTTATTGGAAATTAAAAGAACAAGGAAGATTATAAAACGAAAAGCTGTCAAAAATTTTGACAGCTTTTTTTATTCTATTTTTAATTCATATTGTTCAACCAAAATATTTCCAGTAGAATTTAAAATTTCAGTTCCGAATTCAAACGAAGATAAATAGATGTTTTGTCCAATATAATCTCGTTTATTCATCTCATTTATAAACTCCATCACATTTACTTTTCCCGAAGTTCGTTTTTCTTTTCGCACAAAAGCAATATAATCCCAGCTTGTATTCAAATCTTTTTTGATGATATGACCTCTGTAAATATCATATTGTCCAAATGTTGTAAAAATATTTCCAACTTTTTTACCAAATGGCTTGAATTTATTATAATCTTCGCAAATCATCACTTCAATTCCGATGGTTTGTAGAGCGACTTTTGGCGAATTGTGTAACCAAAAATCAAAAGCTAAATTATATTTTTTGTCATTAACTTTTAACTTCGTTTTATACTCAACTTCAAAAGTTTTTACCTCATTTATATTCTTGAAATAATTATCAGTTTTGATGTCAGCTAAATTAAACCAAGCACTTTCTCCAAACCAAATTTCAGGATAACCCACCACGCCATATTTCTTGCCAGGTGTTTGCCATTTCCAACCAGCCGCTGTGTCGGTTGTGAAAATTGTTTGTGAATATACACCTTTTTTTATTTTGTGTTCGCCCCATTTATTGTTGTTAATTTCATATTTCTGCCATTTTATGGTTGCTCCATTTTCTGACTTTTCTTGATCAGATTGTTGACCAAAACTAATAATCGAAAAAGAGAAAAATACAATATTTAAAAGTTGTTTCATCATTTATGCTAATTAAAAAAGGATGCTTTTGCATCCTTGTAAAAATATAAAATTGTGATGATTATAATCGAATTAATTTATCTTTTGCAGTTTGATAATCTACTAATAAATCGTCAAAAACTTCTGCAACTGTCGGAATAGAATCGATTAATGACGAAACTTGACCAATTTCTAATTCTCCATTCACCAAATCACCTTCAAACATTCCTTTCTTAGAACGACCTCTACCTAAAAGCTCTTTCAATTCTTCTGCGGTTGTACCTTGTTGATATTTTTCTTGAACTTGATTATAAAAATCATTTTTAATCAATCGAACAGGCGCTAATTCTTTCAATGTAAGTTGCGTATCGCCTTCTTGTGCATTTACAATCACATCTTTGAAAGCTTGATTCGCAGACGATTCTTGCGTTGCAGCAAAACGAGAACCAATTTGTACTCCATCTGCACCTAACGCAAATGCTGCCAAAATTTGAGAACCTGTTCCAATTCCTCCAGCAGCAATTAACGGAATATTGATTTGACGTTTCACATTCGGAATAAGACAAAGTGTAGTCGTTTCTTCTCTGCCATTATGTCCACCAGCTTCAAAACCTTCTGCCACGACAGCATCGACACCTGCATCTTGTGATTTTTGTGCAAATTTGGCACTACTGACAACATGCGCAACAGTTATTCCTTCTTTTTTTAAAGTTTCTGTCCACGTTTTTGGATTTCCAGCAGAAGTAAAAACAACTTTTACATCTTCCTCCACAATAATCTGCATAATTTCTTCAATATTCGGATAAAGCATTGGAACATTAACGCCAAAAGGATGATTTGTAGCAGCTTTACATTTCTTTATATGCTCGCGTAAAACATCAGGATACATGCTTCCAGCACCTATTAAACCTAGTCCTCCAGCATTACTTACAGCTGACGCTAATCGCCAACCACTATTCCAAATCATACCACCTTGAATAATTGGGTATTTTATTGCAAATAATTTTGTTATATTCGTGTCCATTTTCGTTATATTTAGGCATAAAATTAAATAAATATAGAGAACGAAAAAATTTAATTTTAACATAAATACTGACAGTTTGACTTTGGCAGATTATTTGATTTGCAAAAAATCAAATTTTAGAAAATAAATTAGAGTTTAATTGTCTCTACTAATAATAAAAAATATAAGCTATGTATTGGACTTTAGAATTAGCATCTTATTTAAGTGATGCACCTTGGCCAGCAACAAAAGATGAATTAATCGATTACGCTATTCGTTCGGGTGCACCTGTTGAGGTGATTGAAAACTTACAATCTCTTGAGGACGATGGTGAGCCATATGAAAATATCGAAGAAATTTGGCCCGACTATCCAACAAAAGACGATTTCTTCTTCAATGAAGATGAATACTAAAAAATAAAAAACGCCTTTTTAATAAAGGCGTTTTTTATTGAAAACATCCCCCTCTTTTCGGAGACACCTCAGTATGGTGTATACCGATTAGCTCCCGAGTTTTTTTATTCCCTAGTTTTAATCCATTTAGATGAAGCTAAGTCTTACAGATATGAAGATAAAATTAAAGCTGTTGTCNNACTGGTGCACCTTTGGAAGTTGTAGAAAACTTACAATCAATTGAGGATGAAGGAGATTCTTACGAAAGCATTGAAGAAATTTGGGCTGACTATCCAACGGACGACGATTTCCTTTGGAACGAGGACGAATATTAAAAATAAAAAAGCCCAAATTGGGGCTTTTTTCGATTCTATAATCTATAACTAACATAGTTAACGTATATTTGCATCTTAATTAGTCTCAAATATATTGTGGCTAATTTTGACGAAGAACGCAGAAAAATATGAATATTTTAAACAAAATTTTACAAGGTTTCTTAGGTGATAAGAATGCCAAAGATGTAAAAGAATTACGAAAATATGTTGACTTAGCGAATGAAGCTGGTCAAAAGCTTAGTTCATTAACAATTGATGAATTAAGAGGAAAAACAGATGGATTTAAAGCTCAATTAGTTGAAGCTACAAAAGATCTTAAAACTCAAATTGAAGAGTTAAAAAAACAAGTTGAAGAAACAGAAGATTTTGGTGTAAAAGAAGATTTATATGCTAAAATCGACAAAATCAATAAAGAAGCTTACGAAATAGAGGAGAAGATTTTATTAGAAATCTTACCAGAAGCTTTCGCAGTAATGCGCGAAACAGGAAAACGTTTTACTGAAAACGAATCGTTAGAAGTGACAGCTTCTGAGTTTGATAAAGTTTTGGTAAATCGTGGACACGATTTCGTTTCTCTTAAAGATGATAACACTGCAATCTGGAAAAACTCTTGGGATGCAGCTGGTCGTCAAGTAACATGGGATATGTCTCATTACGATGTTCAGTTTATTGGTGGTACGGCTTTACACTTAGGTCGTATTGCGGAGATGCAAACAGGGGAAGGTAAAACGTTGGTTGCAACTTTACCTATTTACTTAAATGCATTAACTGGTCGTGGAGTTCACTTAGTAACGGTGAATGATTATTTGGCAAAACGAGATATGGCGTGGATGCGTCCAATTTTCTCTTTCCATGGTTTATCAGTAGATTGTATCGATAATCACCAACCAAACTCTCCAGGTCGTCGTGATGCGTATGCATCTGATATTGTTTATGGAACAAATAACGAATTTGGTTTCGATTATTTACGTGACAATATGGCAAACACGCCTGATGCTTTGGTACAACGTGAATTAAATTTTGCGATTGTCGATGAGGTCGATTCAGTTTTAATTGATGATGCTCGTACACCATTGATTATTTCTGGTCCAGTTCCACAAGGAGATCGTCACGAATTTGATGTATTAAGACCAAAAATTGATCGTTTATATCAAATGCAACGTGAGATGTTAGGAAAAACATTGAACGAAGCAAAAACATTATTCAAACAAGGAGATTTAAAAGAAGGTGGTTTCAAATTATACCAAGTTTACCGTGGTTTACCAAAATACAAACCATTAATCAAATTCTTATCTCAAGATGGTATTCGTGCTCAATTACAAAAAACAGAAGCGCATTTTATTCAGGATAATAACCGTGAAATGCCAAAAGTTGACGAGCATTTATACTTTGTTATTGATGAGAAACAAAATCAATCAGATTTAACAGATAAAGGAATTGAGTATTTGTCTAAAGGAATGGAAGATGAAAATTTCTTCATTTTACCAGATGTTTCGACAAATATTGGAGCGATTGAAAATTCAGGAAAAACGAAAGAAGAAATTCTTCAAATGAAAGAAGAATTTTTCCGTGACTTCTCAATCAAATCTGAGCGTATTCATACATTAAGCCAATTGTTAAAAGCATATACATTATTCGAAAAAGATATCGAGTATGTTGTGGTGGAAGGTGAAGTAAAAATCGTTGACGAATCGACAGGTCGTATTATGGATGGTCGTCGTTATTCTGATGGATTGCACCAAGCAATTGAAGCAAAAGAGAATGTAAAAATTGAAGCAGCTACACAAACGTTTGCAACAATTACATTACAAAACTACTTCCGTATGTACAACAAGTTAGGAGGTATGACTGGTACAGCGGAAACTGAGGCAGGTGAGTTCTGGGAAATTTACAAATTAGATGTTGTTTCTATTCCAACAAACCGCCCAATTTTACGTAACGACAAAAATGATATTGTCTTCAAAACAAATCGTGAAAAATATAAAGCAGTAATCGAGGAAATTGTTCGTTTATCTCAAGATGACAAACGTCCAGTTTTAGTTGGTACAACCAATGTTGAGATTTCTGAATTATTATCAAAAGCTTTAAAATTACGTGGAATTAATCACAATGTTTTAAATGCGAAATTACACAAAAGCGAGGCCGATATTGTAACAGAAGCTGGTAAACCAGGAGCTGTAACTATTGCAACGAATATGGCTGGTCGTGGTACCGATATTAAATTAATCCAAGAGGTAAAAGAATCTGGAGGTTTAGCAATTATTGGTACAGAGCGTCACGATTCTCGTCGTGTAGACCGTCAGTTACGTGGTCGTGCTGGTCGTCAAGGAGATCCAGGATCATCTCAATTTTTCGTTTCATTAGAAGATTCATTAATGCGTTTATTCGGTTCAGAAAGAATTGCAAAATTAATGGACCGTATGGGACATAAAGATGGAGATGTGATTGAACATTCTATGATTACAAAATCTATCGAGCGTGCGCAGAAAAAAGTGGAGGAAAACAACTTCGGTATTCGTAAACGTTTGTTAGAGTATGATGATGTAATGAACAAACAACGTGAAGTAATTTACAAACGTCGTCACAATGCATTATTCGGAGATCGCTTGGAAGTTGATATTGCAAACATGATTTATGATGTTGCAGCTTCTGTTGTAAAATCTAACAAAGATTTCGAAGATTTTGGTCAATATGAATTAGATTTAATTAAATTCTTTACAATGGGAACTCCTGTTACAGAAGATGAATTTAGATCTAAATCAATCAAAGATTTAACAAATATTACATACGACGCAGCAATTGAAGATTACAAAGCACGTATGAAATATGTTGCAGAAACAGCTTTCCCTGTAATTTCTAATGTTTTCGAAAATCAAGGACATATGTTCTCTCGTATTCAAGTGCCATTTACAGACGGAATTCGTCAAATGACAGTTGTTTGTGATTTGAAAGAAGCATACGAATCTCAAGGTAAAACTTTAATCAAAGATTTCGAGAAATCTGTTGTTTTAAGTTTGATTGATGATAACTGGAAAGAGCACTTACGTGATGTTGATGACTTACGTAAAACGTCTCAAAATGCGGTTTACGAGCAAAAAGATCCGTTGGTTGTTTACAAACAAGAATCTTTCCATATCTTCCAAAGAATGTTGGATACAGTGAATAAAGAAATTATTTCGTTCTTGTTCAAAGGAGAATTACCAAATACTCAAAAAGAAGAATCTGTAGAGGAAACTGAATCAGTAAACTAAAAAGATTTTTTATATAACTTTTAACCCTTTCTGAAATTTTCGGAAAGGGTTTTTTAGTACTTTTACTTTTTAATTGTAATTTATGATTAAGAATATAGCTATAAAATTTATAAGCATTCTTATTTTTACAATAAGTTGTACTGTTAAAGAATATAGAAAAGTAGTAATTCCGTATTCAATTAACAATAGATCTGATTTAATGTCTTGGAAGTTAAAAGGAATTATTGACTCAGCTTTTAGAATGGAATCAGATGCTTTTAGAGATTTTATAGTGTTATCTAATACTGTCGAAGGAGAAAGTGCTTATGATTTAGGTTATGTATTAACGCAAATTATTTATATGATTGGAGAAGATGAGTTTTTAAAAACTATAAATAATTTAACAAATGATGAAAAAGCAATACTAATTAGTTTTATTAATGTTGGACTTGAATACGGTGATAATGATTATGATAATATCCAAGACAACAAAAGAATTGAAGATGAATTTCCTTTGATTCAACAAAAATTAATAAAAAAATAAAATTTTAAACAAATGAAATTTGCATACTTACACGGCTACCAAGGTTTTGTAACAGATGAAAAGAGAGAATATTTAGACTCTTTGGGAGAATGTTACGCACCATCAATTGATTATGATAATGCTCCAACTTTGATTCAAGATTTGGTTGAATATTTTACAAAAGAACCAATCGAATTTATTGCAGGAACAAGTTTAGGCGGAATGATAAGTTATTATTTGGGATTATTATTAAATGTTCCAGTTTTGATGTTTAATCCTGCTGTAATTGCGGTAGAACGTTTAAAACCATTTTTGCCAGAACAATTATTAAAAGGAGTTCCAACAAAATCTAATTTAATTTTTACAGGTTTGAAAGATGATGTGATCGAACCAAAATTTCAGATTGAATTTGTAGAAAATCTTCAAAAACAAAACGGGAATATCGAACAAATTTTCGATGCTGAAATGACACATTTAATCACATTAGAAGAATTCGAAAAAGCGTTTGAAACTTTTTTAGAGAAGTGATAATATAAAAAGGTGAATATCATTTTAATTAAATGATGTTCACCTTTTTTAATATATTAAATTCTTTATTTTTTCTTAAAATTATGAGATATATTTCCCCAAAATAAAAATTCATCTTTATGAGTAAAATCTTTTGGTGAATTAACAAGACTTGGAAAAAAATCTGCATCAGACCACAATCCAAAAAAATCACCTTCTACATTAGCTGAAGATCCATTCGTTTTAGAAATGATATTAAAAGCAAAGTAATTTCTGTAGACATGGAATGTGTTAGTTTTTTTATCAACTTTACCGAAAACAAATTCTAATGTATCATAATTTACAATTAATAAGTCGTTTTTATATGCACTTTTTAGTCGTTCAACTTCATCATCAATACTTGTAATAATTACAGAATCTTTTTTCAATTCAATACTTTTGTATGGACTTTCATTATATGTAGGCCAATGTGTTTTTAGAAAATTTAAGGCTTCTGAGGGATGATTTTCTCCGTCTGGCCCTTTATAATACTTGTAATCTGTAAAAGGACTAGTATTAGTATATGTATAAATTCCATTAACAGTAGGTGAATCTTCTACGGGAATGATAATTTCGTCTTCGTTGCACGAAATAATTGCAAATAAACCCAAAATAGCTATTAATTTTTTCATAATGTTAATTTAGTTTTTTATAAAAATAGAAAAATAAAATAGATGATAAACAAAAAAGCGAACCAATTGGTTCGCTTCTTTGTTTAATATCATTTTTTTTTACAACCCCAACATTTTAGGACCTTGTTCGAAAACAACATCAACTGGAATATTTTTCGTTTTCAAGACATCTAAATCTTTTTGTAAATCGTCGTGAATAATTCCTTTATCAGCATATAATTTTTTTACACCATCATAATCTCCATTTCCTTGAAGTGTCAAAATTAATTCTGATAAACCATTCATTGCTTTTTCCATTTTAGCAACATTTACTTTGTAACGACCATTTGCTGTTTTTTCGAAAGCACCATTTTCAGCAAAATAGTTGAACGCAATCATATTCGCTTGCCCATGAGCAGAACTCGCTCCAAAACGAACTGAACGTAAAATTCCAGCCAAGAAAGTCACAAAATAATCTTCTTGTGTTCCTGTCAATTCACCTTTTTTTAATAATTGATTGACCATATACAAACCAAGAATATCAGCTTTTCCTTCTTCTAAAGCTGAATTGGCTTCTTTCAAAGCGTCACGAACAGAACCTTTTCCATTCACCGTATTTTTGATTCCTAAACCATGAGCCACTTCATGAAACATGACATTAGAGAAGAATGCATCAAATTTGATGTTTTTCCGTTGGCTTTCATCAATCAAAGCAGTTGCAATAGGCGCTAGAATTTTATCAAATTTTGCTTTCATAGCATTTTTTAATTGCAAACGACGCGTTCCTTTTTCCAGTTGAACTTTTTCATCATTTGGCAAATTAATCGCAATTGTTTTTCCGGCAGCGTTACAATCTCCCGCATAATACACAACATCATAGGCATTAAGATCAGAATCAGTTCCAGGAACTTCTTTTTTGTAGTTTGCAGAAACAGGTAAATTCTTCTGTAATTCTGGTAAATATTGAACAAATTTTGCCAATTTCTTCGACCATTCAATATCTTTTACTAAAATATATGCAGAATAAGAAGTTTTGTACCCAAATAATTGATCTTCATAATTTTCGATAGGACCAACTACCATATCAATATTCGCATTTTTCATATCCATCCAAGCTAAATCACTTGCATAGAAATCATCGCTCATCAAAGCAGCAGCGCGTAATTTTAAATATTTTTTAAGTCCAGCATCTTCCGCTAATTCAGAAGCTTGATTTAAATAATCAGCAGCTTTTGATAATTGATTTTTGAAATTTTCATTATATGGAATTGAATATAAATTACCTTCACGGTTACGACGAATAATAGAGTAGGGCGATTTACCATCTTTGATATTTGCTTGTTCAAATTCCTCTTTCGTCATATCAATTGGATAGAAAGTTGCACCAGCAGGTTTTGCTCCAATACCGTTTATAAAAGGAGCTTCGTTATTCAATCTATCCCAAGGACCATAGTTTATTTTTGCATATTCTTTGGCTTCACCTTTTATTTCGTCCATCAAATCTATTTTAGCGCCATAAGCTTGTTGCCAAAATAAATCATCCATAATATAAGCTGTCTTGAACATTAAACGTAAAATTTCTTTTTCGTTTTGTGTCAAATGTGATATATCTGTTGTTAACGGAACCTTTGCGTATGATTGATATGCATATTCTTTTGTCACTTCTGTTGAGGTTTGAGCTGTTTCTGCTGCTGTTTTTTGAGTTGAACAAGAGCTTAAAACTCCAGCAAAAGCAATCAATCCCAAGAATATTGATGATTTTTTCATTTTGAATGTTTTGGTAAATTTAAGGAGAAATGGGTTTTTGAATTAAAATAATATTTACTATCAATTATAGTTTTCTCTAGACAGATCTTCAAAGTGTTCTTTGTGTGTGAGATACATTATTTTATCCATTAAAAATCCAATAATTAAAGGTGTAGGAATAAATATTAGCGCAATGGTAGTGTAATTTTTGAATTCATTTTCCTCAAGTATAAATACATTTATACTAAATCCGAGTACTAAAAGTATTAAGGCATAAAATATTGAGACGATGATTCTGTTTTTTCTATGAAAATATTTTTTGAAAAGATAATTATAAGCAATTGAGAATAAAATAATAATTAAAAATGGATAAACTAACCTAATCATGAGAACTGATGTCAATAAGTAAGTATATAGAAAATCACCAATACACCAAAAATTACTAATACTACAATCTGAAGTTGAATAGCTCATAAAAGATATTATTGGTATTGTAAAAATGAATATTGTAGCTATGATAATTAATATATGTTTTAATATGTACATATTGATTTGGTTTAAATGGTTGATGAATTAAAGTACTAAATCATTCAATTGGCATTCCTAAATTTTTATAATATACATTGTTGATATAAAAGTATCCATAAGAAAATTGATATTTTTTAAGATTTTCAAATAAAGTATCTATATTGAAAATTTCAAGCTGATTTGATTTCAGGTTTGGAATATTTTCTATATTAAATGTATATTTTTCTTTTTTACATTTATCACAATACTTCTTTCCTCCAGCAATTGTATAATATTTGTAACCGTTTTTCTTATTATAAGAAATATTTTCTTTGTGGTAAAGAGTAAGTGTATATTCATTTTTATAAAATGAAAGATTTCCATCTTTTAACACACTCTTTTTTTCTAAATTAATAGAATCATTTCTCGTTATATTGATAATTTGAGCATTAATTGAATAACCAATAAGAAAGGATATTAGCTGAATTTTTAAAAAGATATATTTTTTCATTTTGAATAACTATTTATAGTTGCATATCAAAATATAAAACTTCTTTTGAAATTGAGTCATAATAAATTCTATAATTTGATTGACCTCTTTGAGCTGATAAATATATTATATGATTTTTAGAAGGGGCGAACCAATTTGGTGGATTGTTAAGTTCTGGTAATGGGTCTTTTTTGGAATAGATTTTTAATTGTTTTTTTACAATTTGTTTATCTATCCATTCTTTTTTTACGTTTAATTTTAAAAATGTTTTGTATTCATAAGACCAATGTGCAGACTCCCAATAATGACCTTCTAATACTTTTATATTTGTAGAATCTGGAAAATTACCAAATTGTATTTTGTAGATTTCTTCTTTGGTTGGAGAAAATGATGTTGCAGGTTCAGTGTTATCTCCGTCTTTAGGACTATCATCTACATTATATAAGAATAATATAAATATTAATAATAGAGAAGAAAGAATTAGAAAAATGTATAGTTTTTCTTTATTTCCATCTCTATAATCTTCAATTACATAATAGATAAAAAAGAGTATAGGAACTGCTATTAATAATAAAATGGAGAATAACATCATGTTAATTATTAAGTCTTTAATAAAAATAACATTAAATTATCAAATAAAAAAATCCCAACTTCTACTGAAATTGAGATTTAATCTGGGTGAATGATGGGTCTCGAANNACTGAGCTACAATCACCATTTGGTTTGAATTTCTTTTGAAACTAATTCTAAAGTTTTTAGGGTGAATGATGGGTCTCGAACCCACGACCTCCGGAACCACAATCCGGCGCTCTAACCAACTGAGCTACAATCACCATTTTTATTGCGAAATTAACTTTTATTTAATCTCTCAATTGGACTGCAAATATAGCCTATTAATCGGTACTTGCAAATAATTTTGACAAAAAAATAAAGGTTTTTTACACCTTTATTTCTAAATTAAAGAATCTAAATTATTTACGCCAATGTAACTTCGCGAAATAAATCCTTCTCCACCTTCAGTTCCGATTAATCTTCCTAAATCATACGCACGATATCGGATAGAATCAGTAAAGTTTTTCGATGAAATTGGCGTTTGAGGTTCGCTCGAATTTGGATCAAAAAATTGCGTTTTATACGCCATACAAGCTTCCACTTTTGTATCTACAAAACCAGAGATGTCAACCACAAAATGAGGTTCTAAAGGTAACCATTGAATGTAGTGGAAGTGTTTTTTGGGACGGCAAGCTGGTAATCCATTTTCAATTTTTGGTAAACCTGATAAGAAAATAGCAGTATTCACTAAATCCGAACCTTTTCCATGATCTGGATGGCGATCGTGAGGCGCATTACTCAAAATAATATCAGGTTGATATTTGCGAATAATTTCGACAATTTTCAACTGATTTTCTTTATCATTCAAGAAAAAACCATCAGGAATTCCAAGATTTTCTCTCACAGCAACGCCTAAAATGTTTTTGGCATCATTTGCTTCTACACGGCGCGTTTCATCGGTACCACGAGTTCCTAATTCTCCTTT
Organism: Empedobacter sp. UBA6745; assembly: GCF_002453775.1. NCBI lineage: Bacteria > Pseudomonadati > Bacteroidota > Flavobacteriia > Flavobacteriales > Weeksellaceae > Empedobacter > Empedobacter sp. UBA6745. The sequence goes on from NZ_DKHL01000026.1 coordinate 162,629, forward strand.
TGTTAAATCAAGAATACCAACCGTTTTACCGTTTTTAATTTCTTTTGCAAGTGTTCCTCCACATCCCAATTCTACGTCATCAGGATGCGCTCCAATTGCAAGAATATCTAACTTCATTTACTATTTATTTAACCAATCTATTATTTCTTTTGAATCTGGAGTTACTTTTGAAGCATAAGAAGCCTCTAAAGTTCCGTCTTCGTTAATCAAAAATTTTGTAAAATTCCATTTTACATCATTGTCAGATTTTCCGTTCAATGATTTTTTTGTTAAGAATTTGAAAATTTCATTTTGATTTTTTCCAATTACATCACTTTTTGACATCAAAGGAAAAGTTACGCCATAATTTAATTTACAAAAACTTGCAATTTCTTCGTTGTTATCAAATTCCTGACCTCCAAAATTGTCTGAAGGAAATCCAACAATTACCAAACCTTGATCTTTATATTCTTGATATAACTTTTCTAAAGCATCATATTGAGGTGTGTAACCACATTTTGAAGCTGTGTTAAGAATTAAGATTTTCTTTCCTTTCAAATCAGCGAAATTAAAATCGTCATCATTGATATCCTTGAATGTATAATCGTAAATTTTGTTCACTTTTTGAGGTGTTTTTGTTGTTTGATGAATGTTTTGCTTTTTAGAAACTTTCTTAGTTTCTTGCGCATTACAAGCTATAAATAGCCCTAAAAATCCGATGAATAAATATTTCATTGCGTACTATTTTAAACAAATTTAAAAAAAATGTTACGATTTGTAAGTTAAAGTAGGTTAAAATAAAAAAGCTCAGTTATAAACTGAGCTTTCTTTTATTTATACCAACTACTATACATCAAATAATTATTAGCGATTCTTTCTATTTCGCCTTCTTTCAATTCCTTTGGAACATCTTTAATTTTTTTAGCAGGAATTCCAGCCCATAATTCCCCTTCTTTTACATGCGTTCCTTTGGTTAAAATCGCACCAGCGGCAATCAAAGAATTAGATTCAACAATACAATCATCCATCACAATTGCGCCCATTCCAATCAAAACATTATCGTGTATTGTACAACCATGTACAATTGCATTATGCCCTATCGAAACGTTATTTCCAATTGTTGTTGGCGATTTTTGATACGTCGCATGTATTGTTGCATTATCCTGAATATTTACTTTATTTCCCATTTTGATATAATGTACATCTCCACGCACAACTGCAGAAAACCAAATTGAGCAATCGTTTCCCATTTCTACCTCTCCTACAACTACCGCATTATCCGCTAAAAAGCAGTTTTCACCGAACTTTGGTGTGTGCCCATTTAATTCTTTAATTATTGCCATAACAAAATCTATAATTCTAATGATAAAGATACATTTTTATAGCGTATTTTTGTACGACTATGAGAGTATACGAAGAAATTACACCAAATAATAACGTGATGAAGTTCGTTTGTGACGAGACTTTAACACAAGGTGGCGTGGAATTCGATAAAGAATCTACAGCTACCGAATCTCCTTTAGCGCAAGTTTTATTGACTATACCATTTATTCAAAAAATATTTATCACAGCGAATTTTGTTGCGATAGAAAAAATAGATGCAGTTGATTGGGCTGATGTTACTGAAGATTTGAAAGAAATTATCAACGAACATTTAGAAGAAAACGCAATTTTAGCGCCAATGAAAAAGGCTCCTATTTCTATTTATGCAGAAATGACGCCTAATCCTGCTGCGATGAAATTCGTTTCAAATTCTATGTTAGCGCCAGAAATCATCGAAATAAAATCGAGAGAAAAAGCTGCTGGAGTTCCATTAGCTGTTGCGATTTACAAAGAATATCCTTTTGTAGAAGAAGTTTTTATTGTTGATAATTATGTTTCTTTAACAAAAAATGAAACAGAAGATTGGTCACTTTGGGCAATGGATGTTCGTTCATTTATTACCAATTATTTACAAGCTGGAGGTCCTGTTTTTGATGAATTTTACGAATTCACAACAGAAGCTCCTGAACATGTTGTCGTAAAATCTGCCGAAGAATTTTCTTCTGTTGAGCAGCAAATCAAAGCTATTTTAGATGAATATGTTCAGCCAGCAGTTGCAAATGATGGTGGAAACATCGAATTAATTGAATTTGATGAAGAAACACGTACAGCTAAAATGTTATTGCAAGGTGCTTGCTCTGGTTGTCCGTCTTCTACAGCAACGCTTAAAAATGGTATCGAAGGAATTTTAAAACAAATGATGCCTGATGTTGTAGACAACGTTGAAGCTGTAAATGGATAAGATTAAAAATATTTTTATCTAAAAATAAAGAAAGCCTTCTAAATTAGAAGGCTTTTGTATTTTCATTAAATTATCAATATCATATTTTTAAGAAGAAATCGCTTCAAAATATTCTTTTTCGATTTGTTCTCTAAAATCTGGATGCGCAATTTCAGCCATTGCTTTTACACGTTGTCGAATATTTTTTCCGAATAAATTTGCAACACCATATTCCGTTACAATATAATTTACATGTGCTCTTGTCGTCACAATTCCCGCACCTTGTTTTAGGAATGGTACTATTTTATTTGCACCTTTTGCTGTTGTTGACGTTAATGCAATGATCGATTTTCCACCTTTACTTAAAGATGATCCGTATATAAAATCAACTTGTCCTCCAACACCAGAAAATATTCGCGAACCAATTGAATCTGCACTTACTTGTCCCGTAACATCTACCTCAATAGCCGAATTAATCGAAACCATTCTATTGTTCTGACTAATCTTAGCAGGATCATTTGTAAAAGAAGCATCGCGCATTTCTACGCCAGGATTATCATCAATAAAATCATACAATAATTGTGAACCATGCGCTAAAGTCGAAACAATTTTACCTTTTAATAATTTTTTGTGTTCGCCTGTAATCACGCCAGATTTAACCAATGGAACAATTCCATCTGAAAATAATTCGGTATGAATTCCTAAACCTTTATGATTCTTCAAATTATTCAAAACTGCATTTGGAATAGAACCAATCCCTAATTGTAAACAACTTTTATCTTCAATTAATTCAGCAATATAATTCCCAATTTTAGCTTCTTCATCTGTAATATTTCCATTATCCAAGATATCTAACGGTTGATGATGTTCTACTAAATGCGTGATAGTCGAAATATGTAAAATTCCGTCACCAAATGTGCGTGGCATATATTTGTTCACTTGCGCAATAACCACACGAGAAGTCTCAATTGCCGCTCTAATATTCTCCACAGAAGTCCCTAAAGAACAATAACCATGAGAATCTGGCTCAGAAATCTGAATTAAAACAACATCAACATTCAATTCAGTTCGAATCACTTTTCCCATTTCGCTAAAGAAAATCGGTAAATACGAACCATTTCCTTCTTTGATCGTGTGACGAACATTAGCACCTAAGAAAAAAGAATTGACAAAAAATGAGTCTTTATAAGCAGGATTTGCATATTCTGCATTTCCACTTGTATGAATATGACAAAATTCTATATCTCTCAATTCATGCGCTCTCTTCGATAATTCTGACACCAAAAATGTAGGCGTAGCCGCAGCTGCATGAACGTAAACACGATCGCCAGATTTGATTTCTTTTACAGCTTCTGTTGCAGAAGTATATTTCATAAGTAGATTTTAATAATCGTGCAAAATAAAGGCTTTGATGCTTTATAAAAAACGATATTTTTCATCAAAATCTAATCAAATTTTATTCCTAATAATTTAAGTTGTAGTTTGCGTTTTTCTTGATAAAAATTATTCATCAAAAAAGTCGATAGAACGGCGATAATTATAAAAAAATAATCTTCGACGAGCTTCTAAATCATTGACACGAATCGACGAAACATCATCAACCTGAAAATACAAAGAACCTTCGTCTGTTCCTTCCGAACCAATACATTTCAACTCAAAATCATCTTCAGTTAAATTTCGAATAAAACCTGCAAAACGACTATTGTTATTTAATTGAATACGTGTAACATATTCGGTTTGATCATTTATTTCGCCTAAAATTTGACGAACCCAATTTTCTTCTGCTGTTGCATTAAATGTAATTGGATTTTCTTGATCCAAATCGGTGTGATGTTCTTTTAAATAATTGAGACATTTGCAGTAATCATCAACATCTATTCGACTAATTTTGAAATAAGGTTCGATTAAAATCCCATCTTTTTTACCATATTTCGAAATGTGCTGCATTGTAAAAAATTCGTCATTAAAATCTAAAATATATCCAGCCCAAAAATTGTCTCCTTCGGGATCATTGTAAACGGCAATAATTGATTGATTTTCTTTTGAGTGTTGTAATATTTTATAGAAGTTAGAATTCATATTTCTTTGAGTTAAAAAGTCAAATTACGAATCTTTGTGGATAAAAAAAAGGTTCTTGATTATTTCAAAAACCTTTTCTTTCTATTAATTTGCTTTTCGGAAAATCGAAGCTTCATAACTTAATGATTGCCAATCTCCTTTTTGCAGATTATCTAATTTTATTTTTTTATAGATATTTTCTTCTCCTGCAACTGTTATTGTAAATTGTGTACGATCTAAAATATTTTTTTCAGTAATTGTATAATTTATATCAAATTTCTTTTTTGTCAATTTCTCTACAATTGGTTTTAAATAAGCAATCGCAGCTTCAGAATTTTTGAATTGTTCGTTTTGTGGAAATTGCACATCAAAATATCCTTCGTATGTAAAATCTGGTTCTGTAATAATCAAATTATAAGAATCCGCAAACAAGGCTGGACGCTGTTTTTGATATTCTTTTTCGGTTTTATATTGACGTTTTTCTTCTTTATAAATCAACGGATATTTATCAGCAAGAACAGCTAATTTATCAGCATCAAAAGAATAAGGAATTCCGTCATGAAAAACATTGTACAACGCAGGATTCACCAACCATTGATCGACAATTTTCTTATCTTTTACCATATAAATCATCACTCCATTTTCTTGCGCTTGGAAAGTAGACGATTGATATCCATACTCCAAAATTGGTTTTCCTAATTGTATAGCCGCTGCATTTTCTAACATAAAATTAAACTTCTCATAAGCCTTTGTTTCATCGCTTAAAGGAGCCATTCCATATACTTTTGTCGAAGCATCTACATTTTTATCATTAATCATAGAGGTTACTTGCGCTGTTGCAAAATTTGCAAGAACAACAGTGGCTGTAAGTAAAATTTGTTTTATCATGTATTGTATATCTTTATTTTAAAATGTGTTCCAAATTTATTGATAAATTTCGATAGTTATCTTACCTGATTGCGTAATACTTCCGCGATACATTCCGGCAGTGTTAAAAGGAAAACTTGCTTGACCATTTTTATCTAAAATAATCATTCCGCCATCGCCACCTAAATCACCAATTTTTTTGATAACTTCTTCACCAGCTTTTTTCGAAGAAAGTTTTTTGTAATTCATCAAAGCTGCAACATCATATGCCGCAACAGCTTTAATAAAATATTCGCCCCAACCTGTACTCGAAACACCAACTTCGCTATTTGCATAGGTTCCAGCTCCGATAATTGGCGAATCACCAACACGCCCAAAACGTTTGTTTGTCATTCCGCCCGTCGAAGTTCCTGCCGAGATATGACCTTTGTTATCCAAAGCAACTGCGCCAACTGTACCAAATTTTTCGTCAACAAAATTGAATGGAACATACGCTTGTGTTTTAGCATCGTGGTCTAATTCCATTTTTTCTTTATCTTTTTCCAAAACTTTTTGAAGAGAATTCCAGCGTTCTTCCGTTTTGAAATAACTTGGATCAACAATTTCTAAACCTTGAGTTTGAGCAAATTCTTCAGCACCTTTTCCAACCATCATTACATGAGCAGAATTTTGTAAAACAGCTTTTGCTGCTAAAATAGGGTTTTTAATCGTTGTAACTCCAGCCACAGCTCCAGCTTGCATTGTATTTCCGATCATCAACGAAGCGTCTAATTCATTTTTACCTTCATGTGTAAAAACCGCTCCTTTTCCTGCATTAAACAAAGGCGAATTTTCCATTACTTTTATGGCCTCTATCACCGCATTTTCACTTTCGCCACCTTGTTTGATAACTTCATAACCTTTTGTCAAAGATTCAGCTAAAGCATCTCGGTATGCTTTTTCCTTTTCGGGTGTCATATTTTTTTTCAGAATTGTACCAGCACCACCATGAATTACCAAAACAACTTTGTCTTGTTTCGTTTGCGCATATGTCGTCATCGTCAAAACGGATAAGATTAAACCAACTATTTTTTTCATGTGTAAAATTTTATTCAACGTCTAAAAATAGAAAAGTTTATAGAAATTAACTATTTTTAGCATTGAATTTGATAACGAAATATCAACAACTGTTATTAAACAAATAAATACCTATGAACTCTAATAAACACTATCTTTCTAACAATATCTTGTTACAGTTAGCATTTATTGCAATAATACTTTTAGTTTTTGGATTAATTACCAAAAATCTTTTAGCATTTTTCCCTGGTTTTCTTGGCGCTTTATGTTTGTACGTTTTGCTCCTAAATCCTTTGCAATGGCTAGTTAAAGTAAAAAAATGGAACAAATTAGGAAGTGTAATTGTCTTAATGATTAGTAGTGCAATTCTAATTATAGGACCACTTTATTTATTAATTCAAATGTTAACGAATAAAGTAATGGTGCTATTAAATGACACAGCTCAAATTAAAAAAGATGTCAATAAAATTATTGAAATGTTGCAAATCAAATTTCATATTGATGTTTTTAGCGCAACAAATATTGAAAAAATAACACAAGTTGGAGGGAAATTATTAGAAAAAACACTGAATGCTTCAATGGATATGACAGTTCAGTTGGGTGTTGCTTTCCTTATTTTGTATTTTATGTTGATGAACCATCAAAAACTTGAAAATTGGTTTTACAGAACAATTCCGCTTAAAACAAGTAATTTAGTCAAAATGAACAAAGATTTGAAAGATTTAGTTATTTCAAATGCTGTCGGAATGCCATTAACAGCCTTTCTACAAGCAATAATTGCCTACATTGGATATCTTATATTTGGTGTAGATGATGCGTTTACTTGGTTTATTTTAACCATTTTTGCTGCAATGTTGCCTGTCGTTGGTGCCGCACTTATTTATGTACCTCTTGGACTATTTTTACTTGCAAGCGGTGATACAGGACAAGCGATCGGATTATTGATTTATTGTTTTGTTATTGTTGGATTATCAGACAATTTGATTCGTTTAGTTTTACAGAAAAAAATGGCGGATGTTCATCCATTAATTACTATTTTTGGAGTAATCGTTGGAATAAATTTATTCGGATTTATTGGAATTATTTTTGGACCAATCTTATTTTCAGTATTCTTTTGGTTAGTCAAATTGTACAAATACGAATTTATTGATCCAAATCCAGAAGATTAATTATTATTAAAAACCAATTAAAAATGAGTATAGAAAACTTTAAATTCTTTAAGCCTTTAGAACCACGTTGGAGCGATTTTGATCCAATTGGTCATGTAAATAACGTATTTTATTTCGAATATTTTCAGACTGGTAGAGCCTATTATATGATGGCTTCGAGCAAAAAATGGCAGTGGACGCATCACATGTTTGTTATTGCGCATATAGAAGCAAGTTACCAAAAAGAATTACGTCCAAATGCGATAGATCCTCGTATTGGTGTGCGTGTATCAAAATTAGGAAACAAGAGTTTCGATTTTGAATATATTGTCACAAGTAAAAGCGAAAATGGCGAAGATGTTATTCATTGTATCGGAAAAAGTACACAAGTAATGTACGATATGGAAGAGAAAAAATCAATGGAATTGCCAGATTGGGTAAAAAATGATTTTAAGAATTACGAAGGTAATCTTTAGAAAATAATCCTAAAAAAATACAACAGTAGTTAAGTCTTTTCGTTAGATAATGATTAGATTTAACTACTGTTTCTTTTTAAACTCGTTGCGTTATGAAAAATTTGTTTTTAATGCGTCATGCAAAAAGTAAATGGAACGAAAATGTTTCAGATCAATTTCGTTCTATCACAGAGATTGGTGAATTCAAAACGAAGAAAATAGCGAATTATATTCATCAAAATTTTGAATTGAAATTTGATAAAATATTTTCGAGCAAAGCAGTTCGAGCAAAAGAAACTTCTCTACTTGTCAAACCTATTTTATTTCCTAATCAAACCATTCATATCGAAGATGATTTGTATACTTTTTCGCATTATTTATTAGACAAATGGATTAGAAATTTGGATAATGAATTGCAAAATGTTCTTATTTTTGGACATAATCCTGCGTTTACAGATATTACCAATCAGTTAGGAAATGATATGATTTACAATCTTTCGACTTCTGGATTTGTCTGGATACAGTTTGATTCTGATGATTGGAAATCGATACAAAAAGGAAAAACTATAAAAATAATTTTACCTAAAGAAATTAAATGAAAAAATATATAAACCGCGAAATCAGTTGGCTTTCTTTCAATGCGCGCGTGTTGCAAGAAGCTTCTGACGAAACAGTTCCGTTGTTAGAACGAATTCGTTTTTTAGGAATTTATTCAAACAATTTAGATGAATTTTATTCGGTTCGATATTCTACAATTTTGCGCTCGATACAGTTCAAAGATGTAGAAATCGTTTATCAAAATATTGTACCAGATCAAACGGACGAAGAATTGATCGATGAAATCAATGAAATTGTGCGTCAACAGCGCGTTCAGTACGATGATTTGCATAATCAATTATTCAAAGAATTAGAGAATCACAATATTTTTGTGATTGATGATAAATCAATTCCTGAGAATTATTTAGAATTTATTTCCGAATATTTTTACAACGAATTTATCCATACAGTTGGAGTTTTTATTTTAGATGACATCAAAAAAGCGCCACCTTTACGCGATGGATCGTTCTATTTAGCGGTAAAAATGCAATTAAAAGACAAAGTTCAATATGCACTTTTGATTGTTCCAACGCATTTATTTTCGCGTTTTATTGTGCTTCCAAAGTATGATCAAAATACCTATGTCATGTATTTGGAAGATATTATTCGTTTTCATTTGAAAGATATTTTCAAGATGTTTGATTTTGAAACAATTGAAGCGCATTCCATCAAAATTACCCGAGATAGCGAACTTGATTTTGATAATGATTTGGAACATAGTTTATTAGAAAAAGTCATTAATAGTTTAGAAAATCGTAAAAAAGGTGTTCCTGTACGATTAGTTTATGATGCTGAAATTGCACCAGATACGTTGAAATTTTTCTTGAAAAAATTACGATTAGACGAATATGATAGTATCAATCCGGGTGGAAAATATCACAACAAACGAGATTTGATGAGCTTTCCAAGTTTTGATATTCCTAATTTAACGTATGAAAAAATAAAGCCAATTATTCAGAAAAAACCTTTTGAATATAACAGTTATTTTCAAGCTTTTACGGAAAATGAAGAAATGATGATGGCGCCTTATCATGATTATTCTTTGTTGTTAAAATTTCTTCGTGAAGCCGCAATTGATCCGAAAGTAACCAAAATAAAAATTACTATTTATCGTGTTGCAAAAGATTCTCAAGTGATGCATTCATTGATAAACGCAGCAATGAACGGAAAAGAAGTAACTGCTGTTTTGGAACTTCGCGCGCGATTTGATGAATCCAATAATGCGATGTGGTCGAAAAAATTGCAAGAAGCTGGTGTGAATGTTATTTTTGGGGTTCCGGGACTGAAAGTACATTCGAAAATTGGTTATATCGAGCGTAAACCAGAAGGAATGTTGGCACAGAAATATGTGTTTATCAGTACAGGAAATTTTCATGCAGGAACAGCAAAAATTTATACAGATTATACGTATTTTACAACTAATCCGGGAATAACAAAGGATGTTGAACAGATTTTTAAATTTTTCGGAGCTAATTATTTGAACTTAACGTACAATCATTTATTGGTTTCACCTTATGGAACGCGTAAAAAAATTGTCAAGATGATTAAACGAGAAATCAAAAATCATCAAGCTGGTTTACCTGCAGAAATTAATATGAAACTGAACAGTTTAAGCGATAAACAAATCATTGATTTATTGTATAAAGCTTCTCAAAAAGGAGTAAAAGTTCGTTTGGTTGTGCGTGGAATTAATTGTTTGATTCCTGGAGTTAAAAATCTTTCCGAAAATATTGAATGTGTCAGCGTTATTGATAAATTTTTGGAACATCCACGTGTGTATTGGTTTAAGAATGCGGGTGATGACAAAGTATATATTTCGTCGGCAGATATGATGGAGCGTAATTTGGATAATCGTGTAGAAGTTGCGTGCCCGATTTACGATCATAAATTCAAAAAAATCGTTATGGATACGTTTAATTTGAGTTTTGAAGATAATGTAAAAGGTCGCCAAATAACGGCTGAATCTTCTTTAGAATACAAACGAAACAATAAAAAACCGAACCGCTCTCAGTTTACGACCTACGAATATTTTAAAAAATTAAACGAACAAGAAAATGAAGATTAGAAAATTAGGAGCAATAGATATTGGATCTAACGCCATGCGATTGTTGATTAATTATGTTTACGAAGAAGAAGGTCGTGCGCCAATTTTTAATAAAACCAGTATTGTGAGGATGCCAATTCGTTTGGGACACGACGTTTTTATTGATGGACAAATTTCCGAAACAAATATAAATCGTATTTGTGATGCTATGTTGTCTTATGCATTAATGATGAAGGTTTATGATATTGAAATCTATAAAGCTTATGCAACTTCTGCCATGCGCGAAGCAAAAAACGGAAAAGATGTTGTAAAAAAAGTGATGAAAAAATCTGGAATTAACATCGAAATTATTGATGGAAAAACCGAAGCTGAATTACTTTTTAATACGGAATTAGGTGATTTTATACAAGACGAAAAAATCTATTTGTATGTAGATGTTGGTGGTGGTAGTACCGAATTAACGTTATTAAAAGATAATAAGGTTTTTACGTCAAAATCTTTTGAAGTAGGAACTGTACGTTTGTTAGAAAATAAAGTTTCGCCAAATACTTTTAACGAAATGAAAGAATGGATTCATGAAAACATTGGTCATGATGAAGTAGAATTAATTGGTTCTGGTGGAAACATCAACCATGTATACAAATATTCTGGCGTAAAACTAGGAATGCCTTTGAGTAGTATTTATGTGAAAAAACATTATCAAATTTTACAAACAATGACTGCGGAACAGCGTATGCAGAATTTCAATATGAAGCCCGACCGCGCTGATGTGGTGGTTTATGCATTAGAAATTTATAATAATGTACTAAAATGGTCGCATGCAAAGAAAATTCATGTTCCGAAAATTGGACTTTCGGACGGAATTATTCGAAAAGTATATAAAGATTTAGAAAAATAAATGATGAGGTCAGATTAGTCTGGCCTTTTATATTAGTTAAATCGATTTTAATTTCCAAATTTTTTCTTTAAAATGTATTACTTAATTTAGTTTCATAATTAATTAACACAAAATATAATGAAGAAAAATTTAACGCTGATATTTTCTGCGTTTCTTTTATCTATGTCTGCTTATGCCCAAACGGCAGAGCAAATTGTAGATAATTATGAAGCAAAGGCCATAGCAGGTAATGTTGAGTATAAATTTGCTCAAACAATTAATGATGATCTTAATCAAAGGGTTTACACACAAAGAACTTTCCAAGGTATTCCAATTTATAACAGTTATTCAACATATATAATAAAGGATAAACAAGTTATTTCTAAAACTTCATCAGAAAATTTTAATATATCATTAAAGAATGCAGATATTTCTCCATCTTTAAATTTTAACGAGGCTTTAAATAAAGTAGCTCAATCAGAAGGATTAAAAGCTTTTTCAGATTCAAAAATAGACCAAAATGGTGTATATTTTTCGAAAGATGATTCTTCAGAATTGGTTTATTATATTAATAACCAAAACCAAGCAATTCTAAGTTATGCGTTTAGTTATCAATTGGTAAAAGATAACCATAATGATATCATGCATGTTATTGTTAACGCAATGAATGGTGCAATTTTAGAAAAACATAACAATACATTAAGCTGTGGTTTTGATCATGGAGCTTTTCATAATGAGAATTTAGCTACATTTAATAAAGCTGATTGGGATTGGTTATATGCTGATGTTAATAATGTAGCGTCACCGCAATACAATGTTTACCAATTACCTTTAGAGGCTCCTAATCGTGGAGGAAGATCATTTGCTGATCTTTCTGTTTCAAATGTAACTGCTTCACCGAATGGTTGGCATAACACAGCAGAATCAACTGTAAAAACAAGAACAGAAGGAAACAATGTAAGAGCTGTTAGAGATCATGATTCTAAAGGATATCAGACTTATAATTCTATATCAAATACAGTAACAATCAAAGATACTGATTATGCTGATGGAGGAAATGATTTAAATTTTGATTTTCCAATGAATTTGTCTAACCATCCTTATACTAATTGGGAAGGGGCAACTACTAATTTGTTCTATATGAACAATATGATGCATGATATTTTCTATAATTATGGTTTTACAGAGGCTAATGGAAATTTTCAAAAAGTTAATTTTGATAAAGGAGGAACAGGTAATGATGATGTTGTAGCCTTGGCACAAACAGGAGTGTCGTTAGGGTACACTAACAATGCTACTTTTGCTACACCTGCAGACGGAAGATCTCCAAGAATGGCAATGTACTTATGGAATAAAACTCCAGAACCATTAATTATTAATAGTCCTGCTAATATAGCTGGTAGTTATCAAGCTACTGTTCCTACTTGGGGAGGTACATTAACTTCTACTGCTTTAACTGGAGATCTTGCATTAATTTTAAAAAGTGAAACAACAGGTACGCCTTATGATGGTTGTGGGACAATCACAAATGCTGCAGAAGTAAATGATAAGATAGCAATTATATACCGTGGAGATTGTTCTTTTGCTATAAAAGTAAAAAATGCTCAGAATGCTGGAGCTAAAGCTGCTATTATTGTAAATAATGTAGATGGGATGATTAATATGTCTGGAGATGATACAACAATTACAATTCCAGCAATTTCTATTAGTAAAGCAGATGGAGATGCAATTATGCAAGAATTGCAAAATAAAGTAGTCGTTAATGGATCTTTATTAAAACCAGATGAATCATTTATTGATGGAAGTTTAGATAACGGAATTATTGCACATGAATATGGACATGGAATTTCTAATCGTTTGACTGGTCCAATCACAAATGCTAACTGTTTGAATAATCTTGAACAAATGGGTGAAGGTTGGTCGGATTTCTTTGGATTGATGATTACTCAATTGCCATCTGATATAAGTACTACTAAAAGAGGAATAGGAACATTTGCTGTAGGTGAAAAGAAAGAAGGTGTTGGAATTCGTCCTACAGTTTATTCGACTGATATGACAGTTAATCCTGCTAGATATGGATTCTTAAAAACTTATGGTAATTCAGATTCTCCTCACAATACTGGTTACGTATGGGCTTCTATGCTTTGGGATTTAAACTGGAAAATGGTTAATAAATATGGTTTCTCTCCAGATTTATATAATGGTAAAGCTGGTAATAATATGGCTATACAATTAGTAATGACAGGTCTTAAGTTACAACCTTGTTCTCCTGGATTTGTAGATGGACGTGATGCTATTCTTAAAGCTGACGAACAATTAAACAATGGAGTTAATAAGTGTGAAATTTGGGAAGCATTTTCAGCTCGTGGTTTAGGTTATAGCGCTAAACAAGGAAGTTCTAACAGTAGAACAGATGGAACAGAAGCTTTTGATATGCCACCAGTCGAAGAGTTAAATTGTAAATTAGCTACTTCTGATGTTAACCAATCTACTTTCCAAATGTATCCTAATCCAGCTAAGGATGTAGTTTACATTGTAGATAAATCTATTAAAAATGATATCAAAGTTGATATTGTTGATATGACAGGTAAAGTTGTTTCAACTTCTAATGTAAAATTTGATGGTCAAAAAGGAACAGTTTCCACTGATAATTTACCAAAAGGTATTTACATCTTAAAATTTGAAACAAGTAATGGAACTATTACAAAGAAATTGATTAAAAACTAATTCTAGTTTCAAATAAATAAAACTAAAAATCCATCTCAATTTTTGAGATGGATTTTTTAATTTGGTTTAGATAAGTAATATTGGTTTAGGTTGTTTTGATAAACTGGTTAGATTTATCAAAATAGCTTTTTAGTTTGGTGTTGGTTAGTAATCTTAAAAGCGTTACAAACGATGTTGTTTGTTGGTACAAATGTCATAAATAAATATAGAATGAAAAACATTTATGTATCTTCAAAGTGTCTACAACTAAGAAAAAAAAACAATTTAATAGATCTAATAAGAAAATAAAATGTATCGATTTAAAACATTGTTAAAAATATGTAAATCAATATTTTGTATTTTATTATTTCGGAATTGTTAAATTATATTGAAGAATTTATATAATTTCTCTAAATGGAATTTCGAGTTGAGTTCCGAATTTTTTTTGATTATTGGATAAATTAGAGATAGCAACACCTAATAGTCGAACTGGTTTTTCTGAAGAGTAACCTTCGCATAATAAATCATAACAAATAAGATCAAAAAGTTCTCTATTTTTAATTGGAAATGAAGCTGATTTACTTTTTGTAGTAACCGAAAAATCATTGTGTTTTATTTTTACAGTAATTGTTCTTCCGTAAATTGATGTTTTTAAAGAAAAGTTCCAAACATCTTCTATTAGTGGAAATAATGCGATTTGCATTTCTTCTAAGGTTTCTAAATCTTTGCTAAAAGTTGTTTCTGAACCAGATGATTTTCGCAATCGAGTAGGGTTGACCTCTCTAAAATCTAATCCTCTAACAATATTGTAATAGTATTTACCTGATTTCCCGAATTCCCGTAACAGTTTTTCTAATTCTAGGTTTTTCAAGTCCAAACCTGTATGAATGCCCATCATTTGCATACGTTCTGCAGTTACTTTTCCAATTCCATGAAATTTTTTGATTGGTAATTGATCAATAAAATTTTCAGACATTTTAGGTGTTATCACATAAAGTCCATCAGGTTTGTTATAATCCGAAGCAATTTTAGCTAAAAATTTATTGAAAGAAACACCTGCAGAAGCAGTCAAATCTGTTCGTTCTTTTATTTTTTGTTTGATTTCGTTTGCAATATCTGTGGCGATTTCGATGTTTTTATGGTTAATTGTTACATCCAAAAAAGCTTCATCCAAAGATAAAGGTTCAACCAAATCAGTATATTCAAGAAATATTTCACGAATTTGATTCGAAACTTCTTTATAAACTTGAAATCGAGGTTTTACAAATATCAAATGTGGACATTTACGTTTTGCAACAACAGAAGACATTGCAGATCCGACGCCATATTTTCTAGCTTCGTAACTAGCGGTAGCAATCACACCACGTTCTTCATTTCCGCCAACAGCAATACATTTCCCTCTTAATTCGGGGAAATCTCGTTGTTCAACAGAAGCATAAAAAGCGTCCATATCGATGTGAATAATCTTACGCTGCATCTTGCAAAATTACTCGCTTTATTTTAAATGATACTCCTGAATAAAGTTTTTTAAGTTTTTCTTATCGGCAACAATTGTCAAATAATCGCCCAATTCAATGGGTACATTTCGATCAGGATTGTGAATCATTTTTCCATTGCGCTCTATCGAAACCACAATTCCTTTTGCCGTATCTTTTACCCAACCAATTGATTTATGTTCCAAAACACAAAAATCATTCGGAATAACTACTTTATCTAACGTAAAATTATCTGTATTTTTAAGATCTGTATTTTCTGGAGGAGTTTCGCCAATAATTTGCAAATATTTCTCAAATCGTTGAATATGTTCATCCGTTCCAATGATTCCAATTTTATCGAAAGGATATAAAACAGATTCAGAATTTGGAGTCTGAATAATTCGATCGCCACGTTTGATATACGCAATATTTATCTGAAATTTTGTTCGCCAATCCAATTCACCCAAAGGAACACCAATAAAATTGGCATTTTGAGGAACAATCATATCCGAAATATGCGTGTTATCCCAAGTATATTGAAATTTATCTTGTTTCTTTTTCTCTTCAATTTTTTTAGTTAGAATTTCACGTTCATTTAAGTTATAAATAAATTTTGTTTGAATATAATTGTAAAATTGATTGAAATATTTCGAAAGAAAATACATTGTAATCAATAATCCAATAACCAAAATAATTGAGGCAATTGTACTTGAGAAAAATTGATTATAAATAAAGATTACAGCAACTACAACTAAAGTTAAACGGATAGAAATAATTGCGATAATTGGTGCACGATTGTAATTAGATTCATCCCAAAACTCTCTGATGATTTCCCTTTTTGGTCGATTTCCAATAATTGCCCAAATAAATGGAATACACAATACAAATGTTAATGTAAGACTGACCAAACTTGCGCCAAAATAGGTAAACCAGTCGGTTAATAAGAATAAAACGTAGCTTTTGATAATCAATGTAATTGCGATAATGATTATTCCATTGATGAAAATTGTAGAAACCGTTTGCTTGATGATTTTATTCCATTTATTTTCGTTTTGAATGTGTTGAGTATCAGATGAATAATTTTCAACACCTTGAATGAATTTTTGCGGAAGAACTTTTTCCAATAAAGTGTAAACTTTGTCCGATGATTTAATTAAATAGGGTGTTGTAAATGTTGTAATTGCTGAAACACCGACTGCAACAGGAAATAAGAAGTCGCTTGTTACACCAAGAGAAAGTCCTAAACCAGCAACGATGAAAGCAAATTCACCAATTTGTGCCATGCTCATTCCTACTTGTACGGATTGTTTTAGCGGTTGTCCTGAAATTATAGCACCTAAAGTGGTAAAAATTAACTTTCCGAAAATCGTCAACAAGGTCACAATCAAAATTGCCCATTTGTGTTCGTACATCGAAACGGGATCAATCATCATTCCAATAGAAATAAAGAAAATTGTTGCGAATAGATTTTTTACAGATTGAAAATTATGTTCGATTTTTTCTGCATAAACAGTTTCAGCGAGAATAGAACCCATTACAAATGCACCTAATTCTATTGAAAAACCTACGCTATCAGCTATATAAACCATTCCAAGACATAACCCAATTGAGATAATTAATAAGGTTTCATCATCTAAATAATTTTTGATAGAACGTAGAAAAGTTGGAATAATAAAGATTCCTCCAATAAACCATACCGCCAAAAAGAACCCTAATTTAACGAAAGAATTAATCATTTCTGCTCCGTTAAAATGCTGGCTAACCGCCATTGTAGAAAGCATAACCATCAATAAAATGACCACAATATCTTCTACAATTAAAATTCCGAAAACGACATTCGCGAATTTTTTTCGTTTTAAACCTAATTCATCAAACGCTCTAATAATAATGGTTGTAGAAGAACTGGCTAATAAACCGCCGAGGAAAATACTGTCCATTGTAGACCAATTCATAAATCGACCAACAAAATAACCAACGGTTACGATGCAAATAATTTCAACAATTGCAGTGATTGAGGCAGAGCCACCAACATTGAGCAATTTTTTGAAACTAAATTCTAATCCAAGACTAAAAAGCAGAAATATAACACCAATTTTCGCCCAAATCTCCACATTATGTTCTTCTGCAACGGACGGAATATATTCGAAATGTGGCCCAACCAAAAAACCAGCAATAATATAACCTAAAACAAGAGGTTGGTTGATACGTTTGAAAATAAGCGTCGTCACAGCGCCTACACATAGAATTAATCCAAGATCGGTAATGAGTTTTGGCAGGTGTTCTTCCATAAATTGCGTTTAATCTCCACTAATTTATGAATTTTTTAAAAGATAATTAATTGTTCAACTATTGATTAACTTTATATCATTATCAATTTTTTGTAAAAAGAAAAGCGAAGAGATAAAAACTCTTCGCTTTTTTTATTTAGTTTATTTCTCGTTTTATTTGACTTAAAATAGTTGGATCTTTTATTTCATTATCTTTTGCTAATAATAAAACTTTTGAGATGACTTCTGCAGATTTAGGATCATCATCAGCAAAAGGTAAAAATATTCGACCTCTATGTTGCGATTGCACAGGTAAAATAGATAAATACAAACCTGGTACTTGATGCACAACAGCGCTTCCTAAATGTACACTATATTCTGCCATTTCTCCTTTTATGTAAGCATGACTTCCTTTTGTTTCGACATTTTTCAGTTTGAATAATCGAGTCGTTTCATTTAATAAAACTGTTCGCATTTCAATTGTAGAATGACTTGCTTCAGGATCAACACCGCCAACATGAGCTACACTAACAACCAAATCAATGTCACGCATTACTTCCGAGAAAATTCGAGGGTTTATTTCTTCGAAAGGAATATTTTTATGTGTTTTTAATGAGTGAAATTCTATAGTTTCTAAAGTTGGACTTTCAACATCAGCTGGAGAAAACCAATCTGCCAAAGCATATAGCTTAACTTGATAACCTTCTTTGTGAAAAACCTTTTGCAAACCTTCTTCGTAATCAACTTTCCAACCACGAGTTTTTAATAAAGCCAATGTTTGTTTTGGTTGAACTTGATGTCCTGCATAACGACGAGAAATAGATTTCTCCTTCAGTTCATCTGCTGTAGGAATATATAATTCTCTAAAAATTTGTTTAAAAGGTTGCTTTAATTTTTGATCAAAACAATAATGTTGATAATCAATCCAAACAGAATTTTGATGTAAATCATAACAATGAGCAATTCGGAACATTTCTGTAGAATCAATAGATTGTAAATCCCCTTTTGCGTCTTTTAATTGTCCGTTTAGATAAAAACCAATTGTATTTTTGCTTGAAATAAAAACTAATTTCTCTAAATGTTTTGAAATGATTGGATGCGAAAATAAATTTTCAATTTCTGAAAATAAAAATTCATCTCCACGAATCATCGCTTCTTCTAATCCTTTTCTCGAACGAGTAAATTGTTCTCGCAATGTTTTACGATAATTAGTAAGTTCTACAACTGCTTTGTTTTTTTTCAATTTTGGAGGAATCGATTTTAATTGTTTATCACCTTTAAAAGTTACCAAATCTGCTTTTCCGTCTTCATCAATAATCAAACCTATTGTTGTACCATCAATTTCGACTTGTGTATCTTTTGATAAAATTTGCTGAACCTGTTGAGATTCCATTGCCCAAGTTAAACGAATAGGATCTGGATAACCTGCATTTCTTGCCAAGTTTTCTAAAGCAACTCGCAAAGCTAAAGCTTCGCTTGTTTGTTTCATCGATCCGAATTCTCTACTTTCTTTTTTGAATTGTTGTAAATATTCATAGCGCGATAAAACATCTTTTTCTGCATTTGTTTTGCTCAATGGAACCAAACCGTAAACACGCAAATAATCTTGATCTCGTTTATCTTTTACTTTGGCTGTAACTTCTCTAATTTTTAAATCTCCTGTCAAAGTATCTGCATAAAGTCTTGCTCTACGATGTCCATTTCCGTCAGTAATATATTTCGCAGCTTCGTACAAAATTTCCCAACGCGATTTTCCTAATTCTTTATATGCTTTTGTAAACCAATCTTTGTCAACCGCTCCATCTTTGAAATCTTGAATATCAATTGAGGAATATTTTGCAACTTCACTTTCTAATTCAGCATTTTCAGCTTGATAGCCAGATGTTTTTGTATGTGCATGCATCCACCAAATCGCGGCGTCTAAACCTTTCCAGTCTAAATAATTACTAACTAATTTTTGCCATTGAGGAGCATAAACAGAAGCTTCTATTAAACGACTTTCTGAAATTTTAGCTTTCTTTACTAATTGATTGAATTCTTCTTGCGTATCAGTTTCTAGTGGTAAACATCGTTTGATTAAGAAACTAAATAATTTCTGTTTTGTAACATCTGTATAACGCCAAGAATAAATGTATCCTTTGAAAAGTTTAGCTTTTCCGAGTTTATCTAAAATTTCAACAAAACGATTTATTCCATAAATATGCTCAAAACTTTGAACAAATTGAGTGACATTTGTATTAGAATCTCCACGTTTTAGTTCGACATCTAAAAATTTTTCTCGAATATTTTCAATCATTTCAGTTAAGAAAGGAAAATCTTCTTGCATGGTTTTACTTCCTTGGTAGCGATAATTTTTTCGATCACTTGTGATTTCATTGATACGATCAGGATCTAGAATTCCTTCGTACATTTCATCTTTTGTGATGAATTTATTTTGGTAAGCCAAACAATAAATATAAAGTGGCGGTTTATTAAATTTTATATTTTCTTCTAAACCATTGTATTGACGCCATCTGTAGATATTCCATACTTTTTGGACATCATCTTTTTCTAGATTGATAAGGTTTATTTTGTTCAGAAAAATATCAAAAAAGCGTTCGTTTTGCCAACCGTTTCCAAATTCTTCGTTGTAATAATAATTGTTTTTATCTCTTTTACTTTGATAATTAATAACGTCTTTTGGTAAGGCAGAAAACAATTGAATTGTCCCATCAATCACGAAATTATTAGCATCTTCAAACGGGAATTTTTCTTGAAGAATAAACAAAATCGATTTTAAAGGATTGTTCCAATAATAATCAGTTTTTAAAGGGTTTGGAATTTTTCCTTTGTTATAGAACACATAATTTTCTAAAATAGTTCGCCAAACTTTTCGGTCGCATTCTTCTTCCATCGTCAATAAATAAAGATCGATAGGTGTTAACTTGCTATCTAAATACCATTTTTCCCAAGTTTCGTGTAACGGATAATTTGCAAATTTTTCGTCAGCAGTTAAGTTTTGAGTATTTCGTTTCAAAGGATTAAAACTATTTCCCAACAAATCTGTAATTACGCTATTGTTCCAATCTTCATACTCATATTCGTAATCTTTATTTTGAAGATAAAGATCTTTTAATTGTTCTAAATTCTTAACAATTTCGTTTTCAGATTTTAAAAAACCGTATTTATTCTTCTTTGTATGTTTCAAATAAACCGAATCTTTATCCAATTTCGGTAATTCGAACGGCGTAATATTAGTTGGATTGTAAATTCCAAAACCATTTTCTATAGATAAAATATCATTAGAACTTTTTGGATCTAATTGTTTTAAAAGAATAGTTTCTTTTTCAGTGATTTTTTTGCGCTCGTTAAAAGAACTGACAGTTTGTTTTACAAAATCAGTAGCACGTTTCTCTTTGTTTAATTGTAACAAAATGTCTAATCCCGCCAAACGCTGTTCAGCATCACCTTTTTCAATTAAATTTTGCGTAAAAGTTGAAATGATTTCATCATTTTGAAGAAGAATTAATTGAATTAAATGTTTGCGAAGATTGGCACCTTTTCGTTTAAATAAATCTTGAATCGATTCAATTTCTTGTTGATTTAATTCTGTATGTTTCAACGTATTCAATGAAGAAGCAACAACACTTTCACCTCGATCTTTAATCGTTTTTAAGGCAAATTCACGCTGAAAATCAGAAACCTTTTTTGTTGATTTTTTCTGATCCATATAATAATATGAATAACTGTAAAAATCTTTTAAAACCAAACGCGTTAAAGATTCGCGTAACGAAAGACTTAATTGATCAAATTTAGCTAAAATTCGTTCAAGTTTTGTTTGGTCTTCTCCAATTAAATTAATCGCAACTGAATATAAATCGTCTTTAGAGAATTTTGTATTTAACCAAGAAAATACTTTTCCTTCGAATGTTTTTTCCTTTTCTTGAATTGTTTCTGCAAGATGTAAAACTTTATCAAAAAGACCGATTAAAGTGTCATCGTTAGGAAATTTGAATGATGAAGTTACAGAAATCATTCGTGGTAAAAAGAAAGAGAAAACTTGTAAATTAACTTCGTCTAAAGCTTTATTATAAAGCCTTATTTCTTTTTCGTAAATAGAAGTTTCGCTTGCAAATTTTAAAGCCAGACATTTCTTTTCAATTGTTCCTTTCTCAAGTAATTTATCTAGATAGTTTAATGAAATATCAATATCTGTTACACCTTGCGACCAAAGCGCCATATAAACTTCGTTGTTATTTTTACTTTCTATTCCTTTTTCTATGGTTTCAGGATGAGTCAAAAATAGATCAGCAAAAGCTAAGATATTACGAATTGTGGTTTCTTTTTCTGCTTCCCAACCTAAGCCTGTCCACGTATCTACAGCGCGAACAACAGAAGAAAAGCGAGCTAATTTTTCATTAATAATAACTTTTATCAACGATTGTAATGCGCCTATACTTGTTTCGTCTAACGTTTCGAGAATTGTTTGTCGCAAACCTTCTTGTCGTTGTGCAGAAAGCAAAAGTTTTTCAACCAATTCCCACGCTTCAGGTTTATGAGAATTTAATAATGCTTTGATAATATTTCGCGAAACTTTTCCTATAGGATCTTTTCCATAAATAATATCTTCCATTAATTGATAAATCTGTTGATTTCCTTGGTCAATCATTTCAGACCAAATCAATGTGTAACTATCATTAATACCGATGTCAGAAGAATGTCTAATTTGCTCAACAATTGGTAAATCATAGTATTTATAGCCTTCGGAAGTGTATTGAGAAGGTTTTGTCAATAAATTTCGTAGAAAATTGATCTGCTTGACAAGAATGTAATCTTTTTGATTCGGCGCTCGAAAAGATCGTCTGTAATATCCCGATTGGTAAATATGTTGAGACATTTTATTCCAACTATTTTTTACATAAGGAGCCAATTCTTCACCATAAAAAAGTTCTAATAATTTATAGTATTTTTTATCTTCCCAGATATTGTCAGAAATTAATTCTTTTAATTTGAAAAATTGTTTGGTTCCGTAATCAATTTCTGAGTAATAATCCGTGTTACCTTTTAGAATTAATAATCCTAATTCGGCAACTTCTTTTTTGATTGATTTGGGTAAAAGAGAAAGTTCTGCAGATTTTTTTAATTTTTTTTCAAGCTCTTGCGTTTTGTTTTTTGTCTCAAATGGAGTCAAAATTTCAATAAGTGTAGGCATATGTTTTGAGTTTTGTTCGTTCTACCAGTAACTTCCAGCAAGGAAAGTAAGTCGTATAAATGTAAAAGATTGATTTGATGTTAATGAAACTTCTTCAGCTAAATCTTCGATTTGTTCTTCTCCTAAGAAAATCGCAAACATTCCGTCTTCAAAAGCTTGTCTTGCGGTTTCTTGTGCTTTGGATAAATCAGCTTTGTTTTCGTTATAAATACTAGAAAAACCTACTTTACCTGATTCAATTAAAAGTGGTAAATAGTTTTCTTTAGGAAGTTTTTCTGTATCAATATCTTCTTTTTCTATCGGTTTTTGATTGTATTCTTCAACTTGTTGTTGAACTATAAAATCAAGAAGTTCATACACAGAAATTGTATCTTTTGCTGTATTAAGTTGTATAGGTAATTCGGCAAGAATTGGATGTTTTTTGCCCAATTGTTTCACATTGACGTGAATAGTTTTCATATAAGTTTGTGTTAGTATGAGTTTTCTAAAATTAATAAAAATAAACTTTTAGAAAAATTAAACTTTTGCTAAAATTAGTTAATATTTAACACAAAAAAACTCACTAATTCTGATGAATTAATGAGTTTGTATTTATTATCGAAACGATATTTTACAAAGTAATTTTTGCTAAATAAGAATCTCCTTCGGTTTTTATTTTTGTACAAGTTAATTGATGATATTCGCACGCATTTTTTAACGTATCAAAATCCAAATACAACCATTGAATAGGTTCTTCTTGCTCGCCTTTATAATGAACCGTAAAATCTAATTCGCCATAATAATTTCCATTGCTCGGAATCCATTTTCCACCATCTTCGTCTTCATCAAACATATAAATAATGTCGGTTCCATCAATCAAAACTTGACCATTTTCGGTTAATAAATTTTTGATTTTATCCAAGAAAACATTAATTAAAACTAAATTCTGAAAAATCCCAGTTCCGTTCATCAAAAATAGAATCGTATCAAATTTCTCAGCTTCATTGATTTCAAGGAAATTCTGAACTTTTGCATTGTTGATTCCTCTCAATAAACAAGCTTCAATCGCTTTCGGAGAAATATCAATTGCTAAAACATCCAACCCTTTTTCTTGCAAATAAAGTGAATGAGAACCCGCTCCACAACCAACATCTAAGATTTTTCCTTTTGATAAATCCAATGCTTTTTGCTCCAAAATTGGCATGTCATCATAATCTCTAAAAAGATAATCAATTGGCATCACATCCAACTCAGAAATTGATGTTTCGGTATAGAGATCTTCGGGCGAATGATTGGTTTGATAATCTAAAATTGCCTGTCCGAAAAGGTCTTTCATGTTATTTTTATTTTTATGTTCTGATTAATACAGAAACTTTTATTTATTATTTTTTGCTAAAATTGCCTCAACAATTTGCTGTGCATGTACGCGCGAATTTTCAATAAACCAAATATTTGTCAACATACCACCACAAACAACGCCTGCCAAATATAAACCATCCACATTTGTTTCCATTGTTTCGGGATTATAAGTTGGCGTTTTCAATTCATCATCACTGAAAGTTATTCCACAGTTCTCCAAAAAATTGAAATTTGGATGATAACCAGTTAAAGCTAAAACGGTATCATTTTCAATTGAAATATCACCTTCTGGTGTTTTGATATGAACTTGATTTTCGTCAATAGAAGTAATATTCGAGTTGAAATAAGCTTTGATACTTCCTTCTGCAATTCGATTTTCGATATCAGGACGAACCCAATATTTTAGTCGATGCGTAAAACCTTCGCCACGAATCACCATTGTTACATTGGCACCTTTTCGATAACATTCTAAAGCTGCATCAACAGAAGAATTATTCGCTCCAACAACCACTACGTTCTGAAAAGAATAAGGGTGAGCTTCCTTGTAATAATGATGAACTTTTGGCAAATTTTCACCTTCAATATTCATTAAGTTTGGAATGTCATAAAAACCAGTTGCAAGGACTATATTGTTAGTTGAATAGTTATTTTTTGATGTTTTAACTTCGAAATGATTTGTTTCAACTTTATTAATCGTTTCAACTTCTTCGTATAGATTTAGATTGAATTTGAAATATTTATGAATGTTTCGATAATATTCTAACGCCTCTTGTCGACCAGGTTTTGGCGCAATACAATTGAACGGAATTTCTCCAATTTCTAATCGTTCGGCAGTCGAAAAAAATGTCATATACAAAGGATAGTTGTACAAACTATTTGTTAAAGCACCTTTTTCAATAATTAAATAAGAAAGATTGTTTCTTTTCGCTTCTATTGCACAAGCCAAACCAATTGGCCCAGCACCTACAATTATCAAATCATATTGTTCTTTCATCAAGCAAATTTACGGATAATCAGTTCGGTAATCTTTATGATTTTCTTCAATTTTTTTAAAAATAATGTTTAACTATTTGGATTAACGAAATATATTAATAATTTTGTTTGACAATTTTGTCAAAATAAAAAAGCCGCACAGATATGAAAGACGATACAGAAGAATTGATCAAAGAAACAGCGAAAAGAATGTTTTTTGGTGAAGGTAGATTTCATGCAACAACGCAAGAAATAGCTGATGAAGCGAAAGTGAATAGAACGATGATTAATTATTATTTCAGATCGCGAAACAATTTAATTAGTATTATTTACGAAGAAGCTACGCGAGTAAGTAATGAAAAATCGCGTGCTATTTTTGATAGAAATCGTGATATCAAAGAAATGATTGGCGAATTTATAGAGGATTCTATTGCAACATCAATCAAGTATCCATATTTGGAAACTTACATCGTTACCGAANNCGAAATGAATAAAAATAATACAATGTGTTCTAAGTTAATGAAAGATGATTTAGATGTAGTTGTAAATGTTTTTTACGAAAGATTAGAGGAAGAAATGGAAAAAGGAACGATTAAAAAGATGGAGCCACTTCAGTTTTTGTTAAACATGATTTCATTGGTTAATTATCCATTTACAATTCGTCCGCTACTTCAATTGGATTTGAAATTGAGCGACGAAGATTTCAAACGTATTCTTTCTGATCGAAAAGAAATTATTCTCAATACACTTTTTAATAATTAATATATCAATGAAAAGGTTAAAACAATTACTTTCTATAGCGATTGTAGCGTTGATGAGTTCTGCTAATGCCCAAGAAATTATTGCACTTAAAGATGCAGTAAATTTTGCATTAGAAAATAAAGCTGATGCTAAACGTGCGAATTTGGCTATCAAAAAAGCAGAATATAAAATTGATGAAGCTAGAGCAGGAGCTTTGCCACAGGTTAGTGCAAATGCAGGATTACAGTATAATCCAATTGTGCAAGAAACTGCACTGACAATGGGAGGGCAAACAACTATCATTAAAATGGGACAACCATGGAATTCGAGTTTGGGAGTTACGGTTAATCAAAATATTTTTGATCAGCGTGTTTTTACAGGACTTAAAGCAGCAAAATCTACACGTGAATTTTACCAAATTAATGCGGATTTAACAGATGAACAAATTATAGAGCGAGTAGCGAATGCGTATTATCAAGTTTTTATTCAAGAAGAGAAATTAAAAACAATTGATAAAAGTTACGAAAACACGAATAAAGTTCGCAATGTTATCAAAAGTTTAGTGGATAATGGATTGGCAAAGCCTATTGATTTAGACCGAATAGTTGTACAATTAAATAACATATCTTCATCTCGCCAACAATTGGTAAATGCAGTAGAAATTAACAAGAATGCATTGAAATTTTATATGGGTTATCCAATAGAACAGCCAATTACGTTGACAGAAGAAACAATCACACCGAATTTAGTTTTGTTAGAAGATCAAATTAATGTAGAAAATAGAACAGAATTTAAAGTATTGTCAAAACAAAAAGAATTGTTAGGTTTTGCAAAAGAAGCTGAACGTGCAAATCTTTATCCAACTGTTGGTTTGGCTGGTAATTATGGATTGCAAGGTTTTGGTGAAAAATTTATTACTTCAAAAACTTATACATGGTCAGATTTAGCTTCGATTGGCTTGAGTGTAAAAGTTCCGATTTTTTCTGGAGGAGCTACAAAAGCAAAAATAAATCAAGCTGAAATTGATTTGTTGGATATCGAAGAACAAATGAATGACACAAAACTTGGTTTGAGTTTGGAATATCAAAATGCAAAAGCGCAAATAGAAAATGCGTTAAAAAGTGTCGATATTCAAGAAGAAAATGTATCGTTGGCAGAAAAAGTACTTGCAAATACACAAAATAATTACCAACAAGGTTTAGCTAATTTGACAGAAATTTTAGACGCTGAAAATGCGTTGACAGATGCTAGAAATAATTACTCAAATGCTTTGTTAGAATATAAAATTGCCGAAATCGCATTAATCAAAGCAAAAGGAGATTTAAAAATATTAATTCAATAATAGAACCGATTTATGAAATCAGTAAAAACTTTACTTTATATATTAATTGCTGCTGGCTTGATTGGTGGAGCAGTTTACATCATCAAAAATAACAAAGCGAAGCAAGAAGAGGAAGTTGCGATTGTAAATGCTAGTAACGATGAGGTTGTGGTAAATACAATTAAAGCAAAATACGAAAGCTTAAATACAGATTATACGTCAAACGGAACGTTTGCGCCATTTCAGGAAATGAGTTTTCCTTCAGAAATTTCAGGAAGAATTGTTCGTGTATTGGTAGATGAAGGTAGTTATGTTTCTGTTGGACAAACATTGGCGACGATTAAAAAAGATGCAATTGAGGTTGATGTAACTCAAGCACAAAATAATCTTCAAAATGCGATTATAGATAATCAACGTTACGAAAATGCGTACAAAACTGGAGGAGTAACAAAGCAACAATTAGATAATTCGCGTTTGCAATTAAAAAATGCAAGAGCAGCGGTTTCTGCACAAAATTTACGTGTTCGTGATACCAATGTAAAAGCAACTATTTCTGGTGTGATTAACAAGCGTTACATAGAGCCAGGATCTGTAGTAGCACCGGGTTCGCAAATGTTTGATATTGTTAATGTGTCAAAACTAAAATTACAAGTTACAGTAACAGAAGCTGAAGTTGTGAATTTGAAAGTGGGACAAACAATCAAAGTATTGGCGAGTGTTTTTCCTGATCAAGAATTTGCAGGAAAAATTTCTTTTATTGCGCCTAAAGCAGATGCTTCATTAAACTTTCCAGTAGAAATTCAAGTTTCGAATAATTCTGGTTTAAAAGCTGGTATGTACGGAACGGCAGTTTTCTCGACAAAAGATGATGTAAATGCAGGGAAAAATGTATTGGTTGTTCCAGCGAATGCTTTTGTTAACGGAATTAGTTCTGGACAAGTTTTCGTGGTTGAAAATAATACAGCGAAATTAACGAAAGTTGTGATTGGGAAAACGGTTGGAACTGAAGTTGAAATTATTAGTGGAATTAAAGATGGAGCTGAAATCGTGACAAGTGGTCAGATTAATCTGAAAGATGGAACGAAAGTGAAAGTTGTAAAATAAGAGTAGTTTTTCCATGAAAATAGCAGAAATATCAATTAAACGTCCCACAATGATTATCGTGTTATTCACGATTTTAACATTAGGAGGATTGTTTAGTTATACGCAAATGGGATACGAATTAATCCCAAAATTTGAAACGAATGTTGTTACGATTTCAACGGTTTATCCTGGAGCTTCTCCAAACGAAGTTGAAAATTCTGTAACCAAAAAGATAGAGGATGCGGTTGCAGCCTTAGAAAATGTAAAGAAAGTAGAATCGAAATCTTATGAAAGTTTATCAGTTGTAATGGTGACGTTGAATTCTGATGCAAATGCAGATTTAGCGTTGAATGATGCGCAACGTAAGATTAATGCCATTGAGAAAGATTTACCTGATGATGTAGATCCGCCTTCTTTGACGAAATTCTCGTTAAGTGATTTACCAATTATTACAGCTGGTGTAACGTCTGATAAGTTGACAGAAAAAGATTTGTATGATTTGTTAGATAAAAAAATAGAACCAGTTTTATCGCGTGTGACAGGTGTTGCGCAAGTAAATTTGATTGGAGGACAAGAACGTGAAATTCAGGTAAGTTTAGATCCTGTGAAATTGAAAGGTTATGGATTATCTGTGCCTCAAGTTCAGCAAGCAATCTTAACTTCGAATTTAGATTTCCCAACAGGAAGTGTAAAAACACGTGAAAACTCTACAATTATTCGTCTTTCTGGAAAATATAAATCAGTTGATGAATTAAATAATTTGGTAATTTCTTCGAATAATGGAATTCAAGTTCGTTTATCGGAAGTTGCTTTTGTGCAAGATTCTCAAAAAGAAGTAGAAAAAATTGCACGTGTTAATCAGAGTTCAGCGATTATTGTTCAGGTTGTAAAACAATCAGATGCAAATGCGGTTGCAGTTTCTGAATTGATGAAAGAAACCATCAAAAAAGTTGAAACAGATTATAAGAAAGAAGGACTTAAAATTCAGATTGTAAATGATACGTCTGATTTTACATTGGCTGCGGCAGATCACGTTATTTTCGATTTAGTTTTAGCAGTTGTTTTAGTTGCAATTGTAATGCTTTTATTTTTACATAGTATTCGTAATGCTTTTATTGTAATGGTTTCTATTCCAGCATCGTTAATTGCGACTTTTATCGGAATGTACTTAATGGGGTATACCTGCAACTTGATGTCGTTACTTGGTTTATCGCTTGTTGTAGGGATTTTAGTGGATGATGCTATCGTTGTTTTAGAGAATATTTACCGTCACATGGAGATGGGAAAATCGAAAATTAGAGCATCATACGATGGGGCAAAAGAAATTGGATTTACAGTAACAGCTATTACGTTGGTAATTGTCGTGGTATTCTTACCAATTGCAATGAGTACAGGTTTGGTGGCGAATATTATTGCACAGTTTTGTGTGACAGTCGTTATCGCAACCTTACTATCCTTATTGTCGTCATTTACAATTGTTCCTTGGTTGTCTTCTCGTTTCGGGAAATTAGAACATATCACAGGGAAAAATATTTTTGAGAAATTTATTCTTTGGTTCGAAAAACAATTAATGAAATTTACCCACTTCATTTCTGATATGTTAGAATGGTGTTTAAAATCTACCGTTCGTAGAATTGGAGTTTTTATTGGGGTATTTATCGTTTTATTTGCAGTTATTGGAGTTTTAATGGGAGGAAAATATATTGGTGGTGAATTCTTCCCTAAAACAGATAAAGGTGAATTCTTAGTTCAAATAGAGTTACCAAAAGATGCAACAATAGAGGAATCAAATTTTATGACGCAAAAAGCAGAAAAATTTTTACGTGGTAAAAAAGAAGTTGTTGATATGATTACAACTGTTGGTCAAAGTTCTGAAGGATTTGGAGCAGCACAAGCAACAGCTTATAAAGCAGAAATAGACGTTATTTTAAATGATAAATCAGAGCGTGAAGACAATTCATTTATTTATGCGGCAAAAGTAAAACGCGATTTAGAAAAAGAATTAGTTGGTGCTAAGGTTAAAACTGTTCCAGTTGGTTTGATTGGAGCGGAACAAGCGCCAATAGCGTTGGTTGTGACAGGTCCAAATTTAGAAAGCGCCATGAAATTTGCTGAATTAGCAAAACACGAATTAGAACAAATTAAGGGTTCTTCGGAAGTGAAATTAACGACAGAAGCCGGAAATCCTGAAATTAATGTGCAAGTTGACCGTGATAAAATGTCTGCTTTAGGATTGAATTTACAAACAGTTGGTTTAACCATGCAAACTGCTTTCTCTGGAAATACAGATGGTAAATTTAGAGCGGGTGAATACGAATATGATATTAATATTCAGTACAATGATTTTAATCGTTCGAATATCGATGACGTTCGTAGTTTGATATTTGTGAATGATAAAGGACAACAAATTCGATTAGATCAATTTGCAACGGTTACGCAAAGTTCTGGACCAAGTTTCTTAGAGCGTCGTGATAAAACACCTTCTGTAACTGTGCAAGCGCAATCTGTTGGTCGTACAACGGGTGATATTGTTACTGATTTCAAAAATAGTTTACAAAAAATTGATAGTAAAAAACCAACCGGTGTATCGTATGTTTGGGGTGGAGATGAAGAAAATCAATCCGAAGGTTTTGGTACATTAGGTTACGCATTATTAGCAGCAATTATTTTAGTTTATTTGGTGATGGTTGCTTTGTATGATTCGTTTATTTATCCTTTCGTGGTTTTGTTTTCGATTCCATTATCATTAATTGGTGTCTTTGTGGTTTTAGCTTTAACTAATAATTCGTTGAATATCTTCACGATTCTCGGAATGATTATGTTAATTGGTTTGGTGTGTAAAAATGCCATTTTATTGGTCGATTTTACCAATCACCGAAAAGAAGCTGGTGAAACGACACACAATGCTTTAGTGCAAGCTAATCATGCGCGTCTTCGTCCAATTTTGATGACAACAATTGCGATGGTTTTCGGGATGATTCCAATTGCCTTAGCAAAAGGAGCAGGAGCGGAGATGAACAACGGTTTGGCGTGGGTAATTATTGGTGGTTTAGTGTCATCATTATTCCTAACCTTAATTATTGTTCCTGTGGTTTATTCATTGTTCGATAGTGCAATTCGTCGTTTCTCAAAAGGAGAAAAAGTAGATTATGAAGCAGAGATGGTTGCAGATTATGAAGCAAGACAAATAAAAGAAGAATGGGAAGAGTAATCTTTCAGTTTTATTATTTTAATTGAGATATAAAAAAATCCTTGTCAAAGTTCTGAACCTTGACAAGGTTTTTTATTTGGTTGAAATTGTTATTTTACTAATGCGATGTTAGCCGACGTTTTTTTCTTGGTTAAATAAATCCATATCTCTTTCGATTCTAAACCCAAGAATAATATCTTTATATTGATTTTTTTCTAATTTTTTATTTAAAAAATCGTCTTCTGATGAAACATAAATTTTCCAAAAATCTGATTGAAAGAAAGCATTTTTAAGTTTTTCATAGTATGGAATATTAAAAGCTAAAAACTCTGATTCAGAAATTCTTTTATAAAATAATGGTTCTCCTTTTGAAAAATTGTTTGTTTTATCAACGGTTTCAATAAAACCTTCGTTTTTCATCATTATATAAAATTTTGACTTTCTGTACTCTTGTTCCTCTCGATATTTTTTATCAAAATCTGATTTTTTCATTTAATTAATAATTTTAATTGATATTGTTGTTTAATTTCTCAATGTTTTTGATTAGCCAATCTGAATAATAATGGATAAAGTTAATTAATTCTTCTGGATAAAAACTTGCAATTATTTCATTTGGTTCTGTTGAATCATTAAAAAAAATCGATTTTAATAATTTCTTTACTCATTTCATCTGCATGATTGCGCAGAGTTATTTTCACCTTTCCCGAGGTGTAGGGAGATTATAAATAGGTATGTTTTATATTACCCGAGTCCTCGGTTGATTAC